>JAGBUS010000047.1 GCA_017630735.1 Alistipes sp. | reverse complement strand
TCGGTGTTGACCGTATGTTCTTGCAGATTATGTCTGCGGCATACTGCGAGGAGAAGTTGGAGAATGGCGAGGAGCGTGTAGTATTGCGTATCCCAGCAGCTCTTGCTCCTACAAAGGTTGCTGTAATGCCTCTTGTTAAGAAGGATGGTCTCCCAGAGGTGGCACGTCAGATTATCGACGATTTAAAGTACGATTATAATGTTGTTTACGACGAGAAGGACTCTATCGGTAAGCGCTACCGCCGTCAGGATGCTATCGGTACTCCATTCTGTGTTACTGTAGACCACGATACCTTGACCGATGGTATGGTAACAGTTCGTCACCGCGATACTATGGCTCAGGAGCGTGTTAAGATTGAGGATTTGCGAGCTTTGATCGAGAAGGAGGTATCGTTCCGCGAGTTGTTCAAGAAGATTAAGGAGGCTTAATGGCTCGACTGATTGCCATAGACTACGGCACAAAGCGCACAGGTTTGGCGGTGACCGACCCTCTGGGTATCATCGCCTCGCCTTTGGAGACTGTGGAGACCAAGCAGCTGGAGCGTTACCTTGCGGAGTATTTCGCTAAGGAGGATGTATCGACAATCGTTGTCGGTCACCCACGCCAGATGAATGGTGAGCCATCGGAGACCATGCGCTTCATACAGCCACTTATGGGTCGCTTGCGTCATGCCTACCCCGATAAGCAGGTTGTGGCGTATGATGAGCGTTTCACCTCGGTACTCGCACAGCGCACTATCCGCGAGAGTGGTATCGGTAAGATGGCACGCCGTGATAAGAGCCTTGTAGATAAGGTGTCGGCAGCGATAATCTTGCAGGATTATATGGCTTCAGTAGGAATGTAAACGTAAGAAATAAAGTAAGTTATGATTTATCCAATCGTTATATACGGCTCGCAGGTGTTGCGTAACGTATCCGAAGATATAACTCCTGAGTATCCAGAGCTTAAGAAGCTTCTTGAGGATATGTGGATTACTCTTGGCGAGGCTGAGGGTGTGGGTCTTGCAGCACCACAGATTGGCAAGAATATCCGCCTCTTCATCGTGGACTGCACACCTTGGGGCGAGGAGAATCCTGAGTTGGCAGAGTTCAAGCGCGTCTTCATCAATGCCGAGATTTATGAGCGTTCTGAGGAGACATCGCTCTTCGAGGAGGGCTGCTTGTCACTCCCTGGATTGCACGAGAATGTGCGCCGTCCTGTCTCTATCCGTATGCGCTACCTCGATGAGAACTTTGTTGAGCACGACGAGGAGTTTACAGGTAAGCCAGCACGTGTTATTCAGCACGAGTATGACCATATCGAGGGTCTTGTATTTACTGACCACCTTGCTCCTATTCGTAAGAATCTCATCAAGAATAAGCTTCAGAAGATGGCGCGTGGTAGTTATCGTGCAGCATATAAGACAAAACGATAATTATAGTCGTTGCGTTTGTATCATAAATAGCTGAGAAGTATTGATGCTTCTTGGCTATTTTTTTGTTGTGTTACGAGGTAGTTCAATGTTGTTCATATCCTTTTGTACACTTATTGATATGTTGTTCTATATATAAAAGGTATAAAAATTTTTTATTTATGTTATTTAACTTTCTGTTGAATAATATTTGAGGTTTTATAATTTAATGTTATATTTGTATTTGAAATAGAAGAGTTAAACTTAAAAACAGAATGTTATGAAAAAATTTTTGCTTGCTATTTTTGCTATACTATGCGTAGCTGGAGTGTCGGCACAGGATTGGTCAGCGGGTGCTCGTTTGGGTTCTGGATTCCAGGCTGTAGGTACATATTCCTATAATGGTAATGACTATTTCGAGGGTCGTTTTGGTGCATCGTGGCTTGGTAGCGTATCTGCAGATTTCACAGTCTTGCACAACTGGCAGATATGTACTATGGACTGGACTCCAAGAGCTGGTAAGTGGTTCTTCGATGCTGGTGTTGGTCTAAACGTTGGTGGTAAGGCTCACTATGCATATGTTGGTATTGCTGGTTTGGCTCGTTTGGGTATTAAGTTTAATAATGCACCTATAAGTGTATCAGTAGATTATACACCTGTAATTGGTCCTGGTATTGGTTATGCTGGTGGTCACTCTCACGCAGCTTTCCGTGACTTGGGTTTTGCTAATTTTGGTGTTTCTTGTGTATTCCACTTCTAATTTCTTGTGATAAGGCGCAATCTGCGTCACATCCCTAAAAGTTATCCCACCTGGGCTGTACCTCGTGTACTATCCCAGGTGGGATGCTTTTGTGATGTAACACATCTTACCCCTTCTGACAAGAAATTAGTCTCGCTGGGTGGTAGTGTGTTAAGGAATTTAAGGAGTTTAGTGAGTTTAAGGAGTAATCCTTAACTTCTTTAAATTCACTAATTTCTTTAACCTCCCTATAATAAACTTCTGCGCTTCAGCGCACCTTACTTTTTACCTTTCACTTTTCACTTTTCACCTTTCACTTCGCTTTGCAGTACATCTGTACTGAATCGGCTGTGATTGTTGTGTCGCTGAGGATTACAAGTCTCTCAACGACATTATGTAGCTCGCGGATATTTCCCGTCCACTCTCGTGAAGCGAGGATATCTATTGCCTCTCGCTCAATGCTCTTAGTCTCAATATTATGTCGCGAGCATATCTCCTCTAAAAAGTGGTCAACGAGTAGTCCTATATCTCCGCGGCGTTCTCGAAGGGGCGGTACCTCTATCTCTATTACGCTTAGTCGATGATAGAGGTCTTCACGGAAGTTGCCCTCACGAATCTCGTGGCGTATATCCTTGTTCGTCGCCGCCACAACGCGCACATCCACAGCTATATCCTTGTCTCCGCCCACACGTGTTATCTTATTCTCCTGCAGTGCGCGTAGTACCTTCGCCTGTGCCGATAGCGACATGTCGCCTATCTCATCCATAAAGAGTGTCCCTCCATCAGCAAGCTCAAACTTGCCTTTACGTTGTTTTACTGCCGAGGTAAACGAGCCCTTTTCGTGACCAAAAAGTTCGCTCTCGATAAGCTCTGCGGGTATCGCGGCGCAGTTTACCTCTATAAACGGAGCATTTGCGCGTAGGCTCTTAATATGTAGCCACCGCGCTACAAGCTCCTTGCCTGTGCCATTCTCGCCGAGTACCAGCACTCTTGCATCTGAAGGTGCCACGCGCTTAATCATCATTCGTACATGCTCGATAGCTTCGGAGTGTCCTATGATGGGTTGTGTGGCATAGTTCGTGCGTTTTGCGTTGTGACGCGAGGTGCGCGTTCGAAGATGCTCGGTGGGTATATCGTCGCTATGTATGTTGCGCAGGGTTGTGAGTAGACGGTTCATGTCTATTGGGGTACTGAGATAGTCGATAGCACCACTGCGGAGAGCCTCTATAGCACTATTAACATCTGCTTTTTGTGCCACGACGATTGTTGGTAGTCCTATATCCTTAAGCTCCATCACGCCATCAACAATTGCGGCATCGAAGTTGTTTGTGTCGTACATCTCGGTAGCCGATGTTATGTTGTCAGCCTCCGATGTATCGAAGTTCTCAAACCTTAGTCGTTCGCTTAATGAGTTAAGCATGCTTTTGGAGTGTGAAAGAAGTAAAATTTTTGTCATAGTTTGTTTATATAAATTATTTTTAGTTACTTTGTATGGTTAAAGCACACCATAAGTTTTATGGTTAAAGATGATATCTTTTAGTCATCGGTGCAATAGTCCCCCGCAGTGTGGTGTAGTACCGTTATCATAATGAGCTATAAGCACTAAATTGGAGGCGCTTTTCGTTATTGGGGTAATATTCATCAGTTATGAATTAACATCATTACAAAATGAGAAAAAATTATAATTATACACGTCGTAGACTCTATCTTCCAGAGTATGGTCGCCATATACATGAGATGGTTGACTCGCTCTTGGAGATTGAGGATCGCCAGGAGCGCACTCGACAGGCTAAGGCTGTCATTGCGGTTATGGGTAATCTCAATTCTACGCTACGTGATACCGAAGATTTCAAACATAAGCTTTGGGATCATCTCTTCATAATGTCAGATTTTCAGTTAGACGTCGACTCGCCATACGCACAACCATCACGCCAAGATTTGACATTAAGACCTCAAAAACTATCATATCCTCAGTCGCGTGCTATGTTTAAGCACTATGGTAAGTATGCACAGCGTTTTGTTCGTCTTATAGCCGAGGATAGTGACCCTTCGCGTGCGGTGGGTGAGATTGCCAACGTAGCGCGTTTTATGCGAACTAAGAGTTATGAGTTCAATAATGAGCATCCAAATAACGACTCTATCATTCGTGATATACATCTTATGGCAGATAATAAGCTCGAAATCGACCTTTCGGAGATAAGCTCAATGCGTAGTGAGTATCGTCAGGGTGCAGCAACGCGCGTACAACGTCGAGGTAAGGTGCAGCAGCGTAGTAATAGCCGTCATAAGGTGCAGAAGAATAGTAAGAATAATCAACGTCACAACGGACATAAGTAATTATCCATAGTTGAGGCAATCGTGATATTGTGATGAAGCCTCGCAGAAAATGAATTTAAATAAGTATGAAGAAATATCTTTTATCCCTTGTTGCTTTTGTCTCTCTCTTGGTTTCGTGTGGTAGCGAGCACGGTGAGGGTAATACAACTATTTCGGGTCGTTTTGTAGGTAGCAATGTAGACTCTGTATATCTTGAGCGTATATCTGATAACTTTGCTATGCCTGAGCGTATTGATGGTGCTGCACTTCAGGATAATGGAGGTTTTGCTTTCTCGTTGAATATCGAGGAGGATAGCTCGCCACGATTCTATAGATTGTGTTTCCCAGGCAATGATCGCCCTGTTACGCTTATTGTGGCTCCTGGTGATGATATCAGACTTGAAGCTGCGGGCGACATATTCCTTAACTATGTGGTCGAGGGTTCTGAGGAGTCAGCGTTGATTCGTCAGTTTAATCATGAATATTTCGGTGCATGTGACCGTTTGGCTCTTATCGCTGAGCGTTTGAATACTGCTGAGCGTTACTCAGAGGTTGAGGCTTACCGTGCAGCGCAGGAGGCTATTACGGCTCAGGTACGCTTCGTAGGCTCTAATCAGGGTAAGCTTGCGGCACTCTATGCTATGCGTCATGCTGTGGCAGAGCAGTATATCCCTCAGCTTGATGGCTATGGTATCACCATGGCACACTATAGCGCAGTGCTCAATGGTCTTAAGGCGAACTACCCAGACTCACCATATATCGCTAATATCGAGCGTGAGATTGCCGATAATGAGACGTTGATAGATGTTATAAACCGCGTTGAGTTGGCGTCATATCCTGATATTGAGCTTGAGGATATGTATCATGCTAAGCATAGTTTGGCTTCGCTCTCAGGCGATGTAGTATTGCTCTATTTCTGGATTTCGGAGAGTGCTATGTGTAACAATATAAATGCAGACCTTAAGGCGTTGTATGAGCGTTACCATGATAAGGGCTTTGAGGTATATCATGTATCTGCAGATGCTGATGAGGCGGTATGGATTGAGGCGGTGCGTCAGCAGAAGCATCCATGGATTTCGGTATATGGAGGAAATCATGCCGAGGTGTTCACTCTATTTAATGTAGATACTCTGCCAAAGGCATATATCATCGACCGTGAGGGCAATATTCGAGTAGCACCTCTTAATATTGAGTCGTTGGAACGCGAAATCAAGGCTCTTCTATAGGATGATATATTTTGTATCGGACATACACCTCGGTGCTGGCGATGCTAAGCAAGCAAAACGCACTGAACAGGCTTTTTGTCGATGGTTGGATGCTATCGCTAAGGATGCTACGTGCATATATCTTATGGGCGATATCTTCGACTTTTGGTTTGAGTACCGACGTGTCGTTCCCCAGGGTTTTGTGCGTGTATTAGGTCGTCTTGCTCAATTGTTTGATAGAGGCGTTAAGGTGGTGTTTTATGCAGGCAACCACGACATGTGGTGCTACGACTATCTTGAGAAGGAGTGTGGTATCGAGGTGGTACGTGCTCCTCGCGTAGAGGTCGTAAATGGCGCGAAGCTTCATCTTGCTCATGGCGATAATATGAACATCCATGGTGACCCTATGCTTAAGCTGATGAATAGGGCGTTTCGCTCCAATGTGCTACGAGCAATATTCAGTTGGCTTATTCATCCTGACCTCTTTTTGAAGTTCGGACAGTGGTGGAGTGGCAAGTCTCGAAAAAGCCATAGCACAGAGAATATAACAGCAGATAATCTACATTACTTGGTGGATTATGCGCGTGAGCATCGCAGTCAGAATAACGATGTTTTGGCTTATATCTTCGGTCACATGCACCTTCCTTATCGTCATACGGAGGATGATTTGGATGTTTTGTTTATGAGCGATTGGTCTGGCGCGCGAGCTACGTATATTGTTATGGATGATAGTAATAATCTCGAACTTAAAACATTTGATATAGATGAGACAGTATCTTGAATTGTTGGATAAGATATGTCGCGATGGTGTTGTGCGTGATGATAGAACGGGTACAGGTACTAAGGGTATCTTTGGCTATCAGATGCGTTTCGACCTTCGTGAGGGTTTCCCTTTGGTTACCACAAAGAAGCTCTTCTTGAAGGGCGTTATTTACGAGTTGTTGTGGTTCTTGAAGGGCGATACCAATATTAAGTATCTTGTAGATCATGGAGTTCATATTTGGGATAGTGATGCTTTCCGCTACTATAATGAGCTTTGTGTGCAGCATGGTGTGCTGCCAGTTGATAAAGATACGTTTCTCGCTGCCGCAGGTGTGGAGTCGCCTATTGAGGGCTATCGCTTTGGCGATCTAAATAATGTTTATGGCTATCAGTGGCGTAGCTGGCCCTCTGGTGATGGCGGTGCTATTGATCAGATTAAGAAGGTCATCGAAACAATAAAGACGAATCCTAACTCTCGTCGTATGATTGTCTCGGCATGGAATGTTGCCGATGTTGATAGTATGGCATTGCCTCCTTGCCACACTATGTTCCAGTTCTTTGTGGCTGAGGGCAGGTTGTCGTGTCAGTTGTATCAGCGCAGTGGTGATACATTCCTCGGCGTGCCATTCAATATAGCATCGTATGCACTCCTTACGATGATGATAGCCAAGGAGTGTGGTCTTGAGCCAGGAGAGTTCGTCCATACATTGGGAGATGCACATCTCTATTTGAATCATCTCGACCAGGCGCATGAGCAGCTTGCGCGTGAGCCACGAAAGCTCCCTGTTATGCACTTAAATCCTGATGTTACGTCTATCTTCGACTATACCTATGAGGACTTTACGTTGGAGGGCTACGATCCACATCCAGCAATTAAAGCTCCACTTTCATTCTAAAAGATTACTGATATGATAAGCATAATTGTTGCAATTGCACAGAACGGCACAATTGGCGATAAGAATTCGCTGTTGTGGCATATAAAGGAGGATATGCGCTTCTTCCGCACGACGACATCTGGTCATCCTGTGATTATGGGTCGTAAAACATTTGAGTCGTTGGGTTCTAAGCCATTGCCTAAGCGTAAGAATATTGTTATTACGCGCTCTGATGTTGAGTTTGAGGGTGCATTCACGGCACACTCACTTGAGGAGGCTATCTCTATGGCTGAGGGTGATGAGGAGATATTCATCATGGGTGGTGCTCAGATATATGCTCAGTCGTTGGATATTGCTGACAGAATGTATATCACACGCGTAGAGCGAGATTATGAGGGCGATACCTCGTTCCCAGAGATTGATTATAGTAAGTGGACCTTGGTTAAGGAGGAGTGTTTTGAACGTGGCGAGGAGTATGAGTCGCCATTTGCGTTCTTGGTCTACGATAAAAAGTAGAGATTTATAATATTGTAAAATGGTGTTAAACATCTGTTTAACACCATTTTTATTGCTTATTACTCTTTCTAAATCATTACCCGATTGTATGCATACGAACCGACGCTTTGATAAGTGCGATTGCGCGTATGCGGCTTACCTCAATCTCCTTGTCGGCGTGGTGCTGATTCTGGCTTACGAGTCGGATATATCCCTCGTGCTCTGACTTTTGAACATACTTAACTGTTATATACTCCTCGCCATCCATATCTATCGAAAGGAGATACATATCACCCCAAAATACATCTCTCACATCGCGCAACTGCTTGTAAAGAATGATATCGCCACTCTTGAGCAAAGGGTACATCGAATCGCCAACAACATATATTGCGCCATCGCACTTTGGAAGGTTTGGTATGTGAATATAGTTTATTGGCTGAGCAGTTGATCCCTCTGCAAAGATAGGTACTAAACCTGCTGTTCCCTCAATCGAGTATAGTGGAACGCTCTGCAGTGGAAGCGACTTATCTGTACGGTGAGTATATGGCGTGAAGTCAGGCTCTGCGTTAAACATTTTACCTTTTCCGTTGTCAATCCACTCAGGGTTGGTGTTAAAATCCTGAACAAGGATGTTTCTATTGCGTGTTGATAGTCCAGCCTTTCCTGTTTCAATCATCGAGAGAGCTGCTTTGCCTATGCCAAGATGCTGAGCCAGTTGCTCTTGCGTCATATTTAACTCTTTACGTATAAGTCTCAATCGCTGCCCTATCGTCTCCATATAAGAAAATATTATATTAAATAATTGTACAAAACTATTGACAAGATAAATTATTGAATATATCTTTGTTGTGCAAAGTTAAGCAATTTATTTTATAGTTGCAAGGTTTGAGACAAAAAATTTAATTAATAAACCCTAATTAATCAGTTATGTACGAATTTTCAAATGATGTTTATCTTCAGGTTGCTGAGCGATTGATGGAGGTTATTGGAGACCGAGATTTCTTCAGTGGGGTAGTCTTGTGTTATGATGATGAGGTGTGTTGCAGGTTGAGGACTACTGTTGTAGTGCATCGCAATACTATTCAGGGCGGTGATTTGCCTAAGGATGTTGTTGTAAGGGTTACTCCTGTGTGGTGGGAGATGTCGACCACGATTGGCGGCGATGAGGTGACGAACGATTTTTCATTTCGTGAGATGATAAATTTGTTATTACTTGGCGATGAAGAGTAGTAAGGTTGGCGAGGTGTGTGGTGCGGAGCGTGCCATACCCTCATTTGAGGAGTTTGCGATGAGCGTCTATCCGTTTCTTGAGATGACACCTTTTCATCGTACCTATTATGCTGTATTGGAGGCATACGCGCGTGGTCGTATTCGCAAGTTGATTGTCACTGTGCCACCGCAACATGGCAAGAGTGTCGGAGCCACCACGCTGCTACCTGCCTATATGCTCGGACTTGATCCCGATATGCGTATAGCTATTGCTTCCTACTCTGGAACACTCGCGTCGAAGTTCAATCGACGTGTTCAACGTATCTTGGAGTCGAGGGAGTATAGCGAGATTTTTCCCGATACCACCATTAAGCAGGGTGCTAAACCTGCAGGTTATATCCGTACTTCGGATGAGGTTGAGATTATCGGTTATAAGGGGGAGCTTATAAGTGTAGGTCGCGAGGGCTCACTCACGGGCAACCGCGTCGACTGTTTTATCCTCGATGACCTCTATAAGGATGCTATGGAGGCTCAGTCGCCTGTTGTGCGAGAGAATTGCTGGGAGTGGTATACCTCTGTTGTTCGCACGCGTATGCACAATGCTTCGCGCGAGTTGATAGTCTTCACGCGCTGGCACGAGGAGGATCTTATTGGCACGCTCTGTCGCACGGAGCCATGCCGTGTTATGACCTCTATGAGTGATATCGACGATGTTGGGAGCGATGAGTGGCTTGTGCTGAATTTTGAGGCACTTAAGGCTACACCACCCAACGACCTCGACCCGCGACAGATGGGCGAGGCTCTGTGGCCCGAACAGCAGAGCGTCGAGCTACTCCAGGCTAAGCGTCGCTTGGATGCCGTGCGCTTCGAGGCTATGTATCAGGGTCACCCCACCACACGCGAGGGTCTCCTTTATGGCGATGGCTTTCGGACATATTCCGAGCTTCCGCGCGATATCGTCACTCGCGCGAGCTATACCGATACGGCAGATACTGGTGGTGACTACCTCTGCTCTATCGCCTATGTTGTGGATATGGATGGTGTGATATATATCACCGATATAGTCTATACCCAGGAGCCTATGGAGCTTACCGAGAGCCTTGTTGCTTCGATGTTTGAGCGTTCCGATACTCGCTATGCCTATGTCGAGAGTAATAATGGAGGTCGTGGCTTTGCGCGAGCACTGCAACGCCTTGCCCCTCGCACACGTGTAGAGTGGTTCCACCAGAGCGGTAATAAGGAGGCGCGCATCCTCTCCAATTCGGCTACGGTTCTGCATAATGTGCGTATGCCTGAGGATTGGCATCTTCGTTGGTCCGAGTTCTATCAGCATCTTGTCACCTACCGCCGCTTGTTTCGCGCTAACCGCCATGACGATGCTGCCGATGCACTCACCGGCGTTGTCGAGCGCGAGATAACCACCTCAAACGGTAGCCGCTGGCAACGCGCACGCTTTATCTAAGTGCGCTGTGGTTATAGTGAATGATAGGTATTTATGGGTAGTTATAGGCGATTTTTTACCCATTATACCTATCCATCTTTATAAATACCTATTGCTCCTTAATAAATGACAACCTCCTAAGTTGAAATATCGTCACTTTTTGTGTATCTTTGACATCGTAACTGGTATGTCGCCGTGTTACACTATCTTTGTGCTATGGATAAAATTGTTGTGGCATTTGACTCGTTTAAGGGCTCGCTAAGCTCTATGGAGGCTGGCGAGGCTTTTGCGTTGGGCTATCGTGACGTTGCGCCCGATGCTGATATTCGTATATTCTCAATTTCCGATGGTGGCGAGGGATTTTCCGATGCCATCACCGCGGCACGTGGTGGCGAGATTGTGGAGTGTAGGGTATCAGACCCGTTGGGTCGTACCATAGTTGCGCGATATACCATTGTGGATAACGAGATGGCGGTAATATCTCTTGCCTCAGCTTCGGGGTTAACACTCCTCGCGCCTGAGGAGCGTAATCCTCTTCTTGCTACGACCTATGGCACTGGCGAGCTTATCCTTGATGCCGTAACGCGCGGTTGCAGACGTATAATTGTGGGACTTGGAGGTAGTGCCACAACGGATGGCGGTGCAGGAATGTTACGTGCCTTGGGATATCGTTTCTATGATGCAGTGGGCGAGGAGCTTACGCGCTCAATTGATATTCTTGAGCACGCCGTAAAAGTCTCTGATAAGGATGTTGATATAGTGTTGAGGAATATCGAGATATCTGTGGCTGTGGATGTCGATAATCCGCTATATGGCGCGCGTGGTGCGTCGTATGTCTATGCTCCGCAGAAGGGTGCTGATGATGCTATGGTAGCGCGTTTGGATAGCGCACTTAAACACTATGCCGAGTTAGGCAACGACTATTGTAGTTATGAAGCTTCGGATGTTGCGGGCGTAGGTGCTGCTGGAGGTGTGGGGTATGCTTTTGTAGCGTTTATGGGGCGATACCTAACGTCTGGCATTGAGCTACTTCTTGATACTATTCACTTTGATGCTTCGTTGGAGGGTGCTACACTCGTAGTTACGGGCGAGGGACGTATCGATGCACAGACACTTATGGGTAAAGCACCATCGGGTGTGCTTCGTCGCGCAGAGCAACATGGCGTGGATTGTATTGCTGTGGGTGGTGGTGTTGCGTGGTGCGACGAGCTTCGGTCGAGCCTCTTTAAGGCAATCTATGCTGCCACCCCAGATAGTATGCCCCTCAGTGAGGCTATGCAGCCCTCGGTAGCACGAGAGAATCTACATGCAGTAGGTCGTCAAGTGGCAAATAATAAACAAAATAAGGGATAACCTTTCGGCTATCCCTCATGAGCTGTTAACGAGGCTTGAACTCGTGACCTCTTCCTTACCAAGGAAGTGCTCTACCACTGAGCTATAACAGCATTAATAAACCCTACTCCTTTTAAGAGCGCACAAAAGTACATAAGATTTTTTAATCTGCAAACTTTTTGAGGGGAAATTTCTCTTCCCCTACAAAAAGTCTACATATCTAAGGTGTTGATAATGCTATTTGTTTGAAGCATTTTCGCCACCATTATTCTTATTCTTACCGAGGTTATAACGACGAATCTTCTTCGTTGGAGTCTTCTCAAACTCACCTTCGTTATCTATAACCTTTGTAATCTTTGAGAAGCGATTAACCTTAGAGTTTACATATTCCAAAACCTCGCGCTTAATCTCCTCCATCTTAAGCTGTACCTGCTCGGCGTTTGTGGCAACCTTATGCTTAAACTCGTCGTATGCCTCCTCCAAAGCAGTGGTGTCGAAGTGTACGAGAGCAATCAACTTGCCATCCTCCTCAGTAACTACTGACTCGGCAACAAAGCGGTTGCTATTAAGCACCTCCTCGATATCCTCAGGGTAGATGTTCTCTCCCGATGGTCCTACAATCATATTCTTCAAGCGGCCCTTGATGAAGATCCAGCCATCCTCAGCGATATAGCCGAGATCACCAGTGCGGAACCATCCATCCTCGGTAAATGCCTCCTTTGTTGCAGCCTCATTCTTGTAGTAACCCTGCATGCAACATGGCGTTTTAACCACAATCTCGCCCTGCTGTGTCTCTGGGTTGACGTTATCGAGGCGTATCTGTACATCTGGAAGTGCAGGACCTGTAGAGCCGATACGAACCATTGAGGTTACAGCACCTGCTACAAGTGGAGCAGTCTCAGTAAGACCATAGCCAATACCATATGGGAATCCCGCCTCAAGGAGGAAACGCTCAGCCTCAGAGTCGAACTTAGCACCTCCGATAGCAAAGAAACGCATACGACCACCAAAGAGCTCCTTAAGCTGCTTGCCGGCAACCTTGTGCAAAAACTTACGCGACCAGTCCCAGCTGTATAGCTTTCTTAGTATTGCCTTCTTCTGGAATGTAGGCAACACCTTGCCACGATATATCTTCTCCATGATAAGTGGCACAGAGGCAATCACCGTAGGTCGCACAGCTGCCAACGCAGGCATAAGTGCCGATGCGGTAGGTGGACGATCGAGGTAATGTATATGTGCGCCACGAGAGAATGGGTAAATCATACCAAGTGTACACTCGTATGTGTGTGCAAGTGGTAGGATAGAGAGCAATACATCATCCTGATTATAGTCGAAGAGTGGTGGGATGATGGTTGTCTGTGCAGCAATGTTGTAGTGAGTGAGCATTACGCCCTTAGGCTTCGATGTAGTTCCTGAGGTGTAGATAATCACTGCCAAATCCTCTGGCTGTGGTACTTTTGCCTCGGCTCTCTCCTCAACACGCTGCGAGATGATATTGAGACCCTTAGTACGAATCACAATGTTCATCTTCTCTACTGTGGCTTTCGATAGCTTCGTGTAAAGCTTATCCGACACAAGGATAGCTTTTGCCTCTGAGTGCTCGATGATAAGATCTAGCTCTGCACCTGTGAAGTCTGGAAGGATAGGCACTGCAACCATACCTGCTGATGTTACAGCGAAGTATGATACGCCCCAGTTTGGCATGCTGCTACTGAGGATTACTACCTTATCGCCAGCACCTACGCCAGCATTAAGTAGCATGTCCTGAACCTTCTCAACACGCTCGCCAACCTCCTTGTATGATACATCCTCGCCGCCAATCATTGAGAATGCTATACGGTCTGCGAACTTTTCAATACTGTGCTTAACTATCTCATAAAGAGTGTTAAAAATCATAGTTTCAATGTTTAGGTTTTTCGATTTATTATACAAACCGAGTGCAAGTTACCAATAATTTATTAAAATTTGCTAATTTTGCCATAAAATAATTTTCAATGATATCCCGAAAAGTTCTAATAAACGCCGTTTTGGAGGAGGGTTTCGACCTTGTAGGTGTTGTTTCTGCCGACTCTTTGGATGCTGAACGAAAGTTGTTCAATGAGTGGTTGTTAAGTGGCGCACACTCTACACTCTCGTATCTCGAACGTAACGTGGAAAAGCGTTTCGACCCGCAACTTTTGGTTGAGGGGTGTAGAAGCGTTGTTGTTTGTGCTGTTTCGTACTTATCGCCTTATAGTCGTGGCTATGCTGAGGAATGTCGCACAAAGATTGCCTCTTATGCTCTCGCCAGAGATTATCACAAAACAATAAAGGAGATGCTTCAGCGTGTTGCTAAGCGATTGGAGGAGTATGCTCCTGGGTTGCGCTATCGTGCATTTACCGATTCTGCTCCTGTGGCAGAGAAGAGTCTTGCTGTGCGAGCAGGTCTTGGATGGATAGGTCGCAATTCGTTGGTTGTAAATCCTCGTTTCGGGTCAATGATGCACCTTGGTGAGCTATTTATCAGCGAGGAGGTTGATGAATACGATAAGCCTATGGAGGGTGTTGGTTGCGGTACGTGTCGTCGCTGTGTGGATAGTTGCCCAAATGGGGCGATATCTGAGAGTAGAACGCTAAATACCAGCCGTTGTATCTCTTGTCGAACTATCGAGCGTAAAGACGATATGGAGGATATTAATTTAGATGGATGGATATATGGCTGTGATGCTTGCCAAAATGTATGCCCATTTAATCAACATGCTTCGGAGCATCGAAACTCTCTGTTTGATCCATTATTTAACCCTCTGTCGTTTGATTCAGGTGCTTGGCTGAGCATGAGTGATAAGGAGTTCGAAAAGTTGGCAGGCGAGACGGCAATGACACGCGCAGGACTTGCCAGAATCAAGGAGAATATAGGGTAATTTTAACGATAATTTCTTGTTCTGAAATATTCCAATAATAGTTCTAAAAGGAGTGTGAATTTTGTGGTTGTAGTGCATGCTTTGTGATTTTATCTTCGGCTCAATGATTTAGCGAGGGTAAAATATTTGCAAAGTTTCTTCGTTTATCGGGCAAATATTATTATATTTGCGAGATTTAAAGAGTAATCGACAATGATGCACGAAATGAATAAATTCAAACTTTGGAACAATATCGTAGGATGGATGGTCTTTTTTATTGCCACTGCATCCTACATTCTAACTATTGAGCCTACAACAAGTTTGTGGGACTGTAGTGAGTTTATCGCTACCTCATACAAGCTTGAGGTTGGTCACCCACCGGGGGCTCCTCTTTTTATGATGCTGGCACGCATCGCTTCACTTTTTGCTCCATCGGTTGAGAGTGTGCCGATGATGATAAACGCGATGAATGGCGTTGCATCGGGCTTTTGCATCCTCTTCCTATTCTGGACTATCACCCATTTAGCCAGACGTATCACCACTCGCAATGATGGTGAGCCGATGTCGTTTAGCCGTATGGTGCTTATCCTGGGTGCAGGTGCTGTGGGTGCGTTGTCGTATGCTTATACCGATACGTTCTGGTTTTCGGCTGTTGAGGGTGAGGTGTATGCATTATCGTCAATGTTTACGGCGTTGGTGGTGTGGCTGATGCTTAAGTGGGAGGAGAATGCCCACCGTGCAACATCTATGCGTTGGATAATACTTATTGCCTACTTGATGGGTCTCTCAATCGGTGTGCATATCCTAAACTTGCTCACCATTCCAGCGTTGGTGATGATATGGTTTTTCCGCCGTTATGAGTATCGTACTGCGTGGGATTATGTCGCAAAGATTGCTCTTGCATTGGTCGTTTCGCTCCTAATTCTTGGTGCAATAAATGGTATTATTATCCCTTATACTGTAGCTCTCGGTGCTGCGGTAGATACCTTTGTGGTTAACTCTCTCGGTATGCCTGTCAATAGCGGTATGATACTTTTCGCTGTTGCGGTATTCGCGCTTCTGGGCTATGCTATAATGTTTACGCATCGTAAGGGTTATAGAACGCTTAATGGTGTGGCTATGGCGGTGCTGGTGATACTTATTGGTTTTAGTTCATACGCTTCGGTCTCTATCCGTGCTGCGGCAAACCCGCCTATGAACTCGAACAATCCATCAAATCCACACATGCTTTTGAGCCTTCTCAATCGCGATCAGTATGGCGACCGCCCATTGTTGCGAGGTCCTTATTATACGGCTATGCCTAACTATGTCGTGACGCAGAATCCCGATATTATGTCCGATGATGAGTATCTTCCTACGGGTGATTTCGTCGCTAAGGAGGTTATGTGGCTGAACCCTGAGACAGGTATCTACGAGGAGCGTGTTATCTTCGATGGCTATACCTATCCTGATGAGGCTATGCACTTCTTCCCACGTATGTGGTTCTCTTCGCGTCGTGCAAGTTACGATAATAACTGGGTGGCAATGACGGATGGTCATGCTACGGTGCGTGTTGATGATGGCAATGGCGGTGTATGGTATGAGCCTACTGCGGCGGAGAATTTTAATTACTTCCTCGGCTACCAGATGGGCGATATGTTCTGGCGTTACTTTATGTGGAACTTCGTAGGTCGTCAGGATGATGAGCAACTTGAAGCCGACACCTTTAATCGTGTGTATATGCATGGTGGCTGGTTGTCAGGAATTGATTTTATTGATGAGTTGTATGTTGGTGCGCGCACTGCTCTCCCTTCAGAAATGGAGAATAATCCTGCGCATAATACCTACTTCTTCCTGCCTCTATTGCTTGGATTGTTGGGTCTTATCTATCAGCTAAATAACGATTGGCGTAATTTCTTCGTGGTCTTGCTCCTGTTCGGAATGATGGGTATTGCACTTGTTGTATACTTCAATACTGCTCCTGACGAGCCTCGTGAACGAGACTATGTATATGCAGGTGCCTTCTATGCCTTCTCCATCTGGTTGGGTATTGGAGTTATGGCTATTGGAGATATTCTCCTTAGCTTAGCTCGCAAGATTAATCCTCAGCGTGGTGGCGTTGTTGCGGCTGTTGCTACGGTATTGCTCACCCTGAGTGTCCCTGTGGTGCTTGCTACGGAGAACTGGGATGACCATGATCGTTCAGGACGTTACATGGCGAGGGATATTGGTCGTAACTATCTAAATACAGCACCTAAGAATGCTATCATCATCAACTTTGGCGATAACGATACCTTCCCATTGTGGTATTGTCAAGAGGTTGAGGGTGTTCGCAAGGATGTGCGTGTGATGAACTCTTCGTACCTTGGTGGTGAGTGGTATGTTGATGAGATGAAGATAGCTGCAAACGATGCCGATGGAGTGCCTTTCACTATTCCATCGTCGAAGTATAGCTTTGTTAACGACTGGACGCTTATTGCCGATGTGGTGAGTGTACTCGATAACGATAAGGCACGCAAGCTACGTCAGGCACGTCGTCGTATCGAGTATGAGAGCTACTATAATATCGCCTATAAGGATGCAAGTGGTAGAATGCAAACCTTGATGGGTACCTACGCCGAGATATCATCACATATCAAGGAGGCGCAGTCGATTATTGAGGAGTATCAACCTATGGTTGAGAGATATATCAATAGTGGCGATACATCTTCGGATGGCTTCTACGATGTATACGTACCGTATGCCGTTGCGCGTAATCTTTTTGAGGCTATTGTGTCGGATGAGACCTTTATTGCAGATTACGATATACTGGATGAGTACTGGGCATATAACGATGCCATTGCGGCTAATGATATCTTGTTGAAGGATGCTATCCGCCTCTTTGTTTCGGATGATCCTATGACGCTTGTCATCAATGATGGACGTATGGTGTTGTTGGCTGAGGGTGAAACTCTGCCACGTGAGCAGCGTAAGGAGGATTACATGGTTGTAGGTCGCCTTAAGGCTAAGGTAGATAGCTCTTTTGATGGTATTGACTCTGATTATATCATTGCTGCACGCAACTATATTGTGCCTGTGGATAAGGATGCGGCTATTGAGTCGGGTATTGTTGATGCTAAGGATGCGGAGCGTCTTGTCGATGAGATTAAGTTGTCGTTGTCGGGTAAGAGCCTACTTACACGCGATCACCTTATGATGCTTGACCTATTCGCAAACTTCGGATGGAAGCGACCTATATCGTTCACCCAGGCGAGCCTTATGAAGGATTACGGTATTATTGACTATGCTCGCTTCGATGGCTATTGCTACTCGTTTGTGCCTATCTATACCAAGTATCGTGCAGGTAGCGAGGCAGGAACGTTGGATGCAGATAAGCTCTATCCAATCTATATGGGTAATGACGAGAGTGTGGAGCCTCTATATTTCGGCAATATCGCCGATGAGGATGTCTTGGTTGATTACTTCTACCGCTTTAACCTCTCTGCAGCGCGTATACGTGAGAACTTCGCACGTGTAGCTTCTGAGTATCTGCGTCGTGGCTCTGAGGAGGATGTCCTCCGTGCTGAGGCTCTACTCGACAGAGGTATGGAGATGTTGCCACTTAAGAAGTTGGGCTACTCGCATAGCAATACACAGCCATATATTCGAGGTTATTATACTATTGCCAACTACTTCTTGCAGCGTGCTACGGAGGACCTCGAAGTGGCAGTTGCTGAATTGAACGATTTGTTGGATATCCATGTCGAGATAGTCAATGATGGAGATAACTTTACGTACTTCTATGACCTGTCGGATGCTGCTGCGGAACGTCAGGCTACGGCTATGCATCGAGGCTTAGATATTGATGATATTAACTCTCGACTTCTTTCAAGTGATGAGACTTTTGCGCGTGCTGAAGGTGCCTATCGTAAGGGAGATATGCTCGCTGCGGAGTATGTTAAGCAGCGTGGCGAGTGGGTGAACTACTATTTGCAGTATGCTACCTACGATAGCTTCTCATTCGCTGTAAGTGAAGAGCTTTATAACAAGATGCTTGATATTATTGAGACGCTCAACATCAGCCACTTGCTTGCTGGTAGTTTCGACTGGGTTGCTAATGGCGAAACCGATGAGCCGTTAGTGGAGAATCCTCTCAACTTCGATAAACTTGTTGTGGATTACCTTGCAGCAATCAAGCGACTTGCGCCAGACGATGCTAATGATCCAGCTATGGCACTTATCGAGGGTCATATATGCAACCTCTACGAGATATATAACTCACTCCCTGCCGCACGATTTATTGACGGTAAGGATGCTCCTGCACCATACATCTATGATACTGAGGAGTTCTTGATGAGTGATGCTGCAAATGAGGTGCTTGTAATTTATGGAAAGATATAAACAAAAAATATAAAATAATGGAAAAGATTGTACTTTACAATACGCTCTCACGCCGCAAGGAGACGTTTGAGCCTATTAACCCTGAGCATGTAGGCATGTATGTTTGTGGCCCTACAGTTTATGGTGATCCACACTTGGGTCACGCACGTCCTGCTGTAACTTTCGACTTGTTGTTCCGCTACTTGCAGTCGTTGGGCTATAAGGTGCGCTATGTGCGTAACATCACCGATGTAGGTCACCTTGAGCAGGATGCTGATGATGGTGAGGATAAGATTGCTAAGAAGGCTCGCCTTGAGCAGCTTGAGCCTATGGAGATTGCTCACTACTATACTGAGCGATACCACGACGCTATGCGTGAGTTGGGTGTTAAGACCCCATCTATCGAGCCACATGCTTCGGGACATATCATCGAGCAGATTGAGATGGTAAAGCGCATCCTTGATGCTGGCTATGCTTATGAGTCTAACGGCTCTATCTACTTTGATGTTGAGAAGTATAATAAGGATTATCACTATGGTCGTTTGTCAGGTCGTAACCTTGATGATATCGTAACTAACACACGCGAGCTTGATGGTCAGAGCGATAAGCATAACTCATTCGACTTTGCACTATGGAAGAAGGCATCTCCAGAGCATATCATGCGTTGGCCTTCACCATGGAGTGATGGCTTCCCAGGTTGGCACATGGAGTGTACTGCAATGAGCACAAAATATCTTGGTGAGCAGTTTGATATCCATGGCGGTGGTATGGACCTTATGTTCCCACACCACGAGTGTGAGATTGCGCAGTCTACAGCAGCTATGGGTAAGGACTCAGCACGCTACTGGGTACACAACAATATGATTACCATCAATGGTCAGAAGATGGGTAAGTCGCTCGGTAACTTTATTACCTTGGAGCAGCTCTTTACAGGTAATCATCCGCTTCTTGAGCAGGCATACACCCCTATGACCATTCGTTTCTTTGTGCTTCAGGCACACTACCGCTCAACTCTCGACTTCTCTAACGATGCTCTCCAGGCAGCAGAGAAGGGTCTCGACCGCCTTATGAAGGGTATTGAGGCACTCGCAAAGTTGAAGCCTGCAGCAACATCTACATCTGATGTTCAGGAGCTTGAGCGTCGTTGCGCCGAGGCTATGGCAGACGATATCAACTCGCCAATGGTTATCTCAGCTCTCTTCGACTGGGTGCGTATCATCAACCAGGCAGTTGAGGGTCAGCAGACATTTACTGCCGAGGATCTCGAAACATTGAAGGCTACTTTCAATCGCTATGTCTTTGATATCCTTGGCCTTCGCAACGAGAAGGCAGCTGAGGCAGGAGGCAAAGATATGGTATCACCTCTTGTAGATATGCTTCTTACAATGCGTATGGAGGCTAAGGCAAACAAGGATTGGGCAGCATCCGATAAGATCCGCGATAATCTCACAGCCATCGGTATTCGAGTAAAGGATCGTAAGGACGGATTTGACTGGGAGATCGAGTAATTTGTTGTGATAAGGGGTCATCTTTGACGCTTTGCTTGTCTGAAAAATGCTCATTTACCTCAAGTAAACTCCGCTTTTTCAGCCTGCGACAAATCGCCAAATCTGATGCCTTTATAACAACAAATTAAGCATAACTACTAACTGAAAAGTAAAAGGTGAAAACTGAAAAGTATGGTGTGCTTCGCACGAAATAAAATCTGCGTCGCAGACACAATACTTTTCACCTTTCACTTCTCACCTTTCACTTAAAAACGAGTAATGGTAACACAGGAGCAGATAAACGACCTTGAGGTGCGAGCTAAGAAGCTTGACGAGGCTATCAACATCGAGCAGCGTGAGATAGACCTCCGCAATGAGCAGGAGCGTACCGAGGAGCCAAATTTCTGGGATAATCCCGACAAGGCGCGTCAGCAGCTAAAGAAGGTGGCAGACATCAAAGCCATCTTGGATGATTTTGCTGCTATGTGTCGTGCTGTGGATGATCTTTCGCTAATCCCCGATTTCGTTGCCGAGGGTGTAATCACAGAGGAGGAGGCAGAGGGTCAATTTGCCTCAGCCCTGGAGCTTGTTGAGAAGCTGGAGCTACAGCAGATGCTTTCAGGCAAGGAGGATAAGCTCGGCGCAATTATGGATATCAACGCAGGTGCTGGAGGAACAGAGGCATTGGACTGGGCGCAGATGCTTATGCGTATGTATACGCGCTGGGGTGAGGCACACGGATATACGGTGAAGGTGGCGGCATACCAGGCAGGTGACGAGGTGGGCGTAAAGTCTTGCACCTTGGAGTTTGAGGGTGAGTATGCCTATGGCTACCTACGCTCTGAGAGTGGTGTGCATCGCATGGTGCGCCTATCACCATTCAATGCCAACAATAAGCGCCAGACAACCTTTGCGTCGGTATTTATCTCGCCTGCCGTAGATGATAGCATCGAGATAAACATCTCGCCAGCAGATATCGAGTGGGATACATTCCGTGCAAGTGGTGCTGGAGGTCAGAATGTAAATAAGGTGGAGACGGCGGTACGTCTGCGCTACCATGGCAAGGATGCCGAGACGGGCGAGCCTGTGGAGTTCTTGATTGAGAATATGGAGACCCGCTCGCAGCTCAACAACCGTGAGAATGCTATGCGCATCCTACGCTCTAAACTCTATCAGCGCGAGCTCGATAAGCGTATGGCAACGCAGCAGGCATTGGAGGCTACGAAGAAACGTATAGAGTGGGGATCGCAGATACGTAGCTATGTCTTTGATGATAGGCGTGTTAAGGATCACCGCACAGGGTATCAGACTTCGAATGTCGATGCTGTGATGGATGGCGACCTGGATGCTTTCATCAAGGAGTATTTGCTTCATTACTAATAGATTAGTATGCTTAGACGACTATACATATCACTCATAGCGTTGTTGCTGTGCTTCACAGCAGCGGCAGAGGGTGTGTTGGTGGGTGCTACAGACACAGAGTCCTACATGTCTCTTTTGGAGGGTAAGCGTGTGGCACTGCTTGTAAACCATACGGCGATGTATAGTGCCGAAGAACATATTGTGGATATGCTACACCGCGAGGGTGTAAATATCGTGGGTATCTTTGCTCCGGAGCATGGCTTTCGTGGTGCAGTAGAGGCAGGATATGATGTTAAGGATGATGTAGATGTAAAGACGGGAATACCTATCCTCTCGCTTTACAATGGTAATACTAAGCGTCCCTCGGATGCAGCGATGCAGTCATTCGATGTATTGATTGTCGATATGCAGGATGTGGGGTTGCGATTCTATACCTATTATATATCTATGCTCCGCATGATTGACGCTTGTGCCGACTTCTCACGCAAGGTGATTATCCTCGACAGACCAAATCCTAATGGTCACTATGTCGATGGCCCTATACTCGATATGCGTTATAAGTCGGGAGTAGGACATATCCCAGTGCCTGTGGTGCATGGTCTTACAATGGGAGAGATTGCCTTGATGTCCATGGGTGAGGGCTGGGTAAAGAAGGCAGATGTCGAGGTAGTCAAGTGTCGTAACTACGATCATCAGACACACTATGAACTGCCTATAGCTCCTTCGCCAAACCTTACGACGCAACGCTCAATATATCTATACCCCTCATTATGCTTGTTTGAGGGCACTGTTGTGAGCGTAGGTCGTGGCACGGAGGCTCCATTTGAGATTTATGGACATCCAAAGATGAAGAACCGAGAGTTCTCTTTTGTCCCTCAGTCGGTTGCTGCTGCGTCGGAGCCACCACATGTGGGTGTTGAGTGTTATGGTGAGGACTTGCGCGATATGTCGTATGCAGATATATGGCGCGAGGGTGTGACCCTCGAATATGTCATTGACGCCTACAACGATTTGAATATCGGCGATTCGTTCTTCAAGCCGATGTTCGAGAAGCTGATAGGTGTGGCATGGGTGCGCGAGATGATAAAGCAGGGCTATACCGCTGAGCAGATTCGTGAGCGTTGGAGCGAGGATGTTCAGGCATATAAAGAGTTGAGACGTAAGTATTTAATATATAATGAATAGAAACAAATAAACAGATAAAGTTATGGGATTTTTTGACTTATTCAAACGTAAAAAGACAGAGCCTAAGGTTGAAGAACCTAAAATAGAGCAGCCAGCGGTAGAGGTCTCGGAGGTTGCACCTTGCGAGCCTGAGCCTGTGCAGGAGTGCGTGCCAGAGGAGAGAGTTGCTGATAATGCTTCGCAGGAGGTTGTGGCAGAAGTACCTGCCGAGCAAGTTGTTGTGGAGGAGCTTAAAATTGTTGAGGAGAAGCCTCAGGAGGTGGCTGTTGAGGAGGACGATGATGATGAGCCTAATATCGAGGAGGAGCGTAAAGAGCTTGAGGCTGGACTTGAGAAAACTAAGGAGGGCTTTTTTGGTCGCTTGAAGCGCGCTATTGCAGGTCGTACAACTGTTGATGCGGATGTTCTTGATGACTTGGAGGAGATGCTTATCACCTCTGATGTGGGTGTTGAGACAACGGTAAAAATTATCGAGGCTATCGAGGCACGTGTGGCACGTGATAAGTATATGAATACCTCGGAGCTTAATGACATCCTTCGTGAGGAGATTGCTTATCTTATGGAGGAGTCACACCGCTCTACACGCGACTTTGGTATCGAGGTTAAGGAGGGCTTCCCATACGTGATGATGGTTGTGGGTGTTAATGGTGCAGGTAAGACAACTACCATTGGTAAGCTCGCTGCAAAGCTTACACGTGCAGGTCGTAAGGTATATATCGGTGCTGCTGATACTTTCCGTGCTGCGGCTATCGACCAGTTGGCAGTATGGGCAGAGCGTGCAGGTGCAACAATGGTGCGCCAGGATATGGGCTCTGATCCTGCGTCTGTGGCATACGATACTCTTCGCTCGGCAGTAGCAAATGGTGCTGACGTAGTTCTTATTGATACTGCTGGTCGTCTTCATAATAAGGTGGGTCTTATGAAGGAGCTTACGAAGATTCGCAACGTGATGTCGAAGGTTATCCCTGATGCACCTCACGAGGTGATGCTTGTTCTCGATGGCTCAACAGGACAGAATGCCTTTGAGCAGGCAAAGCAGTTTACCGAGGCTACGCAGGTTACATCGCTTACTATCACAAAGTTGGATGGTACAGCAAAGGGCGGTGTGGTAATCGGTATCAGCGATAAGTTCCATATTCCAGTGCGTTATATCGGTATTGGTGAGGGCATCGACCAGTTGAAGATGTTCGACCGCAAGGAGTTTGTACGTGCGCTTTTCGGAGATGCTAAAAACTAAGAAACTATGTCAAAGAAGATTAATATCATAACCCTCGGTTGTTCGAAGAATACCGTAGACTCGGAGCACCTCGCAGCGCAGCTTGCAGCGATGGACTATAAAATTGTCTTTGATAGCGACCGTACAGATGCCGATGTTGTGGTTATCAACACTTGTGGCTTCATTGGTGATGCTAAGCAGGAGTCTATAGATACTATCCTTCGTGCCGCACAGCTCAAGGAGCAGGGTAAGATCGAGGAGCTCTTCGTTGTGGGTTGTCTTTCACAGCGTTATGCCGATGAGTTGCGCCCAGAACTTCCTGAGGTGGATGACTTCTTCGGTGTAAACGACTGGGCTGGTATCGTGGAGCGTCTCGGAGCTAAGTATCTTAAGGAGAACGAGACAAAGCGAGAGCTATCTACACCTTCACACTATGCCTATCTCAAGATTTCGGAGGGTTGTAACTGGATGTGTGGCTATTGTGCTATACCTCTCATCCGAGGTCGTCATACCTCGGTGCCTATGGAGGATCTTATTGCCGAGGCGGAGACGTTAGCAGAGAAGGGTGTTCGTGAATTGATGGTCATAGCACAGGATACCACCTATTATGGCGTGGATATCTATGGCGAGCGTAAGTTAGCTGAGCTTTTGGAGCGTCTATGCCGTATTGAGAAGATTCGTTGGATACGTCTGCATTATGCTTATCCTACCGATTTCCCTGATGAGGTAATCGAGGTTATGGCACGCGAGCCAAAGATTTGTAACTATCTTGATATCCCATTCCAGCATATTTCGGATAATCAGCTTACTGCGATGAAGCGTCGCCACACTAAGGCAGAGGCAGAGGCTCTTATTGCGAAGCTACGAGCATCGATACCAGATATCGCCCTACGCACAACACTACTTGTTGGTTATCCTGGTGAGACGGAGCAGGATTTTGAGGAGTTGAAGAGCTTTGTGCGCGAGACCAAGTTTGATCGTCTCGGTGTCTTTGCCTACTCTGAGGAGGAGGGTACATACTCGGCAACACGTCTTACGGATGATGTGCCTGATGAGGTTAAGCAACAGCGCGTGGAGACTATAATGCGCCTTCAGGAGCGAATATCTCTTGAGAATAACGCAAAGCGTATAGGTTCTACAATGAGCGTGATAATTGATCGTAAGGAGGGTGAGTTTTATATCGGTCGTTCGGAGTATGACTCGCCAGAGGTAGATCAGGAGCTTATCATAGACAGCAAGGGTCGTCGCCTGTTGCGCGGTCATCACTACGATGTTGTTGTGACCGATGCAGAGGACTATGATTTATATGCTGTAGTTAAGTAGTGCAACGCATAAATTACCATATTTGTTTGGTTATGGATATTTTTTTTACTATCTTTGACCAACAAAATAGAATAATTAACCCCTAATGGGTAGTACGGATGGCCGAAAAGGATATAGTAAAGCGATTAAGTAGCGAGGTGGAGAGGCTTATAGCTGACCACGAGCGTATATCTCAGAGGTGTCGTGAACTCATGGCTGAGCGCGATAAGCTACAGCGCGATAAGCGAGGTCTTGAGGAGCGCGTGCGCGAGTTAGACACACAGCTTAAGAGTGCTGATCTTACAAAGGCGATGACGGGAGCCCAAGGGGGTGATGTGGAGCGTGCTAAGCAGCGTATAAATAGTCTATTGCGGGAAGTAGATCGTTGCATAGCCGTCCTAAAACATCAAGATGCCCAATAGCGGGTAGGATGATTATTGAATGGTGAGTGCAGATGTAGTGGAGAGAAGATAAGAGGGGAATATAGAGAAGCGAAGATGAGGTGTTGAGAATAGTGGATGTAGTTGGATTGTATAGCAGTATATAATTGACAATCATTAATAAATGCCTTAATTCTTCCGAAAGAGCTATAATTAATTAATCTAAGCAACACAAAAGATGGCAGAGGCTAAGGTAAAGGTAAATATATCGATAGCGGGACGTAACTATCCTATGACCATCGATGCTTCTAAGGAGGAGCTCTATCGTGTTGCTGCGAAGCGACTAAATGAGAAGATCTCGGAGTATACACGTATTCCGAAGATTGATGCTCAGGATCGCGTGGCAATGGCAGCATTGCGATTCTCTATACTTGCACTAAATGCAGAGCACTCGTCATCACTTGGTGACCAAGATATTGTTGAGCTTGAAAAAATAGAACAACGCATACATAACTATATTAAGGAGTAGAGTCCGCTGGCGTGATATTTGCCCTTAATAGTTGTTATAACGTTCTTTATATTATGATCTTCCCGCATAGTTGCCTTATGTGATTTGCGAACTGTACAAACTAAAAAACATTGGGACAACTCTCGAGTAATGCCTCAAAACAAGGCCTCAACCCTTCGGGGTGTGGATTTATCCACCAGTGGACTGTTGCGAGCCTCGGAGCCCCACCTATGACTTATCTGCGGATTCGTCAAACGATTAAGGGACTGTGCGGGATTTTTTTGTATGTAAACTATTAAAAACTAACTAATAACCTTTTAAAACAACATTATAATACCTCTATTTAGATTATGGAATTTATTTGGATAATCGTCGGTGTAATAGTAGGTGCAGTAGTGGGTGGCGTGTTGGCATATTTTGGTGCTCACGCACGTGCTAAGGCAATCGTACACAAGGCTGAGGCTGACGGCGAAATGATAAAGAAGGAGAAGATGTTGCAGGCTAAGGAGAAGTTCATCCAGCTTAAGAGCGACCATGATCGCCAGGTGAATGAGCGTAACCAGAAGTTGCAGCAGAGTGAGCAGCGCGCTAAGCAGTTGGAGTCAAATCTTCAGAACAAGGAGCGCGAGTTGGAGCGCAAGAAGAGTGATTGCGACAAGCTTAAGGAGCAGCTTGATACCCAGATTAAGGGTGTGGAGACACGCAAGGAGGAGCTCGCAGCAGTTATCCGTGAGCAGAATGAGCGTCTTGAGCAGATCTCAGGCATGAGCTCTGAGGAGGCAAAGAATGTCCTCGTAGAGAATATGAAGAACGAGGCTAAGGCGGAGGCTGCAGCCTTTGTAGCAGAGACTATCGAGGAGGCTAAGCTTTCAGCAACTAAGGAGGCAAAGCGTATCGTTGTAGCCTCTATTCAGCGTGTAGCAACCGAGACAGCTATCGAGAATGCTGTTACCGTATTCAATATTGAGTCGGATGAGGTAAAGGGACGTATCATCGGTCGTGAGGGTCGTAACATCCGCGCTCTTGAGGCAGCTACAGGCATCGAGATTATTGTTGATGATACTCCAGAGGCTATCATCCTTTCAGGCTTCGATCCTGTACGTCGCGAGATTGCACGCCTTGCATTGCATCAGTTGGTTACCGATGGTCGTATCCACCCAGCACGTATTGAGGAGGTCGTGGCTAAGGTTAAGAAGCAGATTGAGGAGGAGATTATCGAGGTTGGTAAGCGTACAACCATCGATCTTGGTATCCACGGTTTGCACCCAGAGCTTATCCGTCTCATCGGTAAGATGAAGTATCGTTCTTCTTATGGTCAGAACCTTTTGCAGCATGCTCGTGAGACTGCAAACCTCGCAGGTATCATGGCTGCAGAGTTGGGTCTTAATCCTAAGGCAGCACGTCGCGCAGGTCTCTTGCATGATATAGGTAAGGTGCCTGATGATGAGCCAGAATTGCCACACGCAATTATCGGTATGAAGCTCGCTGAGAAGTATAAGGAGAAGCCAGATGTATGTAATGCTATTGGTGCTCACCACGATGAGATTGAGATGACATCGCTTATTGCTCCTATCATTCAGGTGTGTGATGCTATCTCTGGTGCACGTCCAGGCGCACGTCGTGAGGTTGTTGAGTCGTACATCAAGCGTCTTAAGGAGATGGAGGGTA
Organism: Alistipes sp.; assembly: GCA_017630735.1. Classification (GTDB taxonomy): domain Bacteria; phylum Bacteroidota; class Bacteroidia; order Bacteroidales; family Rikenellaceae; genus Alistipes. Next base: position 4,676 of record JAGBUS010000047.1, on the reverse strand, counting down.
TCGCTCTATCATACCCTGGTGTTATCAAGACATACGCTATCCAGGCGGGTCGTGAGCTTCGCGTTATCGTAGGTGCTGATAAGCTTTCAGATCAGGAGTCAGAGGCATTGTCACACGACATAGCAAAGAAGATTCAGGACGAGATGACATATCCTGGACAGGTGAAGATTACGGTTATTCGCGAGACACGATCAGTATCGTACGCCAAGTAATCTAGCTGATGATATGCAACTTCTTAGTTAAAGAAGGGATTGTCCGATTGGACAATCCCTTCTTTGATGTTATGTAGCAATATATAGTTTCAGACGAGCATTATCTCTTGGTTGAAGCTCTTAGTCCTTCAATAACGCTATTTGTGAAGCCTGCAGCCTCCATTGCGTTGAGACCTTTGATTGTTAATCCTCCAGGTGTCGTTACGCGGTCAATCTCCACCTCTGGGTGCTGACCTCCTGCATCAAGAATATCTACAGCACCACGCAATGTCTGCATCACTATTCGCTTTGCATCATCTGCGCGAAAGCCAAGCTCAACACCACCTTCCATCGCAGCACGTATATAACGTAGTGCATAAGCTATGCCACACGATGCAAGCGATGTGCCGGCAGGGATAAGCTTCTCATCCACGAGCATAGCCTCACCAAGCTCATTAAAGATGTTAAGCACCTCATTGTCCTTTGCTGCTGTAGAGCGAACAGAGGAGATAAACGTCATGCTGCTCATAGTTGCAATAGCCGTGTTAGGGATTATAAGGTATGTTGCTGGCAATATACCGCAATCTTTATCAAGCCACTTTGAGAGCTGCTCAGTGCCAAGACCTCCAACCATCGACGCAATGGCTTGGTGTGTATAGTCTACATGAGGCTTTATCTCTTCAATCACCTCTTCTACCTTCCATGGCTTAACTGCTAGCACAATGAGGTCTGCCGATGTGGCGGCTTTGCAGTTGTCTGTCGTTACATTTATCTCAGGAAACTCATTTTTCAATGCCTCCAACTTTGCTGTCGAAGGGTTTGAAACAAAGATGTCCGATGTTGATACGGTGCTGCCACACGCAAGACCACGTGCTACGGCACCACCCATATTACCTGCTCCTATTATTGCTATTTTCATTATTGTCTATAATATCGATATTACAAATATAATTATATTCTTGATGTTATATGGAAGCAACCCTGTTTCTTCTCATACTTCACATAGCACTTCTCTTGTTCCTTAAGCTCTTGAAGTACCTCTGCCAAGATGCTCTTTAGCGTGTACTGGTCAACGGACTCATATTCGCGGAATAGACGTTTCTCTACCTTGTCAAAGCGACCGTATGTAATGTCAAAAGTCGTGGCATAACAATGTGCGGAGTTGCTCGATGCGTTTATATTTCCCGATTTTTGGAGCTTTTTAATATCCTCCTGTGTTCTGAGTACCGATGTTACAATAATCTTATTAGGGTTAAGCCCTTTGCCCTCTAATGCGTCAAGAAACTCCTCCCCAATTATATCGAGTAGCTCCGCAGCACCCTCAGTCAGGTATGGTACGGAGTGTGTTAGCTTATCGATGGAATAGTACTTATTATCCTCAATTCTCACCAAGTCGTTTTTTACTGCTTCGGAATCCTCTCTGCTCTGTAGTGGTTGTTTCAGTCCAAGCTCCTTCGCGGCTTTTAGATGCGCAGGATTCATGTCATTGAAAAGTGATGAGAACTTTATTACCTTTGCTGTATATGGTTTATTTAATATTGGCTTTGATATATAGCTGTATATGCCACCAGTGATTATACACAACAATACTACAAATGTAATAAGTTTAATCTTTAGTATATTCTTCTTGTTGAACCATGTCTTGTTCATAAACGGGTAGTTTATAAGTTTAGGTGTTTAAGCGTGAGAGATATTGATAATCAACCTCATCGGGGTAAAATAAAAAAAACTACTTGAAAATCAAGTAGCTTATGGTGGTGGGAGTTGACGGATTCGAACCGCCGACCCTCTGCTTGTAAGGCAGATGCTCTGAACCAGCTGAGCTAAACTCCCTTTTTGGTTTTGCGGATGCAAAGGTAATAATTATTTTCTTTACTTCCAAATCCCAATAGCAATCTTTTTACATTCGAGATAGGGTAGATTGCACTATGGCATATAAAACAAAAAAGCTACCTGAAAATCAAGTAGCTTATGGTAGTGGGAGTTGACGGATTCGAACCGCCGACCCTCTGCTTGTAAGGCAGATGCTCTGAACCAGCTGAGCTAAACTCCCGTTTTGTAAAGGCTTGGGATCGCTAAGGTAATCATTTTTCTCGACCTGCAATTTTTTCGATAAGTTTTTTTAAGAGCCTTGGCATCATTTGAAGCAAGACCGCGAATATCTGCTTATCGGCAGTGTGGCTTTTCCTCCACCTCGCTACCAAACTACTGCAGCTTATCGATTGCTACCTCTTTTTGTGCGTCCCTCGCACTTGAGCGCCTGAACAAGGACTTGAACCTAGGACCCCATGATTAACAGTCATGTGCTCTAACCAACTGAGCTATTCAGGCATTTTCTAAAGAACCGTTATCTTTTCGATTGCGAGTGCAAAGGTACACCATTTTTTTTAATCTGCAAATTTTTTCACAAAAAAAATAGCAAAAAAAAGAGGTTTTTTTTAGTGGTATGACTTAAAGTGTTGATATATAAATAAATATATGGTTGCTTAAAAATGATGATTTTTTAGAAAAATCTCAGAAAAATAGTATCTTTGTTCGGTGAACTTTTAATTAAATAAGCTATGAAGCTTAAATTTGTTGTAGCAATAGTGTGTTTTTTTACCTCTTTTATGTGTTGTTTTGCACAAAATGTAGAGGATAGTGCCCTATATTTTACTGCTTCGACCATAAATTATGGTACAATTGCCGAGGATGGAGGTGTGGTCACTGCTTATGTCGATGCAATTAACCGCGGTGATACACCTATATATATTGAAGATATTATTACAACGTGTGGATGTACAAAGGCAGATTATCCGCGTGAAGCAATAAATCCGAACCAGACTATTCGTATTGGTATCTCTTTCGACCCGATGAATCGCCCTGGGCGTATCGAGCGAAAGGTTATGGTTGTTGCGTCAGATAGCGAAAAGCATACTATATTAAATATGGTAGGGTATGTTCAAGCTCGTGAGCGCACAATCGATGAGATATATCCTTTCGATATGGGCGATGGATTGAGGCTGCATACTACATCGCGTGCTTTGGGCTACCTGGAGCATGGCAAGGAGAGTGTGGAGTATATAGAATATGTTAATACTTCGGATCAAACGATTTATATCGGCGTTGAGAGTATCTTGTCTTCGGGGGCATTGACTATCTCCTATCCTGAATATATTGCGCCAAATGAATCGGGTGAGATTGTTGTTCGCTATGAGTTATCGGAAAATAGCACTGCGTATGGCTCACTTGTGGATAATAACTATCTAATTATCAATGGTAAACGCTCCCAATATGTAGTCGTGACGAGTGCTATTGCTGTGGATAACTTCGATAGTGTTGACGATATTTCTGCTCCGCGTGCTGATATTTCAAAAAATATTATTAAATTTGGGGAGGTAAATTGCGTAAATAGTCAGCATACTGATAGTTTTAAACTTAAGAATGTAGGTGGCTCAAGGCTTGAATTGCGTAGTGTTGAGTCATCATCCGAGGCGTTACATTGCGAGGTGTTGAGCCGTGGAACTGAGCCAGAGGGGAGTGTAGAGGTGGTTGTGACGCTTGATAGTAGTAAGATTGCTGACATTGACGATATATTTACTGCACGCATACGTATCATTACAAATGACCCGATACGTCCTATGCAGACGGTGAGGGTTACGGCTATTCCTATGTGGTAGCTAACGAGAGTATGTGGTGCTAAGGGACAAAAACGATTACACAACTAAAAGGATAAACTAAAACTTACAAGATGTTTAAAATTGTATCAAAACGCAAGTTGGCAGATAACATCTATGAGATGAAGATTGCCGCTGAGCGTGTAGCACGTGCTGCCCAGCCAGGACAGTTTGTTATTGTGCGTACTAACGAGGGTGGTGAGCGTATTCCACTAACCATTGCCGACTACGATGTAGAGGCAGGTACTGTTACTATCGTGACACAGACTATTGGTTTCTCTACAAAGAAGATTTGTGCGTTGGAGGTAGGCGAGGCTTTGGCTGACTTCGCAGGTCCGTTGGGTCGTCCATCGGAGTTTATACACATGCCTAAGGAGGAGCTTAAGGCGCGTAAATATATCTTCGTAGCTGGTGGTGTAGGTACTGCTCCTGTATATCCACAGGTTAAGTGGTTGCATGAGCAGGGTGTAGAGTGTGATGTTATCATCGGTGCTAAGAGCAAGAATATGCTTATCTATATTGAGGAGATGAGCAAGATTGCTAACGTACACATCGCAACAGACGATGGCTCTGAGGGCTACAAGGGTATGGTTACAGGTCTCCTTGAGGAGCTTGTAGTAAAGCAGGGTAAGAAGTACGACGAGTGTGTATGTATTGGCCCTATGATTATGATGAAATTCGTATGTCTTACCACTAAGCCTTGGGAGTTGCAGACTACAGTATCATTGAATGCCTTGATGGTTGATGGTACAGGTATGTGTGGTGCTTGCCGAGTATCTGTAGGTGGCAAGACACTCTTTACGTGTGTTGATGGACCAGAGTTTGATGG
>JAGBUS010000046.1 GCA_017630735.1 Alistipes sp. | reverse complement strand
TCTTTACAACCATAGTATCATCTGGGAGCAACGCCTCAATCTTCTCCGGCCACTCCACCAAGCACAACTCTCCTGAACTTAGATACTCCTCAGAGCCAAACTCGAGAGCCTCCTCTATGCGCTCGATACGATACATATCAAAGTGATAGATGGTGCGAACGCCCTCATACTGGTTTACAATAGCGAATGTTGGGCTTGTAACATCATCCTCAGCACCAAGTAGTCGCGCAATGCGACCAATAAGCGTAGTTTTACCCGCACCCATAGGGGCATCAAAGGCAACCACCGTGCGACCATCGAGCGAATCAATGACTGTCTGGGCAACCTTATCCAACTCGTCGAGCGAGCTAATCTCTAAAATTTTCTCCATATATTTAATACTCTATCTTTTCTTCGGTTTAAGCACCACAAATGGCACCATCATCTCCTCCATCGAGATACCACCATGCTGGAAGGTATTTTTGTAGTAGCGAATATATTTATTGGCATCATTGTTATATACCAAGAAATCGCGATTGTAGGCAAAAATATAGCTCGATGTAAGACGTCCCGATGGTAGCTGAATATCCTCTGGACGCGTTACCTCATATACTTCGCGCGCGTTATACAATAGATTACGTCCCGTCTTATAACGCAAATTTGCAGATGTCTCTCTATCGCCCGTGACTCGCACAGGGTTGTCTACGCGAATAGTACCATGATCCGAGGTTATGATAACCCTATGTCCGCGCTCCGATAGTAGCTTCAACATCGTGTACAGCTCCGAGTGTTCAAACCAAGAGCGTGTAAGCGAGCGGAACGAAGCCTCGTCATCGGTCAAATCTCGGATAATATCGGTCTCGGTACGAGCATGCGAGAGAATATCGAGAAAATTATACACAATTATCGAGAAATCAGCATCGTATACCTTACTCATATTGTCGAGCATCCTACGACCAGCCTCTGGGCGCACAAGTTTATCGAACGATAGTCGGCAGCTAAGACCCGACTGCTGAAGCAGACGACGCACAAACTCCTCCTCGTACATATTTTTGCCACCATCCTCGTTGTCGTTGAACCACTTATCTGGCATAAGTTTGTCTATTGCCAGAGGCATCAAACCTGCAAAGAGGGCATTGCGAGCATATTGCGTTGCTGTAGGCAGTATCGAGCAGTAGAGGTCATCTGCGACGATATCATAATATCCGCGCAACATAGGCTCAATCACACGCCACTGATCGTAGCGCATATTGTCAATCACAAAGAGCGTAACCTTCTCACCCTTATCCACTTCTGGTAGAATACGACGACGCATCAACGTATGCGACATCACAGGAATTTCGCTCTCCTCAACTCGCTGATTTATCCAGCTGTAGTAGTTTCTGCGCACGAATTTCGAGAATTCCTGATTTGCCTCGTTTTTCTGATATAGCAACACCTCACCAATGCTCTTATCACTCGATGACGAGAGTTCTATCTCCCAACCCACAATCTTACGATAGAGGGCGCACCAATCCATAAAGGTTGAGGCGCTCTGCTGCTGTGCTGCAATACGCCCAAACTCCGAGCGATAATCGGCTGTTGTCTGCTCTGTAACAAGCCTCTCGGAGTGGAGATTCTTCTTAATCGAGAGCAGCACCTGATTAGGATTCACCGGCTTAATGATATAGTCTGCGATTTTTGAGCCAATCGCCTTATTCATAATGTTTTCCTCTTCGGATTTCGTTACCATAATAACTGGCAACGAGGGGTGTGCCTCCTTGATTAGTGGCAGGGTCTCAAGACCTGTCATTCCGGGCATCATCTCGTCCAATACCACAAGGTCATAGGAGGTGGCTCGAAGCATCTCCACTGCATCGTAACCATTATTACACGTATCTACCTCATAACCCTTCGATGTTAGGAACATCACATGAGGTTTGAGCAAATCTATCTCATCATCAACCCAAAGTATCTTATTCATAATCAATCAATTATTAATAACCCTTAAAGCTCCTCACCTTTCACTTTGTAAAGTAACGTCTCTACTACATGTTTAATTGTAGGATAGCTCTTTTTTAGTCGCTCCTCGACCTCCTCTCTCGCACACCACGCGACATTTGAAATACCCTCCTCGCGCTGTGGTGTAAGACCACACTCCGCTGCTTGCATCCACCACCACGAGGTACGCTTTAGCTCCCAACTTCCGTAGGTATTATAGGCATGCCATGTAACTGCAATAGGCTCATTGCCAACAATTTCAGCATTTACACCAGTCTCCTCTTCGACCTCTCTGAGCGCTGCTATGCTCTCACTCTCTCCCACCTCAATATGTCCCTTTGGCAAGTCCCAGCGATTGCGCAACTCTATCATCAGAAGCCTCCCATCTTCGCTCTCCACAGCACCCCCCGCAGCAAAAACGAGCTTAAACTGCGATTGTAGCGATTTGAACGTAGCATCGGGATTTGGGGTTATTATTGCAATAAATTTGTCTGTTTCGACTTTTTTTATTACCTTAGCACACGAAATATCATAAGAGGGATTAACATCTAATATTGCATACTGCGAGCCTGGCGATGTTGTCGCCACAACCACCTCAGTATCACAGAAAAAAATAGTATAGTTCCTCATATGCATTTCATTTGATGGCAAAGATAAACATTAAAT
>JAGBUS010000045.1 GCA_017630735.1 Alistipes sp. | reverse complement strand
CCGAACTCGTCACGTACTGGTGAGATAGGAAGCTTAAAGAAGTTCTGTGCCTCATATGTAGCCTCCTGAGCACCCTGTGCTGAGAGACGCTGTGTGAAGTAACCGTAGCGGTACAACAAACCTACGGCAACCATGCCTACGTTACGATCTGAAGCCTCCTTAAGGTAGTCACCAGCCAAGATGCCAAGACCACCAGAGTAGATCTTAAGTGTTGAGTGCAAACCATACTCCATAGAGAAGTAAGCTACACGTGCGTGCTCAGGCGATGGCTTCTCGTTCATGTATGCTGTGAACTCTGCGTATACAGCATCCATGCGGCTGAGGAACTCCTTGTCGTTGCACAACTCCTCGCAACGTGATGTTGAGAGCTTGTCGAGAAGAACGATAGGGTTGCGGTCTACCTTTACCCAAAGCTCCTCGTCTACAGACTCAAACAAGTCGCGAGCTGCAACAGTCCAGCACCACCACAAGTTACGTGAAAGCTCCTCAAGTGGCTTAAGACGCTCTGGGATGCTCTTTTCAACCATGAGACGGTGCCATGCTGGGCGGTTAGATGTAAGCTGCTGACGTACGAAGTTGATCTGCTCTGTGCGGTTACCACCATCGATAAGAACACGGTTAGTGCGAGCTACAGAGTTGTCCATAGCCTCCTCGTATGCCTTGCGGTACTCGTTGAAGAGCTTCTTCCAGAGAGCTGTCTCTGAAATCTCCATAGCACTCTTACGAGCCTCTGCCATAGCCTTCTCGTCCATATCCATGTAACGCTTGATAACCTCAGTAATCTGGAATACTACCTCGCGCTCATTGTAGTCGTCACGACGAACGATGTCAACACCCTCGTGGTTAGACTGCTTAGCAACCCACATGCCGAAACCTGCAAGTGTAGTAGTAACGGTAGGAACACCGTAAGCTACTGACTCAAGTGGAGTGTAACCCCATGGCTCATAGTATGATGCAAATACTGTGAGGTCAAGACCTGCCAACATCTCATAGTATGAAATATTGAAGATGCCATCCTTACCATTGAGGTATGTAGGAACGAAGAGAACCTTTACGCGTGATGCGTTAGTTGAGAGGATGCTGCCCTCGATGCTCTGTGATACCTGATCCCATGCCTCTGACTCAAGGTAGTGTGAGAGGTAACGCTTCTGTGAAGGATCGATAGCATTCTCCTTGTTCTCAAGGTGCTGTACGAGATCGTGACGTGCACCTGCGTTAGCTGCAGGCACAGCGATAATAGCCAAAACATCGCGGTTGATGTTTGATGCAGCGAGCTGCTTCAATGACTCAAGGAATACATCAATACCCTTGTTGCGGAACTCATAACGACCGCTTGTACCTACGATGAGTGTATCCTCTGCAAAGTTGTAGCCCCAAGTTGCTGAAGCTACCTCCAACATCTTGTTACGTGCTGCTGTGCGCTGCTCGTCGAGCTTCTTGCCCTGAGGAACAAAGCCATTCTCGAAACCATTAGGAGTGATGCGTGTAGCCTCACGACCAAGCAAATACTTACACTCGTTAGCAGTGATGTCGCTAACTGTAAGGAATGCATCAGCAAATGACGCTGCAGACTTCTCCAAAGAGTGCTTTGCCATTACGTTGAACTGGCGAGCAAGCTCGTCAGCGTTGAACTTGTGCAAGTCGTTGTAGAGTGGAAGACGGTTACCTGCGATGCAACGACCCATAACAGTAGCGTGTGTAGAGAATACAGTAGCTACATAAGGGGCATTCTCGCGGAGGTAGAGCGAACCTGCTGCTGCCATCCACTCGTGGAAGTGAGCAACAACCTTGTTAGTTGTAGATGCGAACTCCTCTACGAATGAAGCGATTACAACACCTGCTGCGTGACCGAACAACACTGGCTCGATGTAATCCCACTGACCTGAGAGAGAGTCTACGTGGTATGACTCCCACAAGCTCTTAAGGATGTTATCCTTCTCGCGGATGAACGACTTAAAGTCGATAAGGATTGCGATTGGGCTGCTCTCAATTGCCCAGCGACCGATACGTACACGTACACCCTTGTTGTAGAGTGTCTCACGCCAAGCAGCGAGGAGGGTAGTATCCTCCTTAAACTCTGGACTTACGGCATCAAACGAGAAATCAGGACCGATAGTAATATACTTATCGCCGAGCATTTTCTTCACCGTTGGTGCCTTAGATGCGATGACAGTATGTATGCCACCCACCTTGTTACACACCTCCCAGCTAACCTCAAATAGGTAGTCGGGGGTCAAATTAACATTACTCATATTTTTATTATTCTGAATTATAGATTATTCATCTAATAGTGTGATAATCTATTCTTTTTGAGTTGCATCGTTCTCAAAAGGGAATAACATATCACGATGCAAAGTTAATATAATTCTGTAATTACGAATAATTATTTTAAATTATTTTAAAAAATAGAGTAATTAAATTACTGAAAGGTGATTTTTTTAAGCCGAATGGGAGGAAATAGTTGCCAATTGAGAAATTTTTGTCGATTGATTTATAGATATATATGCTCTGTAAGTGGTGTATTGTGGTCTTTTTGGATGAAAAATGTTTTATGCATATAAAGGTGGTATAACTATGTTCGAAGTTTCTTATTATCTTTGTGCCATGTTACGAAGATTTGCTACATATTATAAACGAATTTTAGCCCTTGCGCTCCCGGTAGTATTGGCGCAGGCAGGACAGCTGACAACGCAATTTGCCGATACGGCGATGGTGGGAAATTATGGCGGTGAGGATCCGATTCCCTTGGCTGCCGTATCTTTGGGTGGCTCTTTATTTTTGTTGATATATCTTGCCTCGCTGGGCTTGGCATTGTCCATTACACCTCTTGTTGGTGAGCAATATGCTAAGGGTGATAGACGCGAGGTGGGACGTTTGTTCGAAAATAGCGTACTCTATTGTGCTATCATTGGAGTAGTTGCAACGGCAGTAGCTATAGCTTTGCGACCCTTTATTGCTGTATTGGGCGATTGGATGAGTGCCCCAGGACAGAATATTGAGTTGGTGGCAGAGATGGCACTCCCATACTACGATATGCTGGTGTGGAGTATTATCCCGCTGATGCTATTCCTCGCTGTAAAGCAGTTCCTCGAGGGTATTGGCAACACTAAAACAGCGATGTGGATAACCTTAGGTGGTAACATGCTCAATATCCTACTTAATTATATATTTATATTCGGTAAGTGGGGCGCAGAGCCTATGGGTGCTGAGGGTGCTGGTTTGGCAACACTCATTTCGCGTGTGATGCAGACCATAGCAATCATCGTCTATTACTTCTCGTCGCATCGTTTGCGTATCTACCGCGCATTCTTTGAGCGTGATGCGGTAACAAGAAGCTATATACGTTCATTATTCAAGGTGGGATATCCTATATCGTTCCAGATGGTTCTTGAGTCAGCGGCATTTATCCTTACCTCTATCCTTGCTCTTTCCTTTGGTGAGATTGCTGCCGGTGCGATGCAGGTGACTTTTAGCATTGCCAATACCGCATGGATGATTACCGTTGCTCTCGGCTCTGCCTCGACGATTGTTGTATCGCATCTCTATGGTCTTGGTCATCGCTCAGAACTTCGTGATACGGTGGCGGCAACATATCACCTCGGCTTGGCGTGGGGAACATTTATGGCTATTGTCTTTGTGCTGTTCCGTGAGCCGTTGGCTGCGTTGTTTACTGATAATAGCGAGGTTATAGCTATTACAGCCCAGCTGATGCTACTTATTGCGATTTATCAGTTCTCAGATGCTATACAGGGTCTATCTATAAGTATGCTTCGCGGTTTGCAGGATGTTAAGGTTATTATGCCTATCGTGCTGATTAGCTATTTAGTTCTTAATATTCCTATTGGTTGCTGGTTGGCGTATGGACTTGATATGGGGTGCCACGGACTGGTAATAGGTCTTATTGTTGGACTTACCTCGGCAGCCGTTATGACCTTCTTAAGATTGAGAAGAAAGATAAGATAAAATAAAAGGGATTGCCATTTTTGACAATCCCTGATTCGAAGAAGTCGTATAACAAGAGTTAGTTTTAGGCGCACGCAGTCCGAAATAGCGGAGTTTACTTGGCGTAAATGAGCATATTGAGGACAAGTACAACACCAAAATAACCTTGTTAGGCGGCTTTTTTTTAGATATGTAGCTTCACTCCGAAAAAGTAAGTTCGTGGCAGCGACGGACCATAGATATATGCCGAATCGCGTCCTGCACCGAGGTCTATATCTGGCTGGTAGGAGTCAAAGATATTCTTTACACCTGCATTAATCTCAAGGTTGATGAGATTTGTGAGGTGGAACGTGTAGCTTAACTTTATACCGCAGTCGAGGAACGATGGGGTAGTAACCTCTGCATCTGGGATTACAACACCTGAAGGTGTGGTATGCTCGGCGTGCTGAACAAGCATAGGTCCTGTGAACGTGCCGAAGAGCGAGGCATTAAACTGCTTCGTAATATAGAAGTTAGAACTTAGATAGCCATAGTGGTCTGGTGAGCGGAACATCTCGCGCTGTGGCGTTACGGTCTCGCTCCACTGCTCAGGCTCCACGTAGCGGCTCTTCTGGAATGTATATCCGAGCTGAATATCGAAAATTGATGGTATGCCAAGCTTCATCTCCGCTGTTATACCTCCTACACGCGCACCTGCAGCGTTGCGTCGCTCGTTGATAATCACGCCATTCTCAACGCCTATCTTTTCCAGCGTGAATACATCGTCAAGGATTGTGTAGAAGCCTTCAAGGAGGATGTTAGTCTGCAGACGTCCGAAGTTACGATAGTAGTCTGCTGAGAGGCTCAACGAGTGAGAATACTCAGGACGTAGCTCGTCCGAGAGTCGTATAACAGATACCGTGTGGTTAAGAGCGTCGATATGCAAATCTTCGTTATACGCCTGTGGTGCGCGGTAGCCGCTTGAGTAGCTCGCGCGAAGACCAAGGTCGCTTACGGGGTTGTATCGCAATGTCACACGTGGCGAGAATATAGGCTTCTGAATCATATTGTGCTTATCGAGGCGGAAGCCAACCAAGGCATTGAACTTCTCGCTCTTCCACTCATTCTGCGCAAATAGACCATATACCGATGTGCGCTGGTCGATGCGACGTCCTGTGGCGATATAGTAGTCATTAAGGGCGTTGTAGTTATACTCCACGCCTGCAGTGAGCTCTGCTGGGAGTCCCGCCTTGTAGTTGTGGGTATACTGCGCGCCACCTACCAATGTGAGGTCGCGTGTGGTACCATAAGCATCAGGGTTCATGTCTGCACCGAAGTAGCTCGAACGACTGATGTTCTGTGCCGAGACGTAGCCACTTGCGCGATGACGAATATTTGGAAAGTAGCTGAAGCTGATGCTACCACCATCGATATTATGATCCACCTGCTCGCAAAGATTTGCCATGTGTGGGGCAGAACTTAGGTTGTCACCACCGCGGCGGAAGTCGTGGATATGGTGATACTCAGCATTTAGGCGTGAGTGTGCCGAGGTCTTGTAATATCCGCGGAAACCAACGGTCTCAGAGCGGAGAACAGTGATATCTGTAAATCCATCATCGTTGCGGTCGTAGCCACCACGATTCTTCACCTGACCGAAGATGTAGGTGCCAAGTTTGTAGTCATCCGAAACGAAGGCTCCACCGAGCGAGGTGTTGATATCAGGCGTTCCATCCTCCATGATATTTGTGGTGTTCGAGAGCGAAAGGGTATTGCGCACAGGGTCCTTGGTAATGATATTTACAACACCGCCAATGGCACTCGAACCAAATAGTGCTGAGCCACCACCGCGGATAACCTCCACGCGCTCCACCATTGCAACAGGCATCAAATCAAGACCATAGACACCTGCCAAGGATGAGAATATTGCGCGGCTATCGAGCAAAATCTGCGAGTATTGACCCTCAAGACCATTGATACGTAGCTGTGGTGCACCGCAGTTACCGCAGGTGTTCTCCACGCGGAGTCCCGACTGGAAGTTCATCGCCTCCGAGAGGTTTGAGGATGCTGTGCCCTCAAAGAGCTTTGTTGAGGCAACGTTTACCACGGTAGCTGTCTGACGGCGGTTTGTTTCGTTACGTGTTGCCGACACAACAACCTCGTCAACCATTGTTGTAGTCTCGACTAGTGAGAAGTTAAGCTCCTCGGTAGTGCGTGCTATGGCGATATAGTTTAGCTCCTTGGTCTCATAACCGATAGCTGAAACGACAATGGTATGCTCACCAACAGGGATGTTGTTAATTGAGTAGTGACCTGTACCATTTGCTGCGCATCCTATCGTAGTGTCCTTAATCGTGATAGTTGCAAAAGGTAGGTGCTCTCCAGTATTTGCCGATATGATATGTCCGAAGATATTGGCATCGCTATTTTTGCGAGGGCTTTGGTTTGCTACCTTCACGTTTGGTGTTTGTGGGTTGTCGGGTGTCGCAGTAGCAATAAATGGGGTGAGTAGTAGTAGAAGTGTAAAAAGTGCAGTTTTCATCTAATCTTCAATAATTGTTTAACATCGTAAGTGTAGTGCAAAGGTATGGGTTAACGCACTATGAATCAATCGCGAATATTGGGTATTATGCGGTGCGAAACAGACATAATATCCCTATTTGTAGCGATTTATAGGGGTATGGATATATGTTAAACAAGCGCGGGAGGTGCGCGAAGAAGATGTAGCGAAGGCACTACAGAGCAGACATCATAACTCAATGTTGTGCTTCTGCTCAGCTCTACAACTGCGGTGTTATTCGAAATGGTAATGCACTCAGCCACAACGCCATCTGTATTCTGCAGGCGCGAAATGGTGTCAACTGAGGTGCAGCTATGTGAGTGCGAAGATGGATTACCGCTGAAGGGGTGTGAGTGAACGACATTAATGCCACCAATGGTATGGCTATGGATAAAGAGCGTGCTACCACCCAAATAGAAACCTATGACGAGTAGTAGTAAAAAGCTTATTATCTGATGTTTGCGTTGTGCCATTCGGTGGCAAAGATAATAAAAAAAAGCGAAATACATAATTTTGTATCTCGCTTTTTAGCTAAATTTATCGTCAGACGCTATACCTCGGATGTGAACTTAAATCGGATATCCTTAAAGTTCTCCTGTGCCAAGGCGAGAGCGTAGCTTGTATCTGCCAAGAATACGTCGCGACCATGCTTGTCGACAGCCATATTGGTATGCTTACGACGTTTGAAGTCGGCGAGCTGTGCCTCGTTGTCGGACTCTATCCAGCATGCTTTGTGAATCGAGATAGGTTCCCAGCGACACTTAGCACCATACTCGTGCTCCAAACGATACTGGATAACCTCGAACTGCAAAGCACCCACCGTACCGATAATCTTTCGACCATTGAGTGACGATGTGAAGAGCTGTGCCACACCCTCATCCATAAGCTGGTCGATACCCTTTGCAAGCTGCTTAAACTTCATAGGGTCGGCATTCTCGATATATCGGAAGTGCTCAGGAGAGAAGGATGGGATACCCGTAAACTTAAGCTTCTCACCCTCGGTGAAGGTGTCGCCAATCATAAATGTTCCTGTGTCGTGAAGACCTACGATATCGCCAGGGAATGCCTCGTCAATTACTGACTTCTTCTCAGCCATGAAGGCTGTAGGAGATGAGAACTTTAGCTGCTTGCCACTGCGAACATGCAAATAGTTCTTGTTACGCTCAAACTTACCAGAACATATCTTCATGAAGGCGATACGGTCACGGTGGTTAGGGTCCATATTGGCGTGAATCTTGAAGATGAAGCCTGTTAGCTTACCCTCCGCTGGCTCAACAATACGTGTCTCGGTTGTCGCGGTGCGTGGTGATGGGGCGATGCGTATGAAGCACTCCAAAAGCTCGCGTACACCAAAGTTGTTTACTGCCGAGCCAAAGAATACTGGAGCTACCTCACCTGCAAGATATGCCTCGCGGTCGAAGGCATCATAAATACCCTCTACAATCTCGATGTTCTCACGAAGCTGGTTAGCAAACTTATCGCCGATGTACTTATCAACCTCAGGTGATGCGAGGTCGGTAATATCTACTGTCTCAGCATCGACAGTTTGACGCTCGTCGGTAGTGAAGAGCGATAGATTATGCTCGTAAATGTTGTATACACCCTTGAATGTGTCGCCTGAAGAGATTGGGAAGGCGAGAGGGCGTACACGTATCTTAAGCTCTTTCTCCACCTCGTCCAAGAGGTCGAAGGCATCTTTTGATGGGCGGTCCATCTTGTTGACGAAGACGATAACAGGGGTCTTGCGCATGCGACATACATCCATCAAGCGACGTGTCTGGGTCTCAACACCCTTTGCACCGTCAATAACGATGATTACAGAGTCGACAGCGGTAAGTGTGCGGTATGTATCCTCGGCAAAGTCCTCGTGACCAGGGGTATCAAGAATGTTAATCTTTACATCCTTGTACTCAAAACCCATCACAGATGTTGCCACAGAGATACCTCGCTGACGCTCAATCTCCATAAAGTCAGAAGTTGCACCCTTCTTAATCTTGTTGCTCTTTACAGCACCTGCCACATGGATAGCACCACCAAAGAGGAGGAGCTTCTCGGTAAGGGTAGTCTTACCAGCATCAGGGTGTGCAATAACCGCAAAGGTACGTCGTCGTGTAATCTCGTCAATAAGAGCCATAAATTCTTGATATTAATTGTTTAGCGCGCAAAGATAACAAAAAAAGTGAAAAGGGAAAAGTGAAAGGTGAAAAGTATGGTGCGCTTCGCGCGGAATTTAAGTGAAAGGAGGCAACTCACTCGCTATAAAAAAAGAAGCGGATGGAGTCTTCTCCATCCGTATTCTTCTTTGCGGGTAGTTAAGCAGTTTGTTATCTCTTGCTCCCACCCCCAAGACACTATCGAGACGTGCTCGATTAGTTGTACTTGAATGTTGCCTCGTCTGATACAGTCAACTTCTTGCGACCCTTTGCGCGACGTGCAGCCAATACCTTACGGCCATTGGCAGTAGCCATTCTCTGACGGAAACCGTGCTTG
>JAGBUS010000044.1 GCA_017630735.1 Alistipes sp. | reverse complement strand
TGGTTGCGGCAGCCTTAAATATGTATATTGCAAGGCGACTACACCACCAGCATTGGGAGGTCCGAATGTCTTCGACTACAACGCATCAGGGCGTAGAATAATTGTACCTATTGGTTCGGGTGAGGCGTATAAAAAGGCTTCATACTGGAGCGAGTATGCTGATAGCATCTTTGAGGATGAGTTTTAAGAGACTTTAAATAGTTGTAATTGGGGAGGCATGAGCCTCCCTACTTTTTTTAAGTAAAAAGGGTAAGGTGAGGTAAAATGGATTTATAGGGAAATAGGGAGAGATAGGGATAATTATAAAAGTCACCCATCACCACCCAGAATTACCCATTACTACCCAGGATCCTGCGAAACACACGCGCGAGCGACCCTACAATTACAACTCCGTGGCACCAAATATGCTATACCTAACATAAACAGAGTTATGAAACAAGGTATACTTATTTTAACGGCAATAATTATGGCAGCAACAGGGTGCAGTGCGCAGCGCAGCAGTATAGACCGCACGACAGTAGCGTCGCTCGATGTGAAGCGTTACATGGGTACGTGGTATGAGATAGCGCGCTACGACCACAGTTTTGAGCGCAACATGGAGCGGTGCAAGGCGCAATACACGCTACTGCCCGATGGTAAGATCGTAGTCGAGAATAGTGGCTACAACAGTCGCACGGGGAGGTACAAAACATCGGTAGGCAAAGCAAAGGCGGGAGAGAGTGCAGGGCAGCTACGTGTGTCGTTCTTCTGGTTCTTCTACTCCGACTACAACATCCTTGCCCTCGACGACAACTACGACTGGGCACTGATAGGTAGTCGCTCGCCAAAATATCTATGGATACTGGCACGCACACCATCGCTACCACAGGAGACGACAGAACATATCACAGCCATAGCCAAGGAACGTGGCTACGACACATCGAAACTAATATGGGTGAAGCAGTAGCAGGATTAACGCACAATCTCCTCCTGCAAAGCACGGCACATAGACCTACAGCGATGTGAGATAGAGTCGGCATAGGCTGAGATAACATTCTCATCTACCGTGATATCATCACGATCGAGGGCATCGCGTAGATCGCGCACGACATCGGTAGCGAGCATCGACTCATACTCCGCTGCAAAGGCATCGAGGGTATCAAGATATGTAGAGTCGCTCTGATAGGCTCTGATGGCATTGCACTCCTCATAGGTGCGTGCCATCCAGTACTCCTCAACACCATCCACGACACTCTGATAGCGGGTATCCTCACGATCAGTTCTAAGCACCGAAACCAAGAAGATGATTGCACCTACAACAACGCCAAGAGCCAAGATCGTAAGGATGATAACTCCCCAACGACGTGTTACAGGGATAATATCGGCATCGGCAGCAGGCATAACATCGCTCGATGTACAGAACTCACTCCAACTATTATAGCCGAGGTAGCGCGCCAAGGTAGATAACGTCACAGGGCGTGGTGCAATGGCGCGTGAGTCATGAACAAAGATAGGCATAAAAGCGCGGCTATCGAGCTTAATATTCGTAGCCTCGCCAACAGCCTCGCTGAGGGCATCACAATCCTCGATGGTCGTAATGCGCTGACCAAATTTCGCCTCAACAAACTCCTTGAGACGCGCAATATATTGTTCTTGTGTAGTCATACTATAATCCTGTAATACGCTTAATCTCGTTGAGCTTATTCAATGCCTCAAGAGGTGTTAACGAATTGATATCAAGACCCTTAATTTGGTCGCGGATAGCCACCAACACTGGGTCGTCAAGCTGGAACATCGACAACTGGATATTCTCCTTCGACTCCGTAGCAACCTCCGCAACACTGCGCTTCTTGCCGCGCTGAGTAACAGCTCCCGTAGGCACAATCTCGCCTGAGCCATAGACCTTCTCAAGGTTAGCAAGAATAGCCTCGGCACGCGACACCACCGAGCGTGGCATACCCGACATGCGCGCTACGTGGATACCAAAGGAGTGCTCCGTGCCTCCACGCACAAGCTTACGCAAAAAGACAATCGTCTTATCCACCTCCTTAACCGTAACGTGATAGTTCTTAACGCGAGGTAACATATTCTCCAACTCGTTGAGCTCGTGGTAGTGTGTAGCAAAGAGGGTCTTAGCAGCTCCCTGACCATTATTATGCAGATACTCCACCATAGCCCACGCAATGGAGATACCATCATAGGTGCTCGTACCACGACCAATCTCATCCAAGAGCACAAGGCTTCTATCCGAGATATTATTGAGAATACTTGCCGATTCGAGCATCTCGACCATAAACGTAGACTCGCCCTCGGAAAGATTATCCGAAGCTCCCACACGCGTAAATATCTTATCTACAACGCCTATCTTTGCTGACCTAGCTGGCACAAATGAGCCCATCTGAGCCATAAGAACAATAAGCGCAGTTTGGCGTAAAAGTGCCGACTTACCCGACATGTTAGGTCCTGTGATAACTATAATCTGCTGATCCTCCTGGTCGAGGCGGACATCGTTAGGCACATACTCCTCGCCAATAGGCATCAACGTCTCGATAACAGGGTGACGTCCCTGCTTGATATCTATTACCGTCGAGTCATCAACCTCAGGGCGTACATAGCGACGCTCCGTGGCGATACGTGCAAACGACTGCAAGCAATCCATGCGTGCAATGATGCGTGCATCACGCTGCAATGCCAACAAGTGACGAGCTACGAAGGCTACAATATCAGCATAAATCTGTGCCTCGATTTGCAAGATACGCTCCTCCGCGCCCATAATCTTCTCCTCGTACTCCTTAAGCTCCGAGGTGATATATCGCTCGGCACCTGTGAGTGTCTGCTTGCGAATCCACGACTCTGGGACCTTATCCTTATGTGTATTACGCACCTCGATGTAGTAGCCAAAGACATTATTATAGGCAACCTTCAACGATGGTATTCCTGTTGCCTCGCTCTCGCGCTGCTGCAAAGCGAGAAGGTAATCCTTGCCATGCATAGCGATACGTCGTAGGTCATCAAGCTCCGCAGACACGCCCGATGCAATGATACCACCCTTCTGAATCTGGTTAGTCTCAGGATCGGGATATATCTCGGTCTCAAGACGCTTACGCACAGCCTCAAGAGGGTCTATTGTTGAAGATATACGATGCAAAGCATCATCATCCGTAGAGTTCATAAGTGCAGCGATAATCTCGATAGCTGCAAGAGAGTGCTTTAGCTGGACAAGCTCGCGAGGCGTGACACGCTCCGTAGCAATACGCGATGCAATACGCTCAAGGTCGCCCACAAGTGATATCTGCTCACGCATAGCATCAGCAAAGTCGACATCCTTGACAAACCTCTCTACGATATCCTGACGCAAGCGGATTTTATTGATATCCATAAGCGGCATCGCCACCCAACGCTTAAGCTGGCGACCACCCATAGCTGTGAGCGTACGATCAATAGTATCGGTAAAGCTACACTTCGCCGACTGGCTATTAGATGAGAATAGCTCAAGGTTGCGGATAGTAAAACGATCAATCCACACCGAGTCGCCACGGTCTATGCGCTGTATGGAAGATATGTGGGCTGTCTGACGATGCTCCGTAAATTCGAGATAGTACAATATTGAGCCTGCCGCCGAGATACCTGCCGTCATGGTGTCGATACCAAAGCCCTTGAGCGATGGTACATTCAACTGTGAGCAAAGCTTATCGCGGTTTACACTCTCGGAAAATACCCACTCATCAAGGCGATATGTATAGTGCTTCGAGCCAAAGGAGTCGTTGAAACGCTCCTCATAGCCACGCTGAAAGACAATCTCCTTAGGCTGAAGATTTGAGATAAGCTTATCGACATAGATATCATCACCCTCGGCAATATAGAACTCACCTGTAGAGAGATCGAGGAATGCAACACCTGTAACACTCTTACCAAAGTATACCGATGCAAGGAATGTGTTCTCCTTACCTGCCACAAGGTTCTCGCCCATGACAATGCCTGGAGTTACCATCTCCACCACACCGCGCTTCACAAGACCCTTGACCATCTTAGGGTCCTCAAGCTGCTCGCATATCGCCACACGCTCGCCAGCGCGCACCAACTTAGGCATATATGTATCTAAGGCATGGTATGGAAATCCCGCCAACTCCACATACGAAGCTGCGCCATTGGCTCTTCGTGTGAGGGTAATTCCAAGAATACCGCTCGCCTTAATGGCATCCTCGCCAAAGGTCTCATAGAAGTCTCCAACACGGAACAAAAGTATTGCATCGGGATGCACCGCCTTAATCTGATAGTATTGCTTCATCAGCGGTGTCTCGACATACTTTTTATCCTTGCCTTTATCCTCTACATTCTTAGGCTTCTCGCATATATTTTTCTTTGCTCTTTGGCACATTGTCTGCAATATTTGTTGCTGTAACTATAACCTTGCAAAGGTACGAAATGTTATTGAAAAGTCAAAATAATTATTTTATCTCTCCAAGATTATAGTATGTAGTACCATAGCCTGCCCAGATACCTATGCCACCATTGGAGATATTTGAGGGCAAATTTGACGTGGCAGGAAAGACAGGGTTTAGACTATTAATAACATTATTCTCCCACGCACGCCAATAATCATAGCCAAAATCGCACATCGTATTAACTCGCAGTCTAACAACCTCATCCGCCTTATACACAGTCGAATATCCTTTACGAATAAAGTTATCCAAGGGTCGATTAATGGTTATTTCTCGCTCAACGGTCGAAGGAGCATAAGTTCCAATAAGCGTTGGGGCAAAATAGCTACTTCCATCCAACGAACAATCTACACTACTTGGCGTTGAACTCTTGGCAAGAGTAGCCGAAATTGTATACTGGTCATCTCCAACACTATTAACCTTAATGTCTGTAAGTTCGATTGGCTCAGGGATAGTCGTTGTTGCGCTCCATTTTTGCCCACTATACTCCACCTCAAGGGTATAGCTCTTACCCACCTCTCCGATGATATCTAAGCCTGTATAGATAAATTGCGTAGGATAATCCTTATTCGCACGACCTGTGAGCACTTCGCTATGCTCATCGCAGATAACCGTAACCTTTGCCCAGCGGATTATCATATCACGAAATGTATCTTCATCATAATTATCGGCATACGGCGTTGTTAACGAAAGCATAACCACAGCCTCCCTACCCTGCTCTATGCGTCCTTCAACCACAAGACGCTGATGAAAGCCATCATCGAAATGTGACTCCTTCATACATCCACATAGCAAAGCAACAAATATATATAAGCTAATCACTCTTTTCATAGTTACCTGCGTTTAAAACCTAAATGTCCAACTTATGGATGGAAGAATAGTATAAATTGTATGTTTCCTCTCTTGCAAGTGGATAACATTCTCTTTATCAACACTAACACTCCAAGATAGCATAATAGGATTTTTGCGAGCATAGACATTGTATATTGAGATATTTATACCACTATACTCAAACTTTTTACTCTTAAACCAATATGTTGCCGAGAGGTCAAGATGGTGCAAATCGGGTAGCTTGCCACCATTATAAGGTCCATACTCCCTAAGTATACCATTTGCACCAATATACACAGATTTTGTTTCTGTATATGGAGCACCTGTTGCATATACAAATGTTGCGGAGAATGTCCATCGCTCGGATGGCTTCCATGAGGCAAGCATAGAGAGATTATGCCTACGATCAGAGTGCGCTCTAAATGGCAAACCATCGTTTATTTCATCAAATTGTCGTAACGACTTTGAGAGTGTATAATTTAGCTGAACATCAAAATATCTATCGGCATAGGCTATACTACTCTCAACGCCATACGACTCACCATTACCAACAAATAGTTGTGCCTGATGATTTGTACTACCCATCAAAACATCCAAGATAGAGGCTTCATACTCGATGACGTTTGACATACGTCGATAGTATAGCTCCATAGTCCACCTAAGTCGATCATTAAAAGCCGACTGATTATATCCCAACGAGAAGTTATGAGAGTATTGCGGTGGCGTTGATTCGCTACTACTAATATAGAAGTCCGTAGCAAACGACATATTCGATTGAGGTACAAGATGAAGATACTGAGCCATCATATTATAACTTGCCCAAAATCTTAAGGTTGAAGATACGGGTATCGACAACATTATACGTGGCTCAGCATTGCACCACCACCTATCATTGCGATAAAGGCTAAGACGTGCTCCTGCATCTAAGGTCAGATGCGGATGTATACGCCAACGAGCATCAGCAAAGAGTGCCGCCTCAGAGGTATGCTCGATTACATCATTGATATCAACGCTATAAGACCTATCCTTAATACTCTGCGGATTTACTTTACGATACTCATAACTTACACCAGCAGATATATCCACCGCGTCGAAATCTACAGATGTTACACTCTTTGCTCCGTATGTCTCAACGCCTGCATTTACATCATACTTGCGCTCGGTTATAGATATATTGAGCAGATTGTCATACACCGACGAGTAGAGCATATTTTTCATCGACACACGTGGGCTGATATCACTATCAAGAGTGACTGTGCCAAGACCATTCCACCACTTCAGGTGACCACTACTATTGTAGGTATTCACCAATGCTGTAATACAATCGTGATTGAAATGTGTATTGAGCGATAGTCGTCCTACTCGCCCCAAGTCTCCAACAACTCCCACACCATAATCTCCAAACTCATAACCCATATCCGTATGATTGATATGTAATAATTTGGATATCAACGCCAGATAGGAGTGTCGCGCCGAGAGGAATATAGCAAAACGCTCAGTGGCAGGAATCTGCAACGCAACATCCGACTCTATAAGACCCACATTTGCCTCAGCCCGAAATTTTTTAGGGACATAGGCATGAGTACGTATATCGGTTATTGACGCCGTGGAGGAGCCATACATTGCAGGTATACCCGACTTATAGAGTGTTAATCCACTAAGGTGCGCAGAGTTAAGGACAGAGAAGAAGCCAAGGAGATGCGAAGGGGCATAGAGTGGTGCGCCATTAATCAGCACACTACTCTGTCCGGCATCTCCACCTCGCACATATAGAGCCGTATTACCCTCCTGCGTTGCAGTAACACCTGGAGTATATTGCAACAACTTAACGACATCTACAGCTCCGCCAAAATGTGGCATACTCTTCAGCGCATCCATGCTTATCGAGACATTACCACTCTCGTCAAGCGTGGATATAAGTTGCTGCTTAGCAGAGACAACAACATCGTCTATATCATAATGACGACCTACCGTGTCCTGCTGTGCATCGACACACACAGAACTCAGCAGTAGTACAATTGATAATAATAGACGACGATACATTGCCTAAAAGTATAAAAATGGGGCAGTCACAATTAAAAGACTACCCCTATCCTTCATTTAATTTTTGTAGCAGATAGAATTAGATTAAATCGTAATCCTCTAACTCCTCAACAATCTCCTCAATTCTGTCGATAAGATCACCAAAGGCATGCTCAGTGAAATAATCCTCAAATGCATACTTACTACCATCTGGGAATAGTAGGATTGGCTCTACATAATACTTTAAGCCATCCCAACCATCATCCGATGCCACCTGCATAACAACATCTGCTACTCGCTCATTAGTGTCGTTATACAATGCAACAGCCTTAACCTTATCGTTGACAAGATCGCACAACTTTTTATAGAATTTCTTTTCATCATCTATCGCATCAATCTTCTCAATCTCCTCGATAACGCCGCGGAAGTCGCCCTTTGCATGGAGGGTCAACTCCATAATGTTAATCTGCACCGTACCATTCTTAAGGTTATCCTTAAAGAAGTCTGGATCTATCTCAGCATAATAGCCATAATAGTCATCACTATTACACTCCTTAAGCCAGTTATCTACATCGTTGAAATCATTTACTGTAATCGCCACTACAGAAGAATATAGACTCTTGCCATTCTTCTCAATTGATGCATTATGACCAACGCCCTTGTTATTCAACTCACCACTTACCTTGATGACATAGCCACCATATAACCTAACCTCAGTAGATGGGGCCATAGTATTGCTACTTGTAATATTAGGATTAACGGTAACAACAAGATGCTCAACACCATCAATTGTAACTGTAAGTGTTATGGTCTTAGGAACATAGACAACATAATTAATATCCTCATCTGGATACTCAAACTCCATCTTCTTCTCGCCACTCCACTTCAATGTTGCCTTAGCATGATTCCAGATAAACTCAATTGTATTAGAATTTGCCTGACCCTCGGTCCACTCGTACCAATCCTCATTGAATGTATATGAATGACCAGCATAAGGATTCAAATCAGGATCGTTGATATCAATGACGAAATCCTCTGTAGCACGAGTTACGAACGAGCCCAACTCTACAATAGACAACTCCTCAGCACCGCGAGCAAGGTTATTCATCATCTCGCCATAGTAATCTGGGAAATCGCCCCACTCAAGATAATCTGCCAAGTCGTATAGCTCGTAGACCAACTCCTCAACATCATCAACATTAAATGAGTCGATAAAATCGATAGCTATCTCCTCCATACGAGCCTTATGCTCACCAGGTGTTAGCTTAGAATCTCCACTAATCTCAATACCTGCGTCGCCACCATTCTTATTACAAGAGACAACTGATAGTGCGGTTGCAGCAAACAATGCCACGAACAAGAATAACTTTTTCATAAAAATATCTATTAATTGTTTAAATTCGTATTGCAAATATAATTCTAAAATAGCACAAAAACAAATTTTTAGCATTAATATTTTTCCAGCCGCTGCACTACAACCCTTTGGTTATCAAGCATTTGCGAACCATCATTTCATAAATATTTCAACACACTGAAAATCAGATAGTTATAATCACGAGGTTGTAATCCACTGATTATCTGTATCATACACCAGTCGCGTAGCTATTCAAAGAATCTCTCATCAAAATTAACAAGATATACCCTCTCCGTTGCACGTGTTATAGCAGTATATAGCCAGCGCAACATATCCCTCGACATTGCCTCGTCGCCAAACAAGCATCTATCCACAAATACAGCCTTCCACTGACCACCCTGCGCCTTATGACACGTAACAGCATAGGCAAACTTCACCTGCATAGCATTGAAATGAGGATTCTCCCTGATAGCACGATAACGCTTCACTTTAGACTTAATATCAAGATAATCCTTCTCCACCTCGTAGAAGAGATTACGGCTCTCCTCGCGAGTAAGCGATGGTGACTCGGATGCAAGAGTATTAAGCATCACCTTAACATCCATCTGATAGTCGTCATAATCGGGGAACTCTATCTGAGCATCGATAAATCTAAAGCCATAAAAATCCTCAAATCGTCGTATACGGCGTAGTCGCGCCACATCGCCATTAGCAACAAACGACATCGGTGACTGCTCATCACGCTCGGCATAGTGGTAGTTATTCTTAACAATCATAAGCATATCGCCACTCTCAATCTCCTCCTCAGCCGAGAGATTATATCGACGTATACCCTCGTTATAGCGGTTAGCACGCTTATTTGAACGTGTAATAACGATTGTTTCATCACGCCCATATCTATCATAGCAATCCTGCAACGTCTCCAATAATTCGCCACCATTAACACTCTTAAAATCAGGGTATGACATATCGAACTTTGGCACCTCGAAAATACGATTC
This sequence comes from Alistipes sp., assembly GCA_017630735.1. Taxonomy (GTDB): domain Bacteria; phylum Bacteroidota; class Bacteroidia; order Bacteroidales; family Rikenellaceae; genus Alistipes. The sequence continues at coordinate 2,838 of JAGBUS010000044.1, read as the reverse complement.
TCAAGCATACAGCGTATCATCGTAGCGTTGAATAAGATACCTGAGTCTATCGACTGTCGCACCACCTCATCCATCGTTCCATACTCAACATCACCAAAGGGAAGAAGCGTTGCAGGGTCGAGCGCAGGACTATAGTCATCGCCCACAGGAGGTAGCTGCGCATCATCTCCAACAAGCATCAAACGACACTCCTTACCACTGCGCACATAAGTAATAAGATCCTCAAGAAGATTTCCTGAGCCAAACGTTGCTTCGTCACTCGATGTACTGGATAGCATTGATGCCTCATCAACTATAAATATCGCACCCTTCTCCTTATTATAGTCCAACGAGAATTTCGACTCATAATCTGCCATTGTTCGCTCACGATATATGCGCTTATGTATAGTGAAAGCATCCGCTCCAGAATAATGAGACAGCACCTTGGCAGCACGTCCCGTAGGCGCAAGTAGTATTGTTTTGATTCCCAACTCCTTAAGTGCAGCTACGAAAGCAGCAATAATAGTAGTTTTACCAGTACCAGCATATCCATTTAACAAAAATATACGCCTATAATCCTCATTGGAAAGCCAATTCGATAGTTGTTCGATGATTTTTTTTTGGTTAAAAGTTGCTTCGAACAATAATTTTGCGTAAATTTGTTGCGATATATGTGAACTAAGCATAGTAGTCTATATTTAGATATTTTACAAAACCGATACAAACTTAATAATAAAATAACTAAAATGAAAAAAACAGCTATTACTTTAGTATTGTTAGCTGCAGTTGTAGGTCTTACCTACTGGATTTGGTCAATGCTTTCAGTGCCTATCAAATTCGAGCAGCATTTCAGCAGCCGTCAGCAGGCAGTTATCGAGAAGGAGGAGTACATCATTAAGCTCGTACAGGGTTACCGTGACGCTAACGCAAACAAGCAGTTCACAACAAACTGGGATGAGCTTATCGACTTCGCTCTAAACGGCACTATGGAGTACCGCAGCCAGATCTACGATGAGAACAACCTTAAGAATGCAGAGATTCTTGCAGAGCTTCGTAAGGACAAGAACTGGAAGAACGAGCGTATCCTTCGCGTTCCAGCACGTGATACTCTTTTCGATGACGATTTGGGCGTATGCCGTCTTACTGAGCAGGATATTCGCGAGTTGCGCTATATTCCATTTACTCACAACGCTGAGGAGTTTGAGCTTGACACTGCAACATACGAGGTAGGTAGCTACCGCACACACCTCATCCGTTGCCACGCTCCTTATGTTAAGTTTATCGACACTGACACTTACAACCAGGAGTTCTGGAACGAGCTTAACGACCGCTTCAACTACTTCATCAACCACGCTGAGGCTAATGAGGATATGAAGAAGATGAAGGCTGAGGGTCTTAAGGCAACTGTTACTCGCGAGCCTAAGTTTATGATTGGCGAGGCTCACCCAATCCCAATGGATATCGAGTTCTTCGGTGTTACATTTGGTAGCCTTGAGGAGCCTACTAACGAGGCAGGTAACTGGGGTGGTTCAAGCAAATAATTATGAGCTTAACATCAACAAATAAGGTGTCCATCCGATACAAGTCGGGTGGACACTCTTTTTCAACAAAGGAGTTAGAGTCACTTGTTGGCGCGGGACAAAGCCTTGAGGTGGTAGTCATAACCCCTAAATGCGTTCTTATACCCGCTACTGAGTACAAAAGCCTGCATAAGGTCGACTATCTCCCAACAATGGGAGTAGTACCATCTGTTTCGGAGTGCGTTGTAGATACACCTGTTATAAACAATATTGTAGCGGTAATGTCCATTGATAAGGAGTTCGCACAAACACTCCTCAATCTTAAGACTGACTCTACCTTCACAACCCCACTCCTAAGCAACGAGACAATAGAGCAAGGCACAATTATCGAACTTATAGATAACACTCTATTTGTGCGTGTATACAACAAAGGACTACTCTTTGCCGAGGCTATGGAGGTGAGCAGTGATGCTGACATTATCCATATTCTACAACGACTTAATAACATATACGACATATATAATATGTACGCGCGCGCGTTAGGTGACACAGAACGTATCACTCGTATATGCAAGAGATGCTTCAAACATATTGATAAGTAGAGTAAGAAAATAAAAGCCATTCTATGCGTATTATAAGCGGAAAATATCGAGGTCGCACAATCAACCCTCCACGCAACCTTAGAGCGCGTCCTACTACGGACTTCGCTAAAGAGAATCTCTTTAATGTTCTTAATAATCTCGTAGACTTCGAAGAGTTGGATGTTCTTGACCTCTTTTCTGGTACAGGCTCAATAAGCTATGAGTTTGCATCGCGCGAAGCACGTAGTGTAACATCTGTAGAGATAAATAGCGTACACCATAACTTCATTCGCCAAACAGCACGTGAGCTAAAATTTGAGAATTTCTACCCTATGAAGGCAAATGTTTTCCTCTATTTAAAGAGTTGTACAAAGAAATTTGACCTGATTTTCTCAGATGCACCATACGATTTAGAGGGCAGCGAGGAGGTAATCAAACTTGTTTTGGAGAGAGACCTACTAAAAGATGACGGAATTTTGATTTTTGAGCACTCAAAAGACCAAAATTTCTCAGAACACCCAAACCTCTGGCAAACAAGAAGTTATGGCAGCGTTCAATTTTCATTCTTCAAAAAAGTGTAATTTTATAAAAAAAGTTGCTAAAAAAATTTGGAGATTTAAAAAAAAGCAGTACCTTTGCACCGCAATCAAGAAATAAAACACTTGATTGAAAGGTTCTAAAAAATCTTGGTGCGTTAGTTCAGCTGGTTAGAATACGTGCCTGTCACGCACGGGGTCAGGGGTTCGAGTCCCCTACGC
>JAGBUS010000043.1 GCA_017630735.1 Alistipes sp. | reverse complement strand
GTTGATAGAAGAGTGCATATACAACGCTCGGCAAAATTTGAGACGATGGGCTGTACTTAGCGTACTGCCCATTGGTGAAAATTTTGTTAGCAGCAGTAGATGCGCTGTTATATCAACAAAGACGCCAAAATAACCTTGTTATACAACTTCTAAAATTTTGTGGTTATAAATATTTTGATTATATTTGCATCGTATAGTGCATATGTGTACGCATACACATGAGAAAAAACTAATAATAAATATTAAAAATCTAAAACTATCTACACAATGAGAAAAATGCTATTCTTGTGGACACTGCTAAGTGTCATCTGTGCAGTGGGATGTCAGACGGGGACTAACGACCCTGAGCCAACCCCAGGCACAAAACCAGAGATTACACTTACCGCAGGCGAAGTAACACACAACTCATTCACTTTTGAGGTTACAACAACCGTAGCCGGCGAATTGGGCTATGCTGTTATTGCGGAGGGCGCACAGGCTCCTTCAATCGAGGAGATTTTCGCACGTAACACACAGGTAGTAGAGTCTACAGCAACAATCACTGTAGAGGGTCTTAATGACAACAGCAAGTACGAACTTCGTGCACTTCTTCGTGCCACTGAGGGCGGTATCTTGAGTGACCCAAAGAAACTTGCGTTTTCGACACCTGACGATGGCGTGGAGAACCCTATCACTATTGAGAACGTAGGCTACGACAATGCCACATTTACAATTGCTCTGCCTGGCAACATCATCTTCCAGTGTATCGACAAGGCGTCGTTGGAGTATTACGGTCAGACACCTGAGTCGTACATTCAGACACCAGGTATCGGTATCCCAGAGGAGGGTCCTGTGACTGTAGAGTGGGTAAATGGCGCAAGCTATGGTGTATTTGAGATGCGTATGCGTGAGGATAGCGAGTATTATGTTATCGCAGCGCAGTGCGACAGCCAGAAGAACATCACAGGCAATATCTTCATCCAGGATTTCAAAACTCTCCGCAAGCCTGTATCTGAGGCTGGTATCACAACAAACATTATGGAGGTTGGCTCTACATCGGTGGAGATTATGACACAGCCTGATGACACAGTTGTTGAGTATTATGTATATGTACGCGATCAGGCGTGGTCTCAGAGCATTATTGATGGCTACGGCGAGTCTATGCTCATCAACCTTGTGAAGAACCCTAATGCAGGTGCTTGGCACCTTACAGATGACCACTGCGACACATGGGCAGGTCTTACTCCAGAGACTCCATACTACTGCCACATCGTGGTTATCGATAATAAGGGAGCAGAGGCTCTCACACTCATCGAGTTCACAACAACAGCTAAGCAGCTTAGCGCACCAACCGTTGAGCTCTCTGTATCTGAGGACAACGTAAATCCTCACAACACTCTCTACCTCAACCTTCGCTCAGACTCTGCAGCAAGCGTTAAGGTGGTATTCCGCGCTACTGCCGACGTTCACGCAAAGCGTCTTGAGGGCTACGATGACGAGTATATCGTAAATAACTATGGTACAGAGGTTAGCGCAGTGGATATCGACGCTATCAACAACACAGGTCTTTCGATTAAGATGGAGGATTTGTGGCCAGAGGTAGAGTACACAGCTATGGTTATCGTGAAGAATGCCGAGCAGACAGCGACATTCAAGGCTACGACATACTCTACTCCTAAGCAGGCTGCAGCACCACGCGTAGAGTCAGACCTCTTCACATCGCTTCTCGGCGAGTGGGAGATGACATACACACTTCTTCAGGAGAACTGGGTGGAGACAACAATTACTGACGTAGTGACTATCGCACAGGGTATCGACGCTAAGTCGGAGGCTGACTACCGCGATCAGAACCGTCTTGTAATCCTCGGCTTCCCATTCTATGTTTCAGCACAGGGCGAGTACATCGAGATGCCTGTATACTCACCTGCAGACCTCTTGGAGGCATTGCCTAACTACTACTCTAAGGGTCAGAACCTCGCTTACCGCGACTACGGTCCAAAGATCTTCATCGAGATTGGCGAGGGCAACACTCTAAGCGTTCCAACTTCAAGAGGCACATACCTCTACAACTGGGACACTATCGGTTACTTAAACTTCTTCGGTTGCGACATCAACAATGAGTTCACAGCACCTGCTACATTCCCTATGACACTTTCGGAGGATGGCGACACCTTAACAATCGGTGCTTATCACTCTGGCGAGGAGTTTGGCTACGGCATCTACCGCCCTGCAGTATTTCTCAACGACTATCAGATGAAGGCGTGCGCTACGAGCGACATCGTACTTAAGCGCGTGAAGTAATTAACATGGGTGGGGGCGCAATACCCTCACCCTATTTATATTTAATAATAGGATGAAAAAGATATTATTTGCACTCATAGCACTCCTCGGCATCGTGGCGTGCGAGAAAGAGCCAGCAGTGGAGACACAACAGACATTGACACTCTCTGCCGACAAGGTGGAGATTGTGGCAGATGGCGAGGATGTGGCGACATTCACAGTTAAGAACAGCAATGACGAGACTGTGGAGGCAACTCTCTACTTCGCCGAGACAAACGAGGCTTTGGAGGGTAATACCTTCAAGACAAAGTATGCTGGCGAGTATAAGTTCTACGCTAAGAACGGCAATAACAAGTCAAACACACTCACAATCAATGCTGTTGAGAAGGGTGAGACCCCTGAGCCTGAGCCTGAGCCAGACACCCTACAGCTTAGCGTTGACAAGCAGACAATTAATGCTGATGGAGTGCAGAAGGCAACATTCACCGCTGCGGTAAATGGCGAGGTTGTGGCAGCAACAATCTACAACGCTGCTAACGACACAGCCCTTGCAGGCAACACATTCTCGACTACCGAGGCTGGCGATTACCGCTTCTACGCCAAGTATAACGACCTTGTATCGGACATCGTAAAGGTTACTGCAATATCTACAGAGCCTGAGGAGGAGAAGCCTATCACAATCGAGGCTACAAGCGATACAATACGTGCCAACGGCATCGACAGCGTAATGCTCCTCGTAACACAGGATGGTGCAAACGTGACAAGCCAGTCGACAATCTATGCTAATGGCAGCGTTGTCAACGGCAACAAGTTTGCAACAACAACCCCTGGCACATACACCATCTACGCAACTAAGGGCTCGGTAACATCGAACGAGATTACTGTAACTGCCGAGGCTGTGGAGAGCGGCACGACAATCGTATTTGCTGAGGGCGTGACAATATCATCGGGCTGGTACGACGTAAACAAGAAGGGCGCTGGCGACAATGGCGATATCAATATGTGCTGGGCTGCTGCTTCGTCAAACATGATTCAGTGGTGGCAGGATAGATATGTTGCTGCGGGAGGCACACTACCTTCAACAGCCGTTAATGGCCCTGGCACAAAGACCTATGGTTCGTTCTCACCATATGAGTTGGCACTTATGGAGGTATACCACGACGAGTGGAACAACAATAAGGGTGGTCACCCTGAGGAGGCTATTCCTTGGTACTTCGAGGGTAAGCTCTATGGTGGCGAGTACGCATCATCAGGCTCACAAGCATATCCTCTCACCGAGGGTGGCTACTATAAGAGCGTATGGAGCAGCATCGAGCCATATATGTACCGTGGTTACTCTCACGATATCTTCCCAAGCCAGTATCCAGAGATGTACACCTACTGCTACAACAACTACTACCTCTGGGGTAATGGTTCATCATTGCAGGGTAAGGAGCGTTTGGCATACTTCTCAAATCTCGTTGTCGAGACCTTCGAGCGCGGTATGGCAAGTTTGACTATTGCTTTGAGTGAGAATATCGCATCGTTGCACCACTCGGTGACAATCTGGGGCTATGAGATTGACAACGCAACAGGTCTTCTCACACGCATCTGGATTACCGACTCTGACGACCTTATGTCGGAGCCTAAGCAGCCACTCTTGAATGAGTATAGCGTGAGCATCGGCGAGGGTAAGTCACACATCAAGCTTTCGGGTAACACTCGCTATGGCAATGCGTGGATAGTATCTATCCATCCATTCTCGGGTTACGGCTCTGCAAACAACTAAAAATAACAACATAAGGGGCTGTCCGACACATTGTTAGACAGTCCCTTGTTCTTTGAGTATAAAGAATGACAAGAACAACAACATACACATCACCCAACATCGAGGTTGTTGAAGTAGAGATTGAGAGAGGCTTCGAGCTTAGTGGCACGGAGATTCCTGACTTTGACAACGAAAATGAGATCTAATATCGGCACGTATGATAAAACTTAGAAACTATATATGGATAGCTCTATCTATATTCTTTGCTTCGTGTGCAGCCGATATTGAGATAGAGAGCATGCCTATTACCACACAAATGGTAGAGGTTGATATTGTTGCAAATAATAGTGATGACACACGCGTTTATCTCGATGGAAATAGAACAGAGTGGCAGGTGGGCGACGCAATAACCTTAGCCCTCACAGCCACAACAACAGAGTTCTACACCTTCACCATCGACTCAGCGGAGGATATTACCGACGAGGGAAAAGTAGCGCGTTTCTCAGGTAGTTTACCTATAGGTAACTACTCAAATGCTGTTGCCATCTACCCTGCTATAACGGGCAATGCAAGCAACATTACGTTGAGCCGTCATGATGATGCTATCTATATGGCAGCCATCCATAATGGTGAATTATCTATTGGTAGCACCTCAGCGGAGATGCCAATGAGCTTCAACCATTTGATGCATAAGCTCGACTATAACCTATCGCTCGACCCAGGATATAACGCAACAGATATCTCTACAGGCGTTGCTATTGAGATGCAAGCAAAGAGCGATGGCGAGGAGTTTAATCTTCCACAGTGCTACACCTACAATGTCGTAGAGGGATATATGAATATGGTCGAGGCAACGTCATCATCACACGTTGCAGACTTCGCTACGCACAACTTTGCAAATGATAAGGTGGCATCTGTATTGATATTCCCAACGACAATTCCTAATGCAGAGCTAACCTTTAACATATACGTTAAGGGCAGAAAAGCACATACTATCGTTAAGAGTATCAAGCGCGATCTTACATTGTCTGCAGGTAAGACCACAAAAATCAGTCTCGAACTTAGCGAGGAGAACAAATCTGCGGAGGAGGAGAGTAACGATGGTGGCATTGCGAGCGACTTTGACCCCGACTACTATATCAAGACACTTAAGTCGGAAGTATCGGGAGTATCTCTCAGTTACGGCATAGGCTATCGCGCCTACGTGGATAACTCCTACTTTGATATCCATATTCCTGCCAAATACGCCTCTATTGATTCTATAAACACTGGAGAGTACACATGGACAGGCACTTCATGGTTTGGCTACAATAGCTACCAAGACTTTACCACACGAAACATCGCATCATCATTTGGGTTAGATTCTTCTACATCTCTGTCCAATAGCTCGAAGATGGTGGTAGAACAGAGTGGTGATAATTATATCATAAGTATCACCCTTGTGGATAAGAATGGCAAAACTGTCAAGGTGCAATATATTGGTGAGCTAAATGTAGAGAACGGAGGACAGACAGGTAGCAATAACAGCACAAGCACAACGCCTGATATTATACTCACCTCGCTAAGCCAAGAGGATAGCACCCTAAGCGGAAGCAATACATCGGGAGATGCTATTACGCTCAAAATAAACTCTTTTGACGGCGTTTCAACAGGTTACTACGAGCATATCTCTAATGGATATAGCGACCATAAAAGCTACTTCAACGTTGCAAGCATGAAGGTTGGCGGAGTGACAAAGAGTGTGAAATCGAGTGTTCTCTATATTGCAAAGAGTGGCAACAAAACAACACTTCATGCCGATATCACATTTGAGGACAACACCTCTCGCCATATTATGTTTGATGGCGAGATAAGCACCCCTACAATAGAGGGCGACATTACCCTATCGGCATCCAAGAGTTCAATCGTTGGCAATGGTACAGATAGCGTATCATTCAAGATTATGCAGGATGGCAAAGATGTAACAAACCAGTGTAACATCTACCTCGATAACACTCTAATATCTTCACCCTTCAGCTCTACCACACCAGGAACATATACCGTATATGCTACAAAGGGAGCTAAGCGTTCAAACGATGTTACTATCACCGTTACGGAGTATAAGCCATCAATACTAACGCTCTCTGCATCTAAGACATCATTGGTTGCAGATGGTAGCGACAGCACTACCTTTAGTGTCAAGGCAGACAACAACATCGTAACATCTGATAGCACAATATATGTTAACGGCATAAAGATTAACGGCTCGACATTTAAGACAAGCTCAGCAGGTAACTACGACGTATACGCCATGTATAAGGGCGTTAAGTCTAATACCCTCACCATCACAGCCAAGGTCTCTGAGTGCGTTATCGTCTTTGCCGAGGGCGTAGACATCGCATCGGGATGGTATGACGTAAACAAGAAGGGCATGGGCGATAATGGCGACATCAACATGTGTTGGGCTGCTGCTTCGTCAAACATGATTCAGTGGTGGCAGGATAGATATGTTGCTGCGGGAGGCACACTACCTTCAACAGCCGTAAATGGTCCTGGCACTAAGAACTATGGTTCGTTTGGTCCATACGAACTTGCACTTATGGAGATATACCACGACGATTGGAACAACTCAAAGGGTGGTCACCCTGAGGAGGCTATTCCTTGGTACTTCGAGGGTAAGCTCTATGGTGGCGAGTATGCATCATCGGGCTCACAAGCATATCCTCTCACCGAGGGTGGCTACTGGAAGAGCGTATGGAGCAGCATCGAGCCACACCTCTATCGTGGCTATGCACACGAGATATTCCAAAGCCAGTACCCTCAGATGTACACTACATGCTACAACAACTACTACCTCTGGGGCAATGGCTCATCGCTATTGGGCAAGGAGCGCCTCGCATACTTCTCAAACCTTGTTGTTGAGGCAATAGATCGTGGTATAGCAAGCATGACCATCTCGCTTAGCGATAATATTGCATCATTGCACCACGCAGTGACTCTCTGGGGCTATGAGATTGACAACGCAACAGGTCTTCTCACTCGCATATGGATCACCGACTCTGACGACCTTACATCAGAGCCTAAGCAGCAGCTTCTTAACGAGTACACAGTAAGCATTGGTGAGGGCAAGTCGCACATCAAGCTCTCGGGCAACACTCGCTATGGAAATGCGTGGATAGTATCTATCCACCCATTCTCTGGTTACGGCTCTGCGGGTAAGTAATCAGCAACACCCTACTACAATAACCTCGGGAGATACTCTCGGGGTTATTTTTTTGTTGTTGTACATTTTTTGACTACTTTTGTAGTATGAATTTCAATCTTGTTGCAGCATACACACCTACGGGAGACCAGCCAGAGGCAATAGAGCAGATTGTACACTCGGTAGTAAACGAGAATAATAAGGGTACTACGCTCCTCGGTGTCACTGGCTCTGGAAAGACATTTACTATAGCTAATGCTATAGCTAAAATAGATAGGCCTACGCTGGTGATAAGTCATAACAAGACCCTTGCAGCACAGCTCTATGCTGAGTTCAAGACATTCTTCCCCGATAATGCCGTAGAGTACTTTGTATCGTACTACGACTACTATCAGCCAGAGGCATATATACCATCGTCGGATACCTACATAGAAAAGGACCTTTCGATAAATAACGATATCGAACAGATGCGTCTAAAGACTGTAGCTACACTACTTTCGGGACGTAGGGATGTTGTTGTGGTATCAAGTGTGTCGTGCATATATGGTTGCGGAAACCCTGAGGATTTCCACGCCACAGCAATAACCCTCAAAGTTGGTGAGCAGCATCAGCGCAATGTGCTACTACGCAGATTGGTAGATGCACTATACACACGTACCGAGATAGAGCTTAAGCCTGCGACATTCCGTGTGCGCGGTGACAGCATCGAGATTATGGCATCGTTCGGAGAGTTTGGCGATCAGGGATTCAAAATCGTATTCTTCGATAACGAAATTGAGGCGATATACTCCTTCGATATTAAGACGGGCAAGAAGCAAAATAGCCTCGATGAGGTTACGATATATCCTTGCAACCTCTTCGTATCAACACGCGAGCATATAAACAATGCTATCAGCCAGATACAGGATGACCTTGTAAAGCAGATAGAGTACTTCGAAAAGATAGAACGTCCGATCGAAGCACAACGCATAAAGCAGCGTGTGGAGTACGACTTAGAGATGATTAAGGAGCTGGGATACTGCTCAGGCATTGAGAACTACTCACGTTATCTCGATGGTCGCATACCTGGCTCACGTCCCTTCTGCCTTCTTGATTTCTTCCCGAAGGATAGGCTTGTGGTGATAGACGAGAGTCACGTGACGATACCTCAGATACATGGCATGTATGGAGGCGACAGATCGCGCAAGGAGAACCTTGTGGAGTATGGCTTCAGACTACCTGCAGCCCTCGACAATCGTCCCCTGAGGTTTAACGAATTTGAGGAGCTTACACCTACAAAGATATATGTTAGTGCCACGCCTGCCGAGCATGAAATAGAGAAGAGCCAGGGCGTGATTGTAGAGCAGCTTATACGCCCTACACATATCGTTGATCCATCTATAATCATCCATCCTACAACAAATCAGATAGACGACATTATAGATAGGCTTAATGGCACTATAAAGCGTAATGAAAGAGCAATAATAACAACCATATCGAAGCGTTCTGCTGAGGAGCTATCACGATACCTCGATAGAGTGGGTATCAAGAACAACTATATCCACTCGGATATCGACACGCTCGACAGAATAAAGATACTTGACGACCTGCGTGAAGGAAGAATAGATGTTATTGTAGGCGTAAACCTCCTACGTGAAGGTATCGACCTTCCGGAGGTGAGCTTAGTGATGATTCTCGATGCAGATAAGGAGGGATTCCTTAGAAATGTGCGCTCGCTAACCCAGGTTATTGGTCGCGCAGCACGTCATATTGCTGGCGTAGCTGTGCTATATGCTGACACGATGACCAAGTCTATGATCGAGGTGGTGCGCCAAAGCGTACAGCGACGAGCAAAGCAGATAGAGTACAACTACCAAAATAATAAAACACCTAAACGCACACAAAAGAGCAGCAGCGAGTATAGCAGTATACTTGCAGACATCGATAATCTCGAAGGCTCAGCAAGCTCTTCAGAACGCACATCGAAGCATGGAGGAGTATCATATCGCGATACGGATAACGACAAAAAGGATAGCTCTATGATGGCATCAGATAACACCATAGAGTATACTACAGATGCAAGTGATGAGAGCTCACTGCTCACTGAAAATATCGACAAGCTTATAGATGAGATGCGCGAGAAGATGAACGAAGCGGCAAAGAGTCTCGACTTCCAGAATGCTGCGAAATATCGCGACAAGATGTATGAACTACAGAAGATACGCGATAAGTTCTCAAAATAAAATAGGAGAGTAGCGTGATAAAATAAGCCGATTTCTTCGCAATATAGATGCAATATTTATGCACTTTAAAAGCATATTTATTGCATCTATCTTTTTTAGTGTTATCACATAGCAGAGAGATAGTGCGACTACAGGGGAGTAATCGAATGAGTAGATCTGGAGAGAAGGAGATAGTCTCCATCACTAAATAACACATGTAACATAAGGGATAATAACAAGATGTGCCATGGTGAAATTCACCATGGCACAATACTCATTATATACCATATTATTGTAGCACTTACAACGAGGTTGGGTTATAGCTATCAAATGATTTGTCGGAATATAGCACAATAATTCGTTCGACGATTTTTCCGGCTTTTTGTCTTATAGGAAAAATGGAATTTTCAATATTTTTATCTGCAGAATTATCGCCTGAGATTTCGATATTCTTAACATCATCAAACAACGACACACTCTGCAATGGTTCATCCATCACGTTATCTCTAAGCTCTGGAGTAGTAGTGGTAGTAGCATCGATATCTACGCGCGAGTAGGGTCCTCGATCAAGAAGCAACCAATCGGGATTGATATGAGGGAAAGCGGCGAGGATCTTCACGACAAAATCGAAGCTTGGCTTATTACGACCAGACTTGATATGCGAGATAGCAGAAGCCTCTACACCTAATTTTTTCGCAAGCTCCGAAGCATTCATGCGCTCATTTGTACGTATAATCTCAAGTTTTTCCTTCATAATTTATAATTTTTACAAATATACAACTTTTATTTTTGTAAAGCAAATTATTTTGACAAAAGTAAAGTGTTAATAATTGTTAATAACTATGACATTTGTAACAAATTGAATTATGGTAAAATTAGTAAAATCACATTACCTATAAATTAATTTAGTATATACACCTATAATCACTATATATCAACACATTAAGCATATTAATAGCTATTATAATGCAGAATATTTTACAAATGGAGCGATTTATACATTTAACATACTATAGATAATATATAAACTTTGTAACTATACTGATATTCTGCACTTTAAAAATTAAAGTTTAGTATTTTAATCAAGCATTTTTAACTCAAAAATAGATATTTCCCGCAATGTAAATTTATATTACATTTGTAACTATTAACAATTATAATCAATACAACCCCCTATTACATTTGTAATATCTAACATTGATTTACAATTGTATTTAATTTACATTTGTAATTACACTTGTAAAATTAGGACTATTTTACAGCAGTAACATCTGCAAAGTTTGCGAAAATTAAGATAAAAGCCAGTAGAGGAATATTATGTTAAAAAATATAGGGCAGCATATTGTTAACAACAATACACTACCCTAATTTTTAACTACTTACGTAGTTATCAACAGTGTTAATTACTGTAGAGACTTAGCAATTTCTGAGAACTCCTCTGGAGTAAGAGATAGCTTCTCACGCTTGAAATCTACGTCATTTTCGGTGTTCATAGGCACCAAATGTATGTGTGCATGGGGCACTTCGAGACCAAGAACCACTGTTGCCACCTTCTTACACTGTGTAGTTGCCTGAATTTTCTTCGCAATATTCTTAGCGAATACGATCATCTCCTGAAGTTCATCATCCTCTAAGTCGTAAAAGTAGTCAACCTCGCGCTTAGGAATTACCAAAGTGTGACCCTTGGCTAATGGCGCAATGTCTAGGAATGCAAAGAACTTATCGTTCTCTGCAACCTTGTAACATGGAATCTCTCCTGCTACAATACGTGAAAAAATTGTTGCCATAATTAATCGTGAAAATTAGTATAAAATTATCTTATTTAGGAAGCAGTTAATAACACCCTATAAAATTCCATTTTTCTGCTACACGCAACGCTTACGTAAGAGACAAGTCAAAAACAGAGCTAAACATTTATGCTCAGATAACCTATCGCTCGCATAACATCCGCCGACTACAATCGCTCGAAATTAGACGTCATATAATAGCTCATTAGCACTATGTATTCATTAATCGTTTTACGCGCTCGATACCCTTTATCTTACGAAGATTATCCAACAACATATTGAGGCTTTCAATATCCTGAACATAAAGGCTTATGGTACCTTCAAATATTCCATCGTGAGACTGCACACTTATTGCGCGCATATTTATGCTGAAGTCTGACGTGATAAGTTTTGTTAAATCTAAGATGATGCCCGTACGGTCAATTCCGTAAATCTCTACAGAGGCAAGGTAAGAGACCGCCTTCTGCTGCGACCACTTGATGTCTTGCTCCTTGATGATGTTATCGCCATATTGAGCTGCCAACGCTATAACCTTATCGCACGTAGACTTGTGAACGATGATACTACCCGACTGCGGATCTCGATAACCAACAACCTTATCACCAGGTATAGGCTCACAACATTCCGCCATCACAAACTGATGCTCATGGTGGGCATCATCTACAAATGCCGCAGTATCGTCGAGCGTAGTCACATCCTCGTCGATATCCACATCGCTAACCTCCACCTCACTACTACCAGGTATGAGGAGCTTCCAGAATTTTAAAATCTTACGTGTCGAGTTCTCCTTAAGGAGCTTCTCAAGATTATCGAGGTTGATGATACCCGCACCAATCTTGCTATACAACTCATCCTTATTACGACACTCATACGCCGTCATGAGCTTTCTGAGTACGCGACCATTCAGTGTCACATTATACTCAGCCAATGACTCCTCAAGATGCTGCATACCATACTCTATATTATCGATGCGCTCACTCTTAAGATAATCCTGAATGGTCTGTCGCGCCTTGCTCGTCACAACGATATTTAGCCACTCCGGCTTAGGTCGCGCACTCTCGGCAGTGATAATCTCCACCTGATCACCACTATTTAGACGCGACGTTACAGGCATGATACGATGATTCACCTTTGCACCTATGGCATGGTTACCAATCTTTGTGTGTATCTCGTATGCAAAGTCAAGCACCGTAGCTCCGTATGGCAACGAATGAGCATCTCCCTTAGGTGTGAATACCACAATATCGCTCTTATATAGCGACAGTTTGAAGTTATCAAGAAACTCATGCGCACTCTCCGTAGGGCTATTCAAAGCCTCGCGCACCTTGCGTAGCCACTTCTCCAGACCATCCTCCTCCTGCGAAATTGAGGCATGCTTATACTTCCAATGTGCCGCAAAGCCTCGCTCCGCGATATCATCCATGCGCTCTGTGCGCACCTGCACCTCGACCCATATTCCATCTGGTCCCATTACCGTAGAGTGTAATGCCTCATAGCCATTCGACTTAGGCATACTAATCCAATCGCGTAGACGGTCAGGATGTGGCTTATATATGTCCGTAACACACGAATATATCTGCCAGCACTGCGTCTTCTCCGATGGGAAAGGAAGCGTCTTGAAGACTATGCGTATGGCAAATAGGTCGTACACCTCCTCGAAAGGTATCTGCTTGCGACGCATCTTATTCCAGATGGAGTAGACACTTTTTACACGTGCCGTCATCTCGTACTGGAACTTATTTTTGTCTAACACCTCGCGTATAGGAGCTGTAAACTTATCAATATATGCCTGACGCTCAGTCTCTGTTTCGTCTATCTTACGCTTAATCTCCTCATACTCCTCTGGGAAGCGATACTTCATACACAAATCTTCCAACTCGCTCTTGATGGCATGAAGACCCAAGCGATAAGCCAACGGCACAAAAAGATATATCGTTTCGCTGGTAATCTTTATCTGCTTGTTGTGGGGCATTGCTCCCAACGTTCGCATATTGTGCAGACGATCGGCAATCTTGATGATTATAACACGTACATCATCCGAGAGTGTTAGCAACACCTTACGGAAATACTCTGCTTGCTCCGAACTGTCGGCATTGAATACACCCGCCATCTTCGTTAGTCCATCAACCATGGATGCTATTTTAGCACCGAAGATACGCGATATATCCTCTAACGTGTACTCGGTGTCCTCTACAACATCGTGCAACAACGCTGCAACAACACTCTTCTTACCAAGACCTATTTCGCGTACCGCAATAAGCGCAACCTCTATCGGGTGAATAATATAAGGCTCACCCGAACGTCGACGTACTCCCTTGTGCGCCTCCTTAGCGAGGAAAAAGGCACGTCGCACAAACTGCCAATCATCCTCCCTACGGCACACTTTAGCCCTGCGACACGCCTCTTCAAGCTCGCGCCACTTCTCGTCAATCAATATCTCATCTGCGGGTGAATACTCTACCATAGCCTTATATCTTTTGGTATATTATAATACGCCAAATCACGACCACCACTACGGTAGCCGTGTTTGGGTTATGTATTTTTATTTTCGTAAGCGTGTAATTAGGTAACTAACAATGTATTATTAATTACCTATCTACCTTAATCTCTCGTTGATTCGGAGAGATAAGGTAGTAGATACAACGCTCGGCGAAATTTGAGACGATGGGCTGTACTTGGTGGTACTGCCCATTGGCGAAATATTTCGCTAGAGGCAGTAGATACTACCTTATCTCTCCGAATCCGCCATCGCAGCACGCACCTTAAGCTCTATCTCCTCCATCAACGCTGCGTCGTTACGCAATGCCTCCTTCACAGCATCACGACCCTGACCAATCTTCTTATCGCCGTAAGAGAACCATGAGCCAGACTTCTTGATTATCTCAAAGTCCACGCCAAGGTCGATAATCTC
>JAGBUS010000042.1 GCA_017630735.1 Alistipes sp. | reverse complement strand
TCTCCACACCGCAGATAGTGCGCTTGCCAGCTTTATACTCTCTCCATGCGTGACCAGAGAGGTAGCCACGGATAACCATCTCAACCTTATAAGGCTTGCAGCGGTGACCTACAGTAACCATTGGATCTGGCACTGCAATCTTCCAGTTAGGAAGGATATCGGTAGTTGCGTCGAGGAACTTCGCAGCAATCTGGTTCAACACCTGACCCTTGAAAGGAATACCCTTAGGGAGTACAACGTCGAAGGCTGAGATACGGTCTGAAACAACCATTACAAGATACTCATCATTGATGTTGTATACGTCACGTACCTTACCTACGTAGTGGCCCTTCTGACCCTCGAACTGAAAATCGTTCTTTACAATAGCGTTCATATTTTTTATGTATTTGGTTTCTTAGTTACAAAGATAATAATATTATTCGTCGATTACAAGAATCGTGGTGTTTGGATATCTCTCATCGCAGCGCGTGTTATGCCCTCTGGAAGTGTAGCACGTGTATATACTGAGATATCAGTGCTGTCTGTAGTATCTATCCAGGTCATAGTGTCGTCGCCGGTTGTAACATAGTATGAAGTGCCCCATGCTACACCATCAACGTATGTGCCCTTAATAATGCCCTCCTCAATAGCTGCAGAGCTCACGAAGCACTCCCATGCACGGCTCTCAAGACGCTGGTAGAGTGTTACCACGCCATCAGTAATGTCGAGGTATATGTCGAACGATGGCTCTGCGCCACGCCACTCGGTGAGGTGCCATGTGCCGATAACTGCCGATGTGTCGCCACCAGAAACAGGAGGTGTCGACGGAGCAAAGGTAATCTCCGATGTCTCCGACTCGATTCTTACTTCCTCCTTACCGGCGAATATCACAACCTTAACCTCGTAGGTGTTACCCTCCTTGGCGGGAATTGTAGCACTCATCTTCTCGTGTACGCCCGATGTCTTAACCATAGACCACATCTCTGTGTCCTTAGTACGGTAGTAGAAGAAGTATTCTGCTGTGGTGCTATACTCATAGTTATGATCCTTGATACCATCGTAGTATATCTCGATATTCTCCACTGTGGCGTTTATCATATTTGCCTCGCGGCTGAGTGTAGGTGCATCAATATCGGCAGTAATCTCAGCGTATGGAGTCTTAAACTCGTTCTCTGCACTGGTGATGGCTCTATATGTGTTATCCGCAGGGCAGAGCTTTATGCGGAATTTGTAGTCGCTGTTATCCTCAAGATACTCCTTGCCGTTGTAGGGAATCTCCACGCTGAGAGTACCATCAACGATACTTCCTCCGAAGAATTGCTTTGATATCCACTGCGATGAGTCTTTGCGCGCGTAGTCAACCTCTATCATGTCAAAGTCCACACTCTCTCCATCCACCAAGTAGGCAAGCTCCGAGAGGTTTATGGTTGCCATAACACCCTTTGCGTCAACCTCCCATGTGTAGCTGACTGTTAGCTCCTTATTGTGAAGCTTCTCTGTTGCGAAGTATATCATGTCGCTCTCCTTATATCCATACTCACCACCATCAAGGATTAGGTATGCCGTATACTCCAAATCAGGGAAAAGGTTGTCTACCTCGAAGATGATTGTGTCACCTTCCTCGCGGTACTCCTCCATATACTCCACGATGTCATGACCCCTGCCGATATAGTGTAGCGTAATCTCAGCATCCTCCAACTTCACGCCGTCAATGGTGATATATGGCTTTTCGGCGGTGATAGTAGCACTATTTGTGGTAGTC
This sequence comes from Alistipes sp., assembly GCA_017630735.1. GTDB lineage: Bacteria > Bacteroidota > Bacteroidia > Bacteroidales > Rikenellaceae > Alistipes. The sequence goes on along the minus strand of JAGBUS010000042.1, from coordinate 38,950 downwards.
TCAACACTTATCTCACCGAAGTGAAACATCACAACTTTCTCGGTTTCGGGTGTGGTCGAAGGCTTGCACGCTGCAAGCATCATGATTGCCGATAATAATATATATATGTATCGCTTCATAGCTGTAAAGTTTTAACGTGTTACAACCATCCACCATTCTCGGCTACCGAGCCACGTGCCACAATCTCAAACTCTCGCTCCATAGCCATACCGCCTATGTTGATACCGCCACCAACGAGCGTATCACCAGCGATAGCCTTAACCTTGATGCGACCAACGCCTACCTTCGTACACTTAATCTTAAGCATGCCGTTCTCGATAGTAGGAGTTGAGGTGACGCCGAGAGCAGTTTTTGCCTCGTCGCTCATCTCCACCTCCTTGAAGCAAATCTCCTTGGCTCCATCGCCAAAGTATGCATCAAGTGATAGAAGTTGCTCCTCATTGGTCTTGACATATAGACAAGGTGTGCTGTCGAGCTGCATAAGCAGAAGGTGTGCGTCGATATATCCCGTACCCATCTTATTCTTATACTTGTCACACGAGAATGTAGGGTATGTACCGGTTTTGTAGTCGTAGTATTCGCGTGTGCCGTGCATATATTGGTTGATGTCGTGAACAGAGGTTACAATAATATTGCGGTACTCATCAACGGTGAAGTGGTAGCCCTGCTTAAGGGCGTAACTCAAGCCGAGAGCTGCGCAACCCGTAACGTGGGGCGTAGCCATAGATGTGCCGTGCATATACTCATATCCATCACCATAGGCATACTCCACTGAGGTTGACGACACCGCCATAATAGTGCCATATGTGGAGTCACCACCAGGGGCACAGATATTGGTGCCAGGACCATAGTTGGTATAGAATGCTGGGGTGTAGTTTGGTGCTATAGATGCCACACAAACATTGCTATTGTATGCGCCAGGGTAGTTGGCATAGTCCACAGAATCGTTACCTGCTGCCCATATCATAAGACCGCCATCCATAACACCCTCCAAACCTGCATTCTGCTTGAAGTAGTTGATAGCCTCCTGCACAACGCCGCAGTACTGCTCATACTCGCCATCGTTGTAGTATGCCGTAGGACTGTAGCCCCAAGAGTTGTTGGCAATAGCAGCACCGTTGTCGGCAGCATAGCGAATACCCTCGGCAATCTGATGTGAGTAGCAACCCTCATCATTCTCGAAAATCTGAATAGCCATAAGACGTACTCCGTCGCCATTGCCTGTACCTCCAGCGATGCCACAAACTGCGAAGCCGTTGTTATTTACCGCCGAGATAGTACCTGCCACGTGTGTACCATGAGCGTCAGCCGTAACATCGCCACATTCACGAACACAGTTCCAGCCATGGATATCATCAATATAGCCGTTGCCATCGTCATCAACACCCGTAAGGCCATTTTTCTCAGCCTCGTTGACCCACATATTGTCGGCCAAGTCGGGATGCTCAACCATGATACCTCCGTCGATAACAGCAACAACAACACGGCGATCGCCCGCAGTATATTTCCAAGCATTTAGCAGATTAATGTCTGCTCCGGCCTTAGCATCATCTGAAAGCGAGCCATCGTTGTAGTAGTGCCACTGCCATGGTAGCTCAGGGTCGTCGAAAGGGTACTCCACGGCGCGTGTGACCTCTGGACGAGATGCAGGCATAGCCATACTCTGAGTCTTAGGACGCTCAATATGTTGGCTATACTCAACAACCTCAACATCCTCCATCTCAGCAATGCACGATGCCATGCTCTCCAACGATGTGTTCTCGTCGAAGCGAACAAGTCTCCAGCAATCCATATCGCTGCCATTGGTTGGGAACATAGCTTTCACTGTAGCTCCCTCAACATCAAGTGTTGCATCACCATTTGCCATACGCACCATAAGCACACCACGAGCTGCCTCGGTACTTGAGCCGAGGATCGTGGCGTGATGGTTTGTAGGTCTCTCCATTGCTGGGTCGTTAACACAACCGATGGCGGTTATGGCAGCCAGCAATGCGCATACTATCTTCTTCATTATATTAGTTTTGGGGCACTAAAACGTGCCAAGTTTAAATACTATCTTGTTGCAATAAAGCTCGTCAGCCTGAAGCTCGATGGATGGGAACTCGGGGTGGTTCACAGCATCGCTATAACCCTGGCACTCGATAGCCACACCGGCATAGTCCTTATAATACTTACCCGACTTGGTCTTAGGACATCCGCCAGCGAGCCAGTTGCCAGTATACATCACCGCTGCAGGCTGTGACGAGAGCACCGTTACCCTACGTCCTGACTTATGGGAGCGCAACTCACCAACCTCTTGAAGGATATTCTTCTTCCAGCCATCCACCGCAAAGCAGTGGTCGTAGCCACGGTATGTGCGAATGTTGTTGAACTCAGACTCTATCTCATCGCCAAATCTACGCCATGTTGTAAAGTCCAATGCTGTGCCCTTAACATCGAGGAGCGTGCCAGTTGGAATCTGCACCGTATCCATCTCCAACACCTTTGAGCAGTTTAGGCGCAACTCATGATCAAGGATTGTGGTATCAGAGCCCTCGCCATCAAGATTCCAATAGAGGTGATTAGTGAGATTCACAACTGTTGTCTTGTTGCTCTTTGCAACATATGTTATCTCGAGGTTATCCTCATCGTCGAAGTCGTAGATGGCCTCTACAACCAACTCACCAGGGTAGCCCTGCTCCATATCCTCGGCAACGTATGAGAATACCACGCGGTTAGTCTCCACGCGACCCTCCCAATAGCGATTGGCAAAGCCCTTAGAGCCACCATGAAGGTGGTTAGGACCGTTGTTTACCTCCAAGCGATACTCCACACCGTCGATTACCATGTGACCACGCGCGATACGTCCTGCCACGCGACCTACTGACTTGCCACTTGCAGCACCATCACCAATATAGCTCAATGGGTCTTCGTAACCCAACGCCACATCGTCGATGTTGCCATCACGGTCAGCAAACTTAACGCTTACGATAGATGCACCGATATTGCACAACTGCACCTCCGAGCCGCGGCTATTGCGCATAGTGTAGAGGATGATGCCCTCACCTTCAGGTGTAGAGCCCCAAATATGCTGTAGAATCTCCATTACTCCATAGGTTTCAGGTTAGCGATGATAGCGTCAATACGCTTGAGTGTCTCCTCCTTTCCGAGGAACTCTGTAACGTCGAACATACCAGGACCCTTACCAGCTCCTACCAATGCAAGACGCAAGGTGTTCATAACCTGACCGAGACCCAACTCCTTCTGCTCGATCCATGCACGTACTACTGCCTCGGTATTCTCCTTTGAGAAGTCGTCGATAGCCTCTAATACGCCGCGCAACTCGTCCAACATTTCAGGATTAGTGCCCTTCCACTGCTTCTTGGCGAGCTTCTCCTCGTACTCCACAGGGGCTACAAAGAAGAACGATGTCAAGTCCCACATATCTGTTGTGAGTGTCATACGCTCCTTCATAATCTCGGCAGCCTTACCAGCACGCTCATCCGATACCTCAATGCCATTTGCCTTAAGAATTGGCTGCATCAAAGGTGCAAACTCCGCAGCGGTGAGGTTGTGCATATACTGTGCGTTGAACCACTTAGCCTTATCTGGCTGGAAGCGAGCACCTGCCTTAGATACGCGATCCAACGAGAATGAGTTGATAAGCTCCTGCATAGTGAATATCTCCTGCTCAGTACCTGGATTCCAGCCCAAGAGAGAGAGCATATTGATAAACGCACCTGCGAGGTAACCATCCTCACGGTAGCCACGAGCTGTCTCACCTGTTGGAGATGTCCAGAAGAGTGGGAATACAGGGAATCCCATCTTATCGCCATCACGCTTCGAAAGCTTACCACTGCCTGTAGGCTTCAAGAGTAGTGGAAGGTGTGCGAACTCAGGCTGTGTTTCTGTCCAACCAAAAGCACGATAGAGGAGGTAGTGCAAAGGCAACGATGGCAACCACTCCTCACCACGAATAACGTGTGATATCTCCATGAGGTGGTCATCAACGATGTTTGCAAGGTGGTATGTTGGAAGTGCGTCTGCTGACTTGTAAAGCACCTTATCGTCAAGTGTCGATGTGTTAATCTCCACATGACCACGAATCAAGTCGTCCATCTTCACAACCTCGTTCTCTGGCATCTTGAAGCGTACTACCCACTGGTCGCCACGTGCAATGCGCTCCTCAACCTCCTCCTTAGAGAGACGAAGAGATGTAGCTAACTGCTCGCGTACCTCGAAGTTGTAGGCAAATGTCTTGCCTGTAGCCTCCGCCTCGGCGCGAAGCTTATCCAACTCCTCTGGAGTATCAAAAGCGTAGTATGCCCAGCCAGCATCGATAAGCTGCTTAGCGTACTGCAAGTATATCTCCTTACGCTCGCTCTGACGGTATGGTGCGTGAGGACCTCCGTAGCCTACGCCCTCGTCAATCTCGATGCCACACCACTTCAACGACTCGATGATATACTCCTCAGCACCTGGTACAAATCTCTGAGAGTCGGTATCCTCGATACGAAGAATCATCTTGCCACCATGACGGCGCGCAAAAAGGTAGTTATATAGTGCTGTGCGTACACCTCCAATATGCAATGGACCTGTTGGACTTGGTGCAAATCGTACTCTTACTTCACGTTTCATAATATCTTAAGTTTTAAAATTCTTGAAATATGTTATTTTACTTTGTGTTTAATCTTATACTCAGCACGTACTGTAACACGTGCCTTCTTCTCGCGTGATGAGAGGTTGAATGATCCTCCTGCCGAGAACTCCTCGTCACCTGTAGCTGCAGTAATCTGGAACACACCAGCGCGTGACCATGTGAGGTTGCCAAGCTCTGCTCCAGAGTTCTCAACAATATTCTTAGCGCGCTCGTGAGCATCTGCAGCTGCTGCAGAGAGAAGGTCGAGCTTTACGCTCTCCAATCCAGAGTAGTAGTACATAGGATTGTTAACCTCGATTGCGATGCCACGTGCCAAGAGCGATGGTAGCTCACGCGCTGCAGCCTCAACGGTATCCACCTCGTTAGACTCAATGGTGAAGGACTGCGACAGACTGTAGCCCGCAAAGCGTGAGCCAATGTAGTTGCCATTCTCGTATATCGACTCCGATAGTTTGTACGTAGAAGGCATATTGAATGTAATAGCCTCGCGCGCAACACCCTTAGATGTTAGGAACGAGATAACGCTCTCGCGGTTCTGCTCCAACTGTCGGTAGCCCTCAGCAGCGTCGTAATTCTCAACGTCGAGGCTACCGTCGATGACGATAAGGTCAGAGGTAAACTGTGTCTCGCCAAGACCTGTTACGGTGATGGTACCAGTATTTGTGCGATATCGTTGTGTATATGCTGAAGCCAACACCATTGATGACAAAACGACTGCCACCGAGATGATGATATATTTCCAAAGGTTGTTCATAGTCTTAAAGGTTTTAGTTGTTAGTTAGGGAGATTAAGGAGTTTAGGGAGTTTAGGATTAGTCACTAATTTCACTAGCCTCCCTAAATTCTCTAAAATAACTACACATTAAACAAGAAGTGCATAATGTCGCCATCCTCCACGACATACTCCTTGCCCTCGATGCCAATCTTACCTACCTCGCGGCAAGCACGCTCTGAGCCAAGCTCCACGTAATCGGCATACTTGATGACCTCGGCACGGATGAAGCCACGCTCGAAGTCAGTGTGGATGATACCTGCAGTCTCTGGAGCCTTCATGCCACGGCGGAATGTCCAAGCGCGGCTCTCGTCAGCACCTGTAGTGAAGAATGTCTGAAGGTCGAGCAGACGGTATGCTGCCTTGATAAGACGGCTTACGCCCGACTCCTTAAGTCCCATATCCTCAAGGAACATCTGACGCTCCTCGTAGGTCTCAAGCTCAGCGATGTCAGACTCTGCTGAGGCTGCTACGATAAGCATCTCTGCATGCTCCGATGCAATAGCTGCCTTAACAGCCTCGGTGTGCTCATTACCTGTAAGTGCTGCGCTCTCATCTACGTTACATACGTAGAGAACAGGCTTGTCAGTAAGGAGATTTAGGTCCCATACTGTCTTACGCTCCTCTGCTGTAAGCTCTACGGTACGAGCAGAAAGACCCTGCTCCAAAGCCTCCTTATAGCGACAAAGAATGTCGTACTGACGCTTTGCAATCTTATCGCCTGCGGTAGCCTGCTTCTGGCACTTGCCGATGCGGTTCTCGATTGTCTCAAGATCCTTAAGCTGTAGCTCAGTGTCGATGATGCCCTTGTCGCGCACAGGATCTACGGTGCCGTCCACGTGAGTGATATTCTCGTTCTCGAAGCAGCGCAATACGTGGATGATAGCATTTGTATTACGGATATTTGCGAGGAACTTATTACCAAGACCCTCACCCTTAGATGCTCCCTTCACCAAGCCAGCGATATCTACAATCTCAATAGTCGTAGGCACTACACGCTTAGGGTTATCAATCTCCACGAGCTTTGTGAGACGCTCATCGGGTACGGTGATAACACCTACGTTAGGCTCAATGGTGCAGAAGGGGAAGTTTGCAGCCTGAGCGCGTGCGTTTGAAAGACAGTTAAAAAGTGTTGACTTTCCTACGTTAGGAAGTCCTACAATTCCACATTGTAAAGCCATAAGTTATATTCGTTTTTTTTGTTGTTATCTTTTTTTAGTGAAAACTGTGAGGTGAAAACTGAAAGGTGTGGTGTCTGCAACGCTTTTTTATAAATGTTGCGCTTTAGCGCACCTTACTTTTCACTTTTTACTTTTCCCTTTTCACTTCGTCGTTAATCTGCCTGTGATACATTCACCAATGCCTCGCGGTAGGCGTTGAGGATTTGTGACTTGGCGATGAAGCCTAAATAGTGATTCTCCTTATCCACGACAGGAAGCATCCATGTGTTGCTCTGCTCGAAGCGTGGCATAATGCTCTGAATCATCTCGTGCTCAAGAATCTTATCTGGTGGCTGAATCATGTAATGCATAATCGACTTGCCCCATTTCTCGCGATTGAACATGTCGTGACGTAGATCGTCAAGCTGCACAACGCCGAGTAGCTTACCCTGATTATCCACCACAGGGAAGATGTTACGACGAGCATTAGAGATGATGTTTACCACGTCGCCGAGGGTTATCGACTCACGAAGACGTATAAAGTCTGTCTCCATAAGCTGGTCGAGACGCAGGAATACGAATGCAGAGGAGTCCTTATCGTGTGTGAGAAGCTCACCACGCATACGCAACTGCTTAGTATAGATAGAGTCACGGTCAAGACCAAAGTTAACGGCAAATGAGATACACGATACAATCATCAGCGGGATGAATAATCCGTAGCCGTTCGATAGCTCCGCGATAAGGAATATCGCCGTAAGAGGAGCTTTCATAACGCCCGACATAACACCTGCCATACCCGCCAAGGTAAACGAGGTGATAGATATCTCCCAGCCAAATACCGTGCGGCATATTACAGCAAGCGAAGCACCTGCAAAGGCACCTACAAAGAGCGAAGGTGCAAATGTACCACCTACACCACCTGCAGCATTTGTCGTAGCCATGGCTACAACCTTAAAGAGCATGATGGCTATAAGGTAGATGATTAGAAACCAATCTGTGTCGTTGAAGGTGTAGAAGAGCGTATTGTTAAATAGCTCTGCTGTTTCGCCATTCATCAATGAGCTAAAGCTGTTGTGACCCTCACCATAAAGAGGTGGGAAGATGAAGATAAGGATACCGAGCGACAAGCCAGCATAGAGCCACTTACGCCACTGCTCGGTAATCGATTTGTAGAATCCTCCGACCTTAGAGTTTACCGATGTGAAGTAGTATGCCATCACACCGCAGAAGCATCCCAGGAGTGCAAATAGCGGAATATGAGCCACCTGGAACATATCACTATCGGTTAGTGATACTGAATATATCGGTGAGAATCCGTGCAATGACAACGATATGATGGTCGCGGTCATTGATGCCATGAGCAGTGGAATGATTGACTTTGAGGTGATGTCAAGCATCAAAATCTCAAGCACGAATACAACACCCGTAATCGGAGCCTTAAACACGGCAGCCACAGCAGCACCAGCACCGCAACACAACAGAAGTGTGATATTCTTGTAGTTGAGACGAGCCAATTTACCGATATTAGAACCTATGGCTGCTCCCGTAAGAACAATAGGAGCCTCAGGACCTACAGAACCACCAAAACCAATAGTCGTAGCACCACCAACGATAGAGGTCCATGTGTTATGACCCTTGATGCGCGAGTCGGTACGCGACATGGCATACAACACTCGTGTTACACCCTCCGAGATACCATCCTTAACGATATACTTAACAAACAGAGTTGCTAAAATAATACCAATAGCAGGATAGACAAGATAAAGCCATTGTGCCTGATCCTCTGGAGTCCACGATGTAAGCAGGTGGGTAATGGTATGAAGTAGCGTATTAAATATAAAGGCTCCAATACCCGCACACAGTCCCACAAGGATAGCAAGTATTGCCATCGTTTGTGAGTCTGTAAGACGGTGTGTTATGGTAAGATATATTTGATATATCCTATCCTTTATGTTTTGTTCGAGTTTTAGCATTTGTAGTTTTTGTTTTGGTGAAATGGTTAGGCTCTGGGTCTTTAAATAAACTCTGCATCGCAGATACCATACTTTTCACTTTTCACTTTTCACTTTCCCCTTTACTTTCGGTACTCCGCAGCCTGACGCTCTATGAGCTCGCGATCCTCGAAGTAGTTGATGCGCATTGCACGACGTACATCGTTAAGAGTGTCGGCTGCTGTTGCGCGTGCCTCCTCTGAGCCACGACGAAGGATGTCGTAGACCTCCTCGATATGCTGCTCGTAGTACTTTCTACGCTCGCGGATAGGGGCAAGTAGCTCCTCCAAGACTGCGATAAGCAACTTTTTGCACTTTACATCACCAAGACCGCCACGACGGTAGTGGTCCTTCAATGCATCGAGATTCTCATACTCTGGGAGGTACTTCTCAAAGTGCTCAGGGCGAGAGAAAGCATCAAGGTATGTAAATACGCAGTTGCCTTCAACCTTACCTGGGTCGGTAATCTTTAGGTGGTCAGGGTCAGTGTACATACTCATAACCTTCTTCTTAACATCCTCAGGAGTGTCTGAAAGGTAGATGCAGTTGCCGAGTGACTTCGACATCTTAGCTTTGCCATCAATGCCTGGAAGACGCAAACATGCAGAGTTTGTAGGGAGCATAATCTCTGGCTCTACAAGTGTCTCACCATATACAGAGTTGAACTTGTGTACAATCTCGCGTGTCTGCTCAATCATAGGCTCCTGGTCGGCACCAACAGGCACTGTAGTAGCCTTGAATGCTGTGATGTCCGAAGCCTGTGAAATAGGGTAGGTGAAGAAGCCTACAGGCGTACCCTTACGCTGCTGATTCTCCTCCTCGTTGTTGTTCTCCGCAAAACCGCGCATCTGAATCTCTGCCTTTACAGTAGGGTTACGCTGCAAACGCTGTACAGTCACGAGGTTCATGTAGTAAAATGCTAACTCTGTAAGTTCGGCAACATACGACTGGATAAATATTGTCGACTTGGTAGGGTCAATACCGCAAGAGAGGTAGTCGAGGGCAACCTCGATAATATTCTCACGTACTTTGTCTGGATTATCTGCATTGTCGGTGAGTGCCTGAGCATCTGCAATCATGATAAATATTTTGTCGTAAAGACCTGAATTCTGAAGCTCTACGCGACGGCTCAATGAGCCTACGAAATGTCCTAAATGAAGCTTGCCTGTTGGGCGGTCTCCTGTAAGTATAATCTTCTTTCCCATTATAAAAGTGAATATTCGTTATGTAATTTTGTTTGACACTTATTATCTATACGCTCGTAGGCGACAAAATTAAGAAAATTTTGTTAAATTTACTAAAGTAAAGTGTTAATTATAGATTTTTTTTATAACTTTGCCCTAAAGGAAAGTGTAAAACTTATAATGTTATGACTATTATCCAGCTTGAATATCTCTTGGCTGTAGCCAATTGCGGTAGTTTTTCTGTTGCTGCCGAGCATTGTTTTGTAACTCAGCCATCACTCTCAATGCAGATTAAGGCTCTTGAGGATGAGCTTGGCGTGGTGCTTCTGGATCGTACGAAGAAACCTATTATCCCTACCACGGTGGGCGAGGTGGTTATTGAGAATGCACGCGAGGCTTTGCGCTCGTATAATTATATTCGTGAGTCGGTCGCTGAGATGCGCGGTGAGACGGCAGGAAAGATGCGTCTTGGTGTTATTCCGACCATTGCTCCATATCTTCTTCATAAGTTTATTCCAACGTTTATTAAGGAGTTTCCAAAGGTGGAGTTGGAGATTCATGAGATGGTAACAGCGGATATTATCGAGGCGTTGAAGACTGACCGTATAGATGCTGCTTTGGTTGCATCTGGAACATGTGGTGACGGTATTACGGAACACGATCTGTTTAGTGACCATTTCTATGCTTATGTGTCGCCTTCTCATCCACTCTTTGAACGTTCTAATATTCGAATAGAGGATATTGATTTTAAGGATCTTATATTGTTGAGCAGAGGAAACTGTATGCGTGATCAGATATTTGAGTTGTGTCAGGCGGCGCACGAAATTCCTTCGCACTTCTACTTCGAATCAGGCTCGTTGGACACCCTTATGAGAATGGTTGATTGTACGTCATGTATGACCATTATTCCAGAGATGGCATTGGAGTTTATTCCGCTCTCGCGCCGTAATCGCGTAAAGACAATTGCCAAGGGTGCGACGTCGCGTCGTGTGGCTCTTGCCGTGAGTCGTACATACGTAAAATTGTCGATTGTCGAGGCGTTGTGTAGCACGATTATGAAGTGTGTAAAGCAGGAGATTTTGGGATAGTTTAGAAGGTTTCAAGAAAGGATATTTATAGGACAAAATGATGCGTCATTTTGTCCTATTTTTGTTCTGTTTGGGGAGTGTTGTAATTATGGGTAACGATAGGTAGTTATGGGTAATAATGGATAGTATTTTATAATTACCTATTACTCCCTATCGTTCCCTATTACTACCCATAATTGCCGATTACTACCTCTATAGCGCGCCATATTCTCTGCAACTTTCACTTTTTTATTTCCTTTTTCAGTTTTTTTTATTATCTTTGCAAAGATATTGTATAACGATGTACGCTACGCGCGTGTAGAGGCGTGTGCTTGTCGTTATCTAAGTGTAAGAATATAAGTTGATTATTAATTTTTTATTATGGAGAATTTTGAACAGTTGATTAACACGATAGTTGAGGCTATGGATGATAAGAAGGGTAAGGGTATTGTATCTCTTGACCTTTCGGGCTTTGATGGTGCTATTTGCTCACACTTTGTGGTTTGCCATGCTGATTCCACTACACAGGTTGATGCTATTTCACAGGGTATCGAGGATAAGGTGTTTGAGGTTATGGGTGAGTGGCCAGTGCGCGTAGAGGGTCGTCAAAACTCATTCTGGGTAGCTATGGACTATACTGATGTTATTGTTCATGTCTTCCAGACAGAGCTCCGTGATTTCTATCGTCTTGAGGAGCTTTGGGCAGACGCGCCTATGAAGCGTTATGAGTTCGGTGAGTAATAATCGTAGTTAGTAGTGCGTTAGTGGATAATCGGTGGTGCGGTTGTCTCTAAGGAGTAATGTGTGAGGGTGTGTGATAGGTTTAGCGCGAGTATAGTCTCTTTATAAACCTATTGGAATATATTTAGCCCCATTGTGTGCTCCGTAGCGACAGCTGGTGCTATAGTGATTATTGATTGTAAATTAACGAATTGCTAATTTAATAAGTGAGTATGGCAAATAGTAAAAAGATGCCCTTGCAACCACGTTTCAACTTTATGTGGTTTTGGGCTGTGGTAGCCGTAGTGATTATTGGCTACTCTATGTTTGGCGGCGCAGACCCGCGTCCTGTTGAGGGTGATTGGAATATGGTCGATGAGCTTGTGGAAGGTGGATATGTTGAGCGTATCGAGGTAAAGGATAAGGAGCGTGCGTCAATATATATTCATAGCGATAAGATCGACGCCTTGTCGAAGTCTGATGACCGTTTTCAATATATGCCGTTATCTGGCGCACAGGTAGTGTATAATACTGGTGGTGATGTTCAGTATTTCGCTGAGCGCATTGCTAAGGCTGAGGCTGTTGCTAAGGAGAATAATCCAAATGTTAAGGAGGTTATAGTTAAGTATGCTCGCTCGGAGAAGGGATGGGGTAGCTATATTATTGACTTCTTACCATGGATACTTATCATTGCCGTGTGGATATTTATTATGCGCTCTATGGCGCGTAATGCAGGTGGTGGCGCAGGTGGTGGCATCATGAATGTCGGTAAGGCACGCGCACAGATGTCGGATAAGAACTCTAAGGAGCGAGTTACATTTAAGGATGTAGCAGGTCTTGAGGAGGCTAAGATAGAGATTATGGAGATTGTCGACTTCCTAAAGAAGGCAGACAAATATCGCGCTCTTGGTGCTAAGATACCTAAGGGCGCACTCCTCGCAGGCCCTCCAGGAACAGGTAAGACATTGCTTGCGAAGGCTGTTGCGGGCGAGGCTAATGTGCCTTTCCTCTCTATCTCAGGTTCTGATTTTGTTGAGATGTTCGTGGGTGTTGGTGCATCGCGAGTGAGAGATTTGTTTGAGCAGGCAAAGAAGGTGGCTCCATGTATCGTGTTTATCGATGAGATTGATGCCATTGGACGTGCGCGAGGTAAGAACTCTGGTTTTTCGGGTAATGATGAGCGCGAGAATACTCTCAATCAGCTCCTCACAGAGATGGATGGTTTCCAGACAAATGCTGGCGTTATCGTGTTGGCTGCTACCAATCGTGTAGATATCCTCGATAAGGCACTTATGCGTGCTGGACGTTTCGACCGTCAGATTGAGGTGGGACTTCCAGATGTTAAGGAGCGTAAGGAGATTTTCGATGTACACCTCCGTAAGTTGAAGCTTGATGATAAGCTTGATAGAGAGTTCCTCGCAAAGCAGACTCCAGGCTTTGCAGGTGCCGATATCGCTAACGTATGTAACGAGGCTGCTCTTATCGCAGCACGTCATGATAAGGATGTTGTGGAGCAGGCGGATTTCCTCGCTGCTATCGACCGTATCGTAGGTGGCTTGGAGCGTAGAAATATGCCTATGACGGCTACCGAGCGTCGCTCTACGGCGATCCATGAGTCGGGACATGCTACCGTTATGTGGCGTTTGGAGCATTGCGATCCTGTGTTGAAGGTTACAATCATACCTCGTGGTCGCTCACTTGGAGCTACATGGTATTTACCCGAGGAGCGTGTAAACCATAATTTAGAGCATTTCCGTCATAAGCTGGCTGGTTTGGTGGCAGGACGTGTTGCCGAGCAGATGCTTATGGATGTAACATCTACGGGTGCGTTGAACGATTTGGAGCGCACAACAAAGACGGCTTATGCTATGGTGGCATACTATGGCATGAGTGAGAAGGTGGGTAATGTAAGCTTCTATGATGTTTCGGGTGGCGATGCCTTCAAGAAGCCATTCTCAGAGCGCACAGCAGAGGTTATTGATGACGAGGTTCGTCGTATTGTTGACGAGGCTGTGGCAATGGCTCGCACGATTGTGGAGGCTGAGCGTGAGAATATCGAGCGTATGGCAGATATGCTCCTCGACAAGGAGACTATCTTCTCTGAGGATATAGAGTCTATCCTCGGTGAGGCAGCGCAGAAGAGAAGTGAAAAGTGAAAGGTGAAAACTGAAAAGTAAGGATTATATTTATATGTCATCTTGAGCGGAGTGTAGCGGAGTCGAAAGATCTCCTCGCTGTACAACCCGCAGACAACCCGCAGACAACGAGGAGATTCCTCGGCAGGCTCGGAATGACATACAAGGTTACGATAGGGAATAATAGGGATTGATAGGGACAAATAGGGAATACCCATAATTACCCAATTCTCCCCATAACTCCCCAATGAAAATACTGAATTTATGTCAGATAAATTGCGAAATCTTTTGGTACGTACCGCAAGTGGTGTGGTGTTATTTGGCGTTGTGTTAGGCGCGTCGATTGTGGGTTATTGGGGCTTCGCAGCCCTTATGATGCTCATTACCGTCGTTGGCGTGTGGGAGTTCTATAACCTCGCAGTGGCTAAGGGCACAGTGCCTCAGCGATGGTTAGGCATCGTGGCAAGTGCTATGCTCGTTATGACTGCTGCTGCCTTTGCCTATGCGTTCTACGACACGCATAACGACAACACAATCATTATTAGCGTTGCAGCACTGCTAGCGTTCTTTGTCCTGGTTGCTATGATGTTTGTTGTCGAGGTGTTCCGTGCTAAGGAGACGCCACTCCTCAACATTGCAACTACGGCAATGGGTGTTGTCTACGTGGCGATGCCATTGTCGCTTATGTGCTTCGTGCCAATCCTCGCAAATATCAACTCAGAGACCTGGAATCCATGGGCATTTCTCTGCTACTTGTTCATCGTGTGGGGCAATGATGTCTTTGCCTATTTGGTGGGTATCAGCATCGGCAAACATAAGATGTGTCCTCGTCTCTCGCCTAAAAAGTCGTGGGAGGGATTCTTCGGTGGTGTCCTCGGCTCGTTGGCTATGGGCGCGTTAGGTGCATACATCGTGGATGGCAACTACCTCTTATGGATAGGCTTGGCAGCGGTGGTTTCGCTTTCGAGCGTTGTTGGCGACTTGGCAGAGTCAATGTTCAAGCGCGATGCAGGTGTTAAAGATTCGGGTAATTTTATCCCTGGTCATGGAGGTATGCTCGACAGATTCGATGCGCTGATACTCTCAGCTCCATTTGCCTTTATCTACCTTATTGTAGCAGTAATATTTTTCCAATAGAATACTAACCTAAAAAACTATACCTATTATGAAGATTAATAAAGAGGGATACATCATCATTGGTATCACTGGTCTAATATGCCTCGGCATATGGTTGCTGGTTTACTTCCTTATCGATACGCACATTGCCATTATGTGGTTTATGTCGGCATTCCTGCTCCTCTTCTGGTTCTTTGTAGCCGCATTTTTCCGTGAGCCACGACGTGTTCAGATTCACGATGATGAGCTTTTGTTCTCACCATGTGATGGTCGTGTAGTGGTTACAGAGGTTGTTACCGACGATGAGTATATTAAGGGTGAGATGATGCAGATATCTATCTTTATGTCGGTCACTAACGTACATGTTAACTGGATGCCTGTGCGTGGTGTTGTGGAGTACTTCAAACATCATCATGGTCGCTTCCTTGTAGCATGGCATCCTAAGTCGTCTACCGAGAATGAGCGTACAACAACCGTGGTGCGTCTCGCTAATGGCGATAAGGTGCTCATTCGTCAGATTGCAGGCTTCGTGGCTCGACGTATTGTGTCGTATATGATTCCAGGTAAGGAGGTAGAGCAGAATAGCGTGATGGGCTTTATTAAGTTTGGCTCGCGTGTTGATATTCTTGTTCCAAAGGATTCGGAGTTGTATGTTGAGATTGGTGATCCTGTAATTGGCTCACAGACACCTATTGCACGTCTTAAGCGTCGCGATTAAATTTTAATTAGATGATGACGGGAGAGAAGATATTAAAGGGTATTGTAACAATCGCTATCATTACGATAGTGCTACTCTCGGTGTGGTATCTGTCGAATGTGGTGTTGTATATCCTTGCCTCGGCAATCCTCTCGCTTATTGGTCGCCCATTGGTGGTGCGTCTGTCGCAAATAAAAATTGCAGGAAGGAGTATCTCGCTTACAATAGCCTCGGCACTAACCCTTATTCTTATGTGGATTGTTGTAGGTGGATTGTTGTCGCTCTTCATTCCGCTACTTTTCAATAAGGTAAACACCCTTGCCGATATGGACTGGGAGGGCGTGACATCGGTTATTGGCGATTCGCTTATCAATGTGCAACAATACTTGGAGCGTACCTTCTCCTTGAAGTTAACAGATATTGGTGAGGCATTTAAGGGCTTTATGTTGGGACTTGTCGATGTCGACTATATGAAGACATTTTCGAGTATCGTCTCAGTGGTTAAGAACTTTGGTATTGCCTTCTTCTCAGTATCGTTTATTACCTTCTATTTTATGAAGGATGACGGACTCTTCTATCGTCTTGTAACGTTGTTCTTCCCTGACCGTTATCGTAAAAATGTATGTAATGCACTCGACTCTATCACTGCGCTTTTGTCACGCTATTTTGGTGGACTTTTGGTGGAGAGTTTTGTGCTGATGGTAATCATATCGCTTGTTATGCTACTCTTTGGTATGCAGTCAAGCGATGCACTTATTATTGGTCTTGTTATGGGTATCTTTAATGTTATCCCCTATGCAGGTCCAGTTATCGGCAGTTTCCTGTCACTATGTATAGCTATTATATCACCTATCGACGGAGATATTCTTCACACAACCTTGGTGCTATGTTCTACCATTGCTACAGTCAAGATTGTTGATGACTTCATCATCCAGCCAACGCTATATTCAGATCGTGTGCAGGCACATCCTTTGGAGGTGTTCCTATGTATCTTAATTGCTGGCTCGGTGGCAGGAGTATGGGGAATGTTGTTGGCTATACCTTTATATACAGTACTAAGAGTCTTTGCTCGCGAGTTCTTCTCGGAGTATAGCTTGGTGCGTAAACTAACAAGTCAAATGACCGAATAAATGATAGCAGAGATTGAGTCGGAGGTTATCCACGGCCGTAAGATTGGTCGTGCGTTGGGTTACCCAACGGCAAATATGAGCCTCATAGGTTATGAAGATATTGAGCGCGGTGTATATCGCTCGGTGGTAGATATAGATGGTGTAAGCTATTCAGCGATGTCGAATGTGGGTATTCGCCCTTCAGTGGGTGGCAAGGAGGTGCTGCTTGAAACACACGTATTAGACTTTAGTGGCGATTTGTATGGTAGGGTGTTGCGTGTTCGTTTGGTTGAGAAGCTACGTGACGAGAAACGTTTTGCCTCTATCAGCGACCTAAAGAAGCAGCTCAACCGCGACTATGAGTATATCTCGCGCTTCAGACGAGGTGAAAGGTGAAAAGTGAAAGGTGAAAAGTAAGGCGCGCTAAAGCGCAATATATTATAATAGAAAATGGAAAAGTAATGTGTATCTCAGATACCTTACTTTTCCATTTTTATTTAGTCTTAATAAAGTGTCGCAGACACCACACTTTTCACTTTTCACTTTTCACCTTTCACTTTACTTTTCTTCTCCCCATTCTTTATGCTCTACCTCGATGCCTGCGGCTTCTATGATGCGCTCTGAGAGGTTGTAACATAGCTCCTCAATGCTCTGAGGACGGAAATAGAATGATGGTGAAGCGGGTATTACGATTGCTCCAGCTTCGGTGAGAGTTGTCATATTACGTAGGTGGATAAGTGAGTAGGGTGCTTCACGTACTGCAACAACAAGCCTGCGACGCTCCTTAAGCATAACATCTGCGGCACGCTCTATGAGTGTTCGTGATACGCCTGCTGCAACACGTGCTACGCAACCCATAGATGCTGGTACGATAATCATGGCATCCCAGCGTGCCGAGCCACTGGCTAACGATGCCCACATATTCTCATTGTCGTAATAGGTTATACGCTCATCATTGGGTAGGGTAATGCCCTCTGCCTTTATAACATCTGGTGCGTGGTGACTTAAGATAAGAGCGATTCTATCTACTGCCTTATTATTAAGCAGTATCTCCAACACCTGACGAGCATATATGGCACCGCTGGCTCCTGTTATGGCAACTATGACTTTCATAGACTAAAGTTCCAAGATTTTACATTGCAATCCCATCTCGCGTGCCTTGCGCAACAATGCAGGAAGCACGTAGCTGGTATTCTTAAACGATTTGGCACTATCGTGCAACGATATGATATCGCCACCGCGTAGTCCACGGATAGTCTCCCTGAGGCACTTCTTGGGCGATAGATGTCGGTTGTAGTCACGTGACAACACATTCCACATCACTATTCGGTAACGTTGCGCTATCTGCTGTAGCTGTGTACGTGTGATACGCGCGTAGGGTGGGCGGAATAGCTCCGTATGTAACATATCTCCTGCGAGATCTACATCCTCTATATATCGTTCCGTCGACATAGCCCATCCCTTCTGATGAGAGTAGGTGTGGTTGCCAATCTTATGCCCTTTGTCGAGAATCATTTGGTAGAGATCGGGGTATAGCTCCACATTTTTGCCCAGTACGAAGAATGTGGCTTTCGCATCATAACGATCTAAGGTATGGAGTATCCACTCGGTAACACCAGGCGTAGGTCCATCGTCGAAGGTAAGATATATACCATCGGGATCATCGATGCTCCATACAACATTGGGATATAGCCACTTTAATATTTTTCCTGGTTTTACTCTCATATCTCTATTTAGTTGTGCAAAAGTAACTTTTTTTTTGAAAATCGGAAAATATCGCTACCTTTGTATATATATAAATTGGCTTTTAGCCCGTTATTTGTTAGTTCTAAATTAAATGCTTATAGCTATGAAACGAGGAATATTGCTTTTTGTTGCCCTTGTGACAACCATATTGTTTGGTGCATGTACAGTGAAGAGTACCGCACCTACGAAAAATACTGCGGGAAAACCTTATGATGTTGTCGTGGTGTGCGCTGATGACACTTGGCGTGGTGATTTGTCGTATGCGGTTTGCGATCTCTTGGAGGAGCCTCTGCCAGGACTCACGCGTCCTCAGGGTTACTTCAATATCGTGAAGCAGGTCTCTCCTGAGCATGCCTCGAATATCGATAAGATGTATTCAAATATGTTGGTGTTGAGCATCAACCCTGCAGTGGCGGAGGCATCGTATAGCGTTTCGAAGAATCTATATGCTCGCCCTCAGACTGTCATAACCCTCACTGCACCATCTGTTGAGTCTGCCGTGGCATTTATTGCCGAGAATGATGAGGTGCTACGAGAGGAGATGGAGCGTGGCGAGCGTAATAATAGCAATAACTACTACGCGCAGAACCCTGCAGATCTGCTTATGGCAGACTTTAAGGAGCATACTGGTGTCGAGATGCTTATCCCTGCAAACTTCTTCAAGGCTACAACACGTGAGAAGGAGTTGCTGTGGTATATCCGTGACTATCCATCGCGCGCGCAGTATATCTTTGCATTCAGAATGCCTTGCGACCCATCGCTTACAGAGGATATGCAAGCACTGTCGGCTCTTGGTGCATTGGATAAGATGTTCTCAACCATCACGAGTAAGGGCGCAGAGGGATCGTATATGCGTATCAGCAGCGAGCCACAGTCGATGTATATTACTCCTGATGTCGAGATTAATGGTCGCCAATGGACCGAGATACGTGGCTGGTGGGAGGTCGCTAATGACTTTATGGGAGGTCCTTTTGTAAGCTATGTAACCGTTGACGCAGCCGCCTCAGAGGCATTGGTTATCGCCTTTGGTCTCTATGCTCCAGAGGACCCACAGCGCAACCTGCTCAAGGAACTTGAGCACCTTATCTACACTGTTAAGTAATTAGTAATTACTAATGGGGTCGCCTTGGTGAGGCGATATAAAAAGGGAAAATGGGGAATTGTAGGTAGTTATGGGTAGTTCCCCATCATTCCCTATAATTCCCCATTAATCCACAAAATCATCTCGCAGAGATGACAAGATTACTAATTACTAATTAACCAATTACTAATTAGTCTTTTATCTATCAAACGCCTGTGCTTTGAGTGCGATGCCTTCGCCATCAGGTGTTACGAGTATTACGCCTGCCTCCTCGCGGGTGATATGACCAATGACATCTACCAAGCCAAGCTGCATAATCTTCTCCTGCATATCCAAAGGCACGGTGAAGAGAAGCTCGTGGTCCTCGCCACCATTAAGTGCTGCGATAACAGGGTCGATGTGCATCTCTTCGGCAAGCTCCGTAGTTTGACGGGCAATAGGAATACGCTCAAGGTAGATGCGTGCTCCACACTGCGACGAGCGACATATCTGTCTTAGGTCTGAAGCCAAACCATCCGACAGATCAATCATAGATGTAGGATGGATATCATTCTCCTTTAGAGCGTCGAGGATGTTAATGCGTGCGCGAGGTTTGAGGTAACGCTCCAAAAGATACTCGTGACCCTGGAACTTAGGCTCTGGGTTGTCAATATCCTTCAATACACGCTTCTCGCGCTCCAAGAGATGAAGACCCATATATGCTGCACCGAGGTTCGAGGTGATGCAGATGAGGTCGTGCTCCTTAGCACCAGAGCGATATACTACATCCTCCTTCTTTGCTCGTCCTGTAGCAGTTATGGTTATTACCAAGCCATTCATCGAGGCTGTAGTATCGCCACCTACGAGGTCCACGCTATACTCATTGCACGCATGTTCCATACCTTCGTATAGTGCATCCAGTGCTTCAACTGAAATCTTTGCCGATATGCCGAGTGCCACGACAACCTGCTGAGGCTTAGCGTTCATAGCCAAGATGTCATTTATGCCGCGAACAATTGCCTTATATCCGAGGTGTTTAAGTGGAAAGTAGCTGAGATCGAAGTCTATGCCCTCAGTCATCATATCTGTAGTAAGAAGCATAACCTCCTCGCCGAGGTCTATAACAGCGGCGTCATCTCCAAAAGATAGTAGGGTTGTGGCGTTACGCTGCTTAAGTCGTGATGTGAGACGGTCGATAAGACCAAACTCGCCTAAAGAGGCTATCTCAGTGCCATTTTTCTTCTCCATAAAGCGCGATTTTTAATTTTTTGCAAAAATACCGTTTTGATTGGATATTTGCAAAAAAAAATATATCTTTGCGTCAAATTTTTTAAACCGAACAATAACAATAAACTTAAATAAAAATGTTGAATATTATACTTTTCGGTGCGCCAGGTTGTGGTAAGGGTACCCAAGCAGCACGTTTGGCTGAGCATTACGACTTGTATCATATATCTACTGGTGAGGTAATTCGCTCTGAGATACAGCGTGGTACAGAGTTGGGCAAGAGTATGGAGGGTTATATCTCACGTGGAGAGTTGGCTCCAGACTCAATTGTTGTAGAGATGGTTCGCGATTTCATGCGCACACATAATGATAAGGGTGCAATCTTCGATGGTTTCCCTCGTACAACAGCGCAGGCAGAGATTTTTGATAAGATGCTTGAGGAGATGGGTGCGAAGGTTGATGTTATGGTGTACATGGATGTTCCAGAAGAGGAGCTTGTACGTCGTATCTTGCTTCGCGGTAAGGACTCAGGACGTAAGGATGATAGCTCGGAGGAGGTAATCCGTAATCGTATTGAGGTATATCGCCAGCAGACAGCTATCGTAGCAGATTACTACTCAAAGCAGAATAAGTACTCGGCGATTAATGGTCTTGGTACGGTGGATGAAGTTTTTGCTCGTTTGACTGATGTTATCGACGCAAAGAGATAAAAATTAACCTGTGGGTGATAGAAAATAGTACGACGAGCAATCTCTCTATAAAAGTAGTAGAGGTTGCTCGTTTTGTATAAATTATGATTAAAGGAGTTGTAAAATATTTAGCCACTGCGGTAGTGGTGATGCTAAGTCTCGCTATGCCGCTTAGTGCCAAGAGCTATCGCGTAGGTGATATACCTAATGTTCAGCTTAGCGATCGCACGCGATTTGTCTCAAATCCTGATGGTATTCTATCTGTCGGTGCGGTGGCGACACTCGATTCGCTATGTTATTCGCTTAAGCAGCGTGGTATTGCTGAGGTAGCTATCGTTGCTGTTAAGGATATCCAACCACGAGATATGGTTGATTTCTCTCAGTCGTTGTTTGAGAGTTGGGGCATAGGCGATGACGAGCTAGATAACGGTCTCGGAATCTTATTTGTTGAGGATATGCGCGAGATTCGTTTCCATACGGGCTATGGTGTGGAGAGTGTGCTTACTGATGCAATGTGTTATCGTATACAGCAGCAGTATATGGTGCCATACTTTCGTGGCGGAGAGTATTCCGAGGGTATGGTAGAGGGCATGCGAGCTGTTGATATGTTGCTTTCGGGTGGTGACTTGCCTATTGCCGAGGCTGAGGCGGATGAGGAGGCTATGATGTTTGCGCTGGTATTTGTGTTGCTGCTGGTCGTGTTGCCAATAGTCATGCTACTTGTCTATGAGCGTCGCTTGGTTAAGTGTCCGCATTGCAAGAAGCATAAACTTCTGCTTGTGAAACGCGAGAGGATGCACCTCTCGACTGGTGTGGTACTCCTTGTGGAGACTTTGCACTGTGCCAACTGCCAAAAGGATATTGTTCGTCAGCGCGAGGATAACGACCCACATCGTAGAAATGGTGGTGGCAGTGGTGGAGTCTTCATCTTCCCTATGGGCGGATTTGGCTCGCGTGGTGGTGGCTTTGGTGGCTTCGGCGGTGGCGGAGGCTTTGGTGGTGGTAGCTTCGGTGGCGGAGGCTCAGGCTCAAGTTGGTAAAGAATTATAAACTAAAATATTATAAGCTATGAAGAACAAAACATTATGGATCGTACTCGGCATTGTTGCCGTAGTGGTTGTGTGGGCTGTAGGTGGTTACAATGGTCTTGTAACTAAGCAGGAGAAGGTGAATGAAGCGTGGGCAAATGTTGAGACTGTATATCAGCGTCGTGCCGATTTGATTCCTAATCTCGTATCTACGGTAAAGGGTTATGCTGCTCATGAGAAGGAGACGCTTCAGTCTGTAACCGATGCACGTGCCAATGCAACATCAATATCTATCGATCCTTCGACTGCGACACCTCAGCAGATGGAGGCGTGGATGAAGGCACAGAATGAGGTAGGCTCTGCTCTTGGTCGTCTTATCGCTATTTCGGAGAACTATCCAGATCTTAAGGCTAACCAGAACTTTATGGAGCTACAGAAGCAGCTTGAGGGTACTGAGAATCGTATATCTACAGAGCGTAGAAAGTATAATGAGGAGGTGCGTACATATAACGCCTCTATTCGTCGTTTCCCAACAAATCTCCTTGCAGGTATGTTTGGCTTCGATAAGATGACAATGTTCGAGGCACAGGAGGGTGCGGAGGTGGCTCCTGTTGTAGAGTTTTAATATCGATAGATTATAACTATTAATATCGGAAGAGGTTGTGTAACAATGCCAAGGTTGCCTTGTTACACAACTTCTTCTTATTTTTTGTTTACTATTCCACCTTTCATATTTTTTTGCTATATTTGCAAAAATAATGCACTTAATAAAAAGGTCTATGATATTTAACTCAAAAAATGTGGCAATAACGCTTCTTGTGGCAATACTCTCGGTGACGTCTGTTATGGCGCAAGTGAATGAGCCAGATGCAGATAAGGCGAAGCAGCCTACCGAGGAGTGGGTGAAGCTAACGCCTCAGGAGTATATATACAAGTGGCGTGCTACGGCTATTGAGAATATGGAGGTGTATGGTATCCCAGCGAGTATCACTATGGGTCAGGCGATTCTTGAGTCGGGATTTGGTAATGGCTACTTAGCGCGTGTCGCCAATAACCATTTCTGCATAAAGTGTAAGTCGTCGTGGACAGGTCGTACAATCACCCATGCAGATGACCGTCCTGATGATTGCTTTAGAGTATACGATAGTGTTGAGGAGTCGTTCCAGGATCATGCTGAGTTTTTAAGCGAGGGTAAGCGTTATGAGTTCCTCTTTGCGTATGACAGCGACGACTACAAAAATTGGGCTAAGGGTCTTAAGAAGGCGGGATATGCAACTGCACCAGACTATGCTGAGCGTCTAATAGGCACTATTGAGCGTTACCACCTATATCTCCTCGATGGCAAAAATGGTATTGAGGCGTATGATAAGTATGTGGCTGAGGAGTTAAACGTAGATCCTAAGAGCTTAGCCCCACAGCAGACCGAGGTGGCAGCGGAGGTGGCAGACGTAGTTAAGGCAGATGTTCCTGTTGAGCGTGATGCAACGTTGGCGTATGCAGATAGAGGTATTGATCCAAACAACTTCCGTGTAACGATAAATTCTCACTATGGATATAATGTATATCTTACTAATGAGGCTCACTACGTTATAGCTAAGAGTGGCGATACCTTTGCCAAGATCGGTGAGATGTTCCAGGTGGCACCACTTACGTTGCGTAAGTTTAACGATATGAAGAGCGGTGCAGAGCCTGAGGAGGGAGATATTGTATATATCGAGCGAAAGCTATCGCGTTGGAATGGTAGTGATATGCTACATACCGTTACTAAGGGTGAGACGCTACACTTCCTATCGCAGCTCTATGGTATACGCTTGCATCAGTTGTCGAAGATTAATCGTCTGCGTGAGGATGCAACGCTTGTTGATGGACAGATAATACGTCTACGATAAAAGATAAAACAGACAAAATATGAGTACACTTCGTGAAAAGATCTTAGAGGCAATAGTCAAAAAATCTACGCTTAAGCAACAGATTTTTGACAATACCTTCTCAACATTTAACGAACTTAAGGAGACACTCTTCGAGATGGCTTCGGAGATAGATGATGAGTTGGATGGTAAGCTCGACCGCCGTGTGCGTATCGAGTATCGTGATCGTGGAAAGTTCGAAGCTCAGTTGCAGGTGGCAAGTGATATCCTCATCTTCCAGATGCATACCGATATCTTTGAGTTTGACTCTAACCACATCATTTGGCAGAATAGCTATGTCCAGCAGAGCAAGGATAACTCATACATCGGAGTTATCAACATCTATAACTTCCTCTCTGACTCTATGAAGTATAACCGTAGTGCCGATGAGGGTTATCTCGTTGGTCGCATCTTCATAAACCGTGAGAAGTGCTTCTTTGTGGAGGGTAAGCGTCAGACATTGGTGCGCCCTATGGCATTTGGCACAAAGAAGATAGACCGCGAGGCTTTGGTGTCGATAATCGAGACAGCTATTAACTATGCTCTCAATTTCGACCTTCTAATGCCACCATACGAGGAGAATATTCGTGTTACTGTCGACCAGTTTAATACCAAGCTCGACAACTCTAAGTTTACAACAGGTAAGCGTTTAAGCTACGACTTCTCTATAGATGATATTTAGAGATTACGACCACAGAAATAATGAAAACTAAATGAACTATACAGCTATGAAAAAACTACTATGTACTTTAGCTATGATGGCAGTTGCCTGGGGTGCTTCAGCGCAGGTTAGCTATCTTGAGATGATTGCAGCGCGTGATGCTGCAACACCTAACTATATATCGCCAGCGTCACTTACGCCTGCAGCAGGAACCGATCAGTATATGGAGCTTGATGGCACAACGGTGAAGCTATACGACTATAAGAAGGCTTCGGAGGGTAAGGTGGTATTTACTACCGATCACCTCATCATGTCGTATGTGAAGTCACCAGATGGCACTATGGCTCTTTATGAGAAGTATGAGGGTCAGTCTCCACGTCAGGAGATTTATCGCCACTCTTACATCTCGGACTATTATATTGCTTGTCCTGATGGCTCAACAATTCGTATCGACGATGTTCGCGATATCTCATTCTCGCCAAACTCACGTTTCCTTGCGATGTCGTATAACAATGATATCTTCCTCTACAACATCGCTACAAACGATATCTACAATATCACAGACGATGGTAAGTGGAACCATATTATCAACGGTACTACAGACTGGGTATATGAGGAGGAGTATGGCTTCACTAAGGCGTATGCTTTTGCTCCAGATGCTTCGGAGATTGCATACCTTAAGTTTGATGAGAGCCGCGTTAAGGAGTTTGAGATGATGCGCTACGATGAGAATCTTTACAATACTGCTTATCGCTTTAAGTATCCTAAGGCTGGTGAGGAGAACTCTATCGTTACACTCCACGTATATAATATCGCTACACGCGAGACACGTCAGATTGATACAGGCGCGGAGACCGATCAGTATATCCCACAGGTAGGTTATACTCCTGCAGGTAAGCTATATTACTACCTCGTAAACCGCCTTCAGAACCATTTCCAGGTTGTGCTTGTTGAGGATGATGGCACTCAGCGTGTAATCTATGATGAGTCGGATGAGCGTTATGTTGAGCGTCCAAATGCCGCTACTATTACCTTTATCGATGGCGAGCGTTTCATCGTGCGTGAGGAGACATCTACAGGTTGGTTCCACCTTTACCTACATTCAATCAATGAGGGTCGCCTAAATGCTATTACTGCAGGTGAGTGGGAGGTAACACAGTTTGTTGGTCTATCGCCTAAGAAGGATGTTGTATACTATATGTCTACCGAGCAGTCGCCACTTGAGCGTCATCTATACTCTGTAAGCCTTGATGGTAGCAAGAAGGAGTGCTTGCTCTCTAAGCCTGGTTATTGGCGTGTGTACCCATCAGCAGATATGAAGTACTTTGCTGCGGAGCACTCAGCAACAGATTGCTATCCTACAGCAGGCGTATATAATAATAAAGGTAAGCTCGTGCGCTCTTTGATGCTTGAGGAGCCAAAGACCGAAGCCCCTAAGTATCAGCGTCACTATGCAACCTTCACTACGGAGCGTGGCGACGAGCTTCAGTACTACCTTATCTATCCTGAGAACTTCGACCCTGCGAAGCAGTATCCTGTTCTCATGACCCAGTACTCAGGTCCAGGCTCACAGGAGATTGCTAATCGTTATACTACCGATTGGGAGGAGACACTTGCACGTAATGGCTACATCATCGCTTGCTGCGATGCTCGTGGTACAGGCTACCGTGGTGAGGCTTATAAGAAGGTGACATACGCAAACCTTGGTCACTGTGAGGTTGAGGATCAGATCTCTTTCGCTCGTCACCTTGCATCGCAGGAGTTTATCGACGCATCGCGCGTAGGTATCTATGGTTGGTCGTATGGTGGCTTCATGGCTCTTGGTTGTGCTCTTAAGGGTGATGGTATCTTCAAGATGGCTATCGCTGTAGCACCTGTAACATCATGGCGTTACTACGACTCTATTTACACCGAGATTTACAATGGTCTACCACAGGATAATCCTGCAGGCTATGACGATAATTCGCCAATTAACTTTGCTGATCGTCTAAGCCTCAACACTCGTCTTTTGATTATCCACGGTACTGCAGATGATAACGTTCATTTCCAGAACGCTATGGAGATGTGTCGTGCTCTTAACCGTGCAGGTAAGCAGTATGATATGATGGTATACCCTGATCAGAACCACTCTATGCGTCCTGATGATATGTTTAATATCAGACAGAAGATGGTAGATTATACTATCGCCAACCTATAATTTTGTTGTGATAAGGCAGCATCTGCTGCCGCAAACAAAAACGCCACCAATGGGACGTACGTCATGTACTACCCATTGGTGGCTTTTTTTGCCGAGCGTTGCATCTACTGCCTTCTGACAACAAAATTTATCTCGTTGGGGAGGGTAGTGTTTTAGTGAAATTAAGGAATTTAGTGAAATTAGTGATTTCCCTTAACCTCCTTAACTTCCCTAACTTCACCATTATTACCCATAATTACCCATCAATCCCTATCTCCACCCATAAATAAAACTTGCGCTTTAGCGCACCACACTTTTCACTTTTCACCTTTCACTTTTCTCATAAAAAAAGAGCCCGACTTCTCAGTCGGACTCCATACTTGCTTTGGGCTCGTATTACTTAATACGCTCGTAGTACTCACGTGTACGAGTGTCAACACGAATCTTATCACCTGTGTTGATGAAGAGTGGCACCTTGATAGTTGCACCAGTGTTTACTGTAGCAGCCTTCAAAGAGTTTGTTGAAGCGGTATCGCCACGTACACCTGGCTCAGTGTAAGTAACCTCCATATCAACGATTGGAGGAAGCTCTGCAGAAAGAACAGTCTCCTTCTCAGTGTGGAACATAACCTCAACGATCTGACCATCAGCCATAAGGTCTGAGTTGTTGATAAGGTTCTTGTCGATGTTGATCTCCTCGAAAGTCTCAGTGTGCATAAAGTGAGCACCGAGGTCATCCTCGTAAGTGAACTGGTATGGACGACGCTCTACGCGAACCTGCTCGATCTTCTGTGATACAGAAGAGAAAGTCTTATCGAGAACGTTACCATTCTCAAGGTTCTTGAGCTTAGAACGAACGAAAGCAGGGCCCTTACCTGGCTTGCAGTGCTGGAAGTCTACAACGATGAATGTCTTACCGTCCATCTCCACGCACATACCAATCTTGATGTCTGATGCTGTAATAGTCATACGTAAAATGTTATTTAGTTAAATTATATGTATCGCGTTTGTTTAACCTCGCAAAGATACACATTTATTTTATAATCACCAAAAAAATATATATTTACACCATGTAGATGCCTTGTAGGATAAGTTGAGAGAGTGTTTGTTGCCGTTAGATTGTTGAATATATAAAAAAATTATATATCTTTGTGCCGACTATTTGCATATAGGAAAGTGTGCTTTTGAACATTATTTAGAACTTATAACCCAAAAACATAAAAACACAATGGATTTCAATTGGTTGAAAACTGTGATTATGGGTAGTGGTGACCCTATGCACCCATCCATTGCTCACACTGTATTTGTGTTGGCGGCGGTTATTGCTTCGGGTATTGCTCTTAGTCGTATTAAGATTAAGGGTATCTCGCTCGGTATGACCTGGATTCTCTTTACGGGTATCGCTTTCGGTCATTTCCTTGACTCGGGTACTATCCACCACGACACGTTGCATTTTATCAAGGAGTTCGGTTTGATACTCTTTGTGTTCTTCATCGGTTTGCAGGTAGGTCCCGGTTTCTTCTCTTCCCTCAAGAGTGGAGGCTTGAAGCTTATTGGTCTTGCTGCATTGGTGATATTTCTTGGTGTGGCTACAGCCTATGCTATCCACCTCATTACTGGTGAGCCACTTCCTACTATGGTCGGTGTCCTCTCTGGTGCGGTGACTAACACACCAGGTCTTGGTGCTGCACAGCAGGCATACGCCGATTCTGGCATGTCAAACCCTACGATTGCTAACTCTATCTCGCTCGGTTATGCCGTAGCATATCCTTTGGGCGTTGTGGGTATCATCACTACGATGATTATCATGCGCTATGTTCTCCGCGTAGACTTCAAGAAGGAGGATGAGGGCTTGGCAGCTATGAGCAACGAGACAAATCTCCCACAGCGTTACTCTGTGGAGTTTACTAACGAGATGCTCGCAGGTAAGACGATTGCTGTTGCACACATGCTTATCAATCGTCAGTTCGTAATCTCACGTATTATGCACAAGTCTGGCGAGATTGTTATGGCAGATGGTAACTCTGAGCTTGTTATCGGTGATCGCTTGCGCGTTATCTGTACTGAGGAGGACAGCGAGGCTATCCTTGCATTCTTCGGTAAGCCTATCGAGATGTCTCGTGACGAGTGGGGTGCTACAGCTATGCAGTCTACTCCTCTTGTATCACGTCGTATCCTCATTACACGTGAGGATGTTAACGGTAAGACCTTTGCAGACCTCCGTCTTCGTACTCGCTATGGTATCAACATCACACGTGTTCACCGTGCTGGTGTTGATCTTATCCCATATCAGGGTATGGAGCTTCAGGTGGGTGATAAGGTTATGGTTGTTGGTCCTGAGGCTGCAGTTGCTCAGGCAGAGAAGGCTCTTGGTAACTCACTTAAGAAGCTCGATCACCCTAACTTGTTGCCTGTATTTATCGGTATCGCACTTGGTGTATTGCTCGGTTCAGTGCCTTTGATGAATATCCCACAGCCTGTGAAGCTTGGTTTGGCAGGTGGTCCACTTATCATTGCTATCCTTCTTGGTCGCTTTGGTCCACACTTCCACCTTGTAACCTATACTACCATGAGTGCAAACCTCATGATGCGTGAGATTGGTCTTGCTATGTTCCTCGCAGCTGTAGGTATTGGTGCAGGTGATGGCTTCGTTGATGCTGTTGTAGGCGGTGGTTACAAGTGGGTAGGCTATGGTGTTATCATCACCGTGTTGCCACTTGTTCTCGTAGCTCTTCTTGCACGTCTCAAGTTCAAGCTCAACTACTACACTATGATGGGTCTTATGGCAGGTTCTATGACAGATCCTCCAGCACTTGGCTTCGCCAGCGTATCATCAGGTAACGATATGCCAGCCGTAAGTTATGCTACTGTTTACCCAGTGGTTATGTTCTTGCGAGTGTTGACGGCGCAGTTATTAATGTTAATGGCATTATAATTTGGCAAGATAAGGCAGACATCTGCTGCCGCTAACAAAAAGTCCCGACAATGAGCAGTACGCTTAGTACAGCCCATCGTCGGGATTTTTGCTGAGCGTTGCATCTGCAGCCTTCTATTGCCAAATTGAAATTTCTTGTGATAAGTCGCAATCTGCGGCACATCATTAAAAGTAATAGACCAAGGACTGTACGTTTTGTACTATCCCTTGGTCTATTCTTTTGCGATAAGCTAAATCTAACCCCTTCGGACGTGAAAAATAAACTCTGCGCGAAGCGCACCTTACCTTTCACCTTTCACCTTTCACCTCGCTCGTTACTCTATCAACGAAATGCTGCGCTGGATAAAGTCGGTAAGGTTCTTGCCCTTAAGCATGCCGTTAGAGAGCAGTGCGAGGTCGATAATCTGGCGTACCTTTTTATTCTCCTTGCCAATCTCCATAAGGCGTGTGTCGCGCTCTGAGCGTAGCTCGGCAATGCGCTGTGATAGCTGCTCGCGCATATCCTTCTCCTCCTGAGTAAGCTCCTCGGCTTTCTTGCCCTTCACGGTCTCCTCAAAGCGGTTCTCCTCCTGCTCGGCAGCGGTAATCTTCTTGCCGATGGTACGTAGCTTATCACCGTAGCTATTCTCCACCTCTCCGAGGATATCGAGCACGATAGGGTGATTGCCATTTACGGTTATAGTGAAGTTGTCGGGCATCTCGCCATAGAAGCGACTCATGTCGCCTCCTGATGTTGCAGCCATCTCCTTCATGCGGCGCATAAACTCATTCTGTGTGATGACAACAGGCTGTGCATCTGCTGTCATAGCCTCAAATGAGATATGGTAGTGTATCTTCTCGTCGTTAGGCATCTGGCTCTCAAAAACAGGGCGCATAATATCCTGCTGCTCCGAGGTGAGTGACATGGCGTTGCGCTCCTCCTTGCGGATGAGGTTCTCGACAACATCGCTATCTACGCGTACAAAGCGAATCTTCTCGTTCTTCGACTCGTAGTACTGTACGTAGTGGTTGTCCAGCTGTCCGTTCATCTCCAAAATGTCGTAGCCCTTAGCCTTTGCAGCCTCAACAAAGGCATTCTTGCCCACAACATCATCTACATATAACATAATGGTGAAGCCATCCTTGTCGGTCTGTGTATCCTTAACCTTTTCGGTATACTCCGTAGGTGTGTAGTACTTACCCTCAATAGACTTCCAAAGCATAAACGATGCTGCCTTTTCGGCGAATTTCTCGTCGGTGAGGATGCCATACTGGATAAAGATTTTGAGGTCGTCCCACTTCGCCTCGTAGTCAGGACGCATGGTGTTGAATAGCTCCTGTAGACGGTCTGCCACCTTACGTGTGATGTAGCTCGAAATCTTCTTTACGTTAGAGTCGCTCTGGAGGTAGCTACGTGATACGTTGAGTGGAATATCTGGTGAGTCGATAACACCATGAAGGAGTGTTAGATACTCAGGCACGATGCCATTTACCTCATCGGTTACGAAAACCTGGTTAGAGTATAGCTGTATGCGGTTACGCTGAATATCGAAGTTGTTGTGAATCTTAGGGAAGTAGAGAATACCTGTAAGATTGAATGGATAGTCGATATTTAGGTGGATGTAGAACAGTGGCTCGTCTGCAGTTGGATATAGGTCTGCATAGAAACTTTTGTACTCCTCCTCGGTAATCTCCGATGGCTTGCGAGTCCATAGTGGAGTAGTGTTGTTGATGATGTTATCCTCCTCGGTATCAACATATTTACCATCCTTCCACTCGCTCTTCTTACCAAAGGCAATAGGAATAGGTAGGAAGTGGCAATACTTGCGTAGGAGCTTTGCGATTTCAGCCTTTTGAGCATACTCAGCACACTCCTCCGAGAGGTGAAGGACGATGCGTGTTCCGCGCTCCAACTTCTCTGTAAGCTCCTCCATCTCGAACTCTGGAGAACCGTTGCAGCTCCAGTGTACGCTCTTTTCCTCGTTGCGGTATGACTGTGAGAATATCTCCACTTTATCTGCCACCATAAACGATGAGTAGAAGCCAAGACCGAAGTGTCCGATGATAGCCTGATCCTTGTACTTAGCCATAAACTCCTCGGCACCAGAAAATGCAATCTGGTTGATATATTTATCCACCTCGTCGATAGACATGCCAATACCACGATCGGTGATGGTGAGGGTCTTAGTTGCCTCATCTACAGTAATGTGGATTGTGAGGTCGCCCAATTCGCCATCTGCCTCACCCTTAGATGTTAGGGTCTTTAGCTTTTGTGTAGCATCTACGGCATTTGATACCAACTCGCGGAGGAAAATCTCGTGGTCGGAGTATAGAAATTTCTTAATTACGGGGAATATGTTTTCTGTTGTTACCCCAATCTTACCATTTCTCATAGTTTTATGTTGTTATTAGTTGTTATTGTCTGATTTTTGATGTTATCAAACTATGTGCCACGTCGGTGAACTGACAAAATGGCAGATATGTGGATAGCATAGTGACAAAAATTAGAGGTCTATTATGACATGTAGATGATGGAGAATGTTTGGTATTAAAAGTAAAAATGTTGTGGATGCTATACTTTTCACTTATCAGTTTTTACCTTTCACTTTTTTTTTGTATCTTTGTGCGTTAATAATGATTAATAAACATCACACGATGAAGAACATACGTAACTTTTGCATTATTGCTCATATTGACCATGGTAAGAGTACTCTTGCTGACCGTCTCCTTGAAAAGACTAACACGCTGAATCAGCGCGAGATGCAGGCGCAGGTGCTCGATGATATGGACCTTGAGCGTGAGAAGGGTATTACCATCAAGAGCCACGCCATACAGATGGAGTACAAGGCTAAGGATGGTCAGATGTATACTCTCAATCTTATTGATACCCCAGGACACGTTGACTTCTCTTACGAGGTGTCACGTGCTATCGCCTCATGTGAGGGAGCATTGCTTGTAGTAGATGCTACTCAGGGTATTCAGGCGCAGACCATTTCGAATCTTTATCTTGCTCTTGGTCAGGATCTTGAGATTATCCCAGTGCTCAATAAGATTGACTGTGAGTCAGCAATGATTGATGAGGTTAAGGATCAGATTATCGACCTTATCGGCTGCAAGGATGAGGATATCCTCTTGGCGTCAGGAAAGACTGGTATGGGTGTAGAGGAGGTTTTGGAGGCTATTGTAGAGCGTGTTCCAGCACCTAAGGGTGATGAGAATGCTCCGCTTCAGGCTCTTATCTTCGACTCGGTGTTCAATCCTTTCCGTGGCGTTATTGCCTATTTCCGTGTCTTCAACGGTACAATACACAAGGGCGAGCATGTAAAGTTCTTCAACACTGGCAGTGAGTATGACGCTGATGAGATTGGTGTTTTGAAATTGAAGATGGTTGCTCGTGACGAGATTAAGGCGGGTGATGTAGGATATATCTGTTCGGGTATCAAGAACTCTACAGATGTCAAGGTGGGTGATACCATTACCTCTGTGGCAAATCCTGCTTTGGAGGCTATCGCAGGTTTTGAGGATGTTAAGCCTATGGTCTTTGCGGGTGTATATCCTGTTGAGGCTGACCAGTACGAGGATTTGCGTGCTTCACTTGAGAAGCTTAAGCTGAATGATGCCTCTTTGACCTTCGAGCCTGAGAGTTCGTTGGCTTTGGGCTTTGGCTTCCGTTGCGGCTTCTTGGGTCTTCTCCACATGGAGATTATTCAGGAGCGTTTGTATCGCGAGTTCGATATGGATGTTATTACTACCGTTCCTAACGTGTCGTATCATATCACAACAACGCAGGGTGAGGAGCTTGAGGTGCATAATCCATCGGGACTACCAGAGATTACCAAGGTGGCAAAAATCGAGGAGCCATATATCCTTGCTCAGATTATCACCAAGGCAGATTTCCTCGGTAACGTATTGAAACTCTGTATCGATAAGCGTGGTGTGATGAAGAATCAGACATTCATCACACAGGATCGTGTGGAGGTGAATTTTGAGATGCCACTTTCGGAGATTGTCTTCGACTTCTACGATAAACTTAAGAGTATATCTAAGGGTTATGCCTCATTCGACTACCATCGCACAGGTTATCAGGTGTCGAAGCTCGCTAAGTTGGATATCCTCCTCAATGGTGAGCCTGTGGATGCCTTGTCATCACTTATCTATGCCGACCATGCTTACGACTTCGGACGTAAGATGTGTGAGAAGCTTAAGGAGCTTATCCCACGTCAGCAGTTTGATATCGCTATCCAGGCTGCTATTGGTGCTAAGATTATTGCTCGCGAGACAGTAAAGGCTGTACGTAAGGATGTTACTGCTAAGTGTTATGGTGGTGATATTTCGCGTAAGCGTAAGCTTCTTGAGAAGCAGAAGGCGGGTAAGAAGCGTATGCGTCAGGTGGGATCAGTTCAGGTGCCACAGTCGGCGTTCTTGGCAGTCCTTAAGATGGATTAAAGTTGTTGTGATAAGACAGTATCTGCAACATCTGCCTTGTTTGCAAATTCCTCATTTACTCCAGTAAACTACGGATTTGCAAACTGCGAGCATCTGCTGCATCTACTACCTTCTAACAACAAATTAGATTTGCAGTTATAAGGGTACATCTTCGACGCTTTGCTTGTTTGAAAAATGCTCATTTACACTCAGTAAACTCCGCTTTTTCATACTGCGACAAATCATCAAATCTGCCGCCCTTCTAACAACAAATTGTTTTACTAATAAACCTAAAAAACTTAAACCTATGATAAAGAAAACGCTATTGGCTGCTGTGATGCTGCTATCGGTGGTGTCACTATCGGCTCAGGGCTATCAGCCTACGCCTGAGAATCTTAAGGCGCGTGAGGAGTTTGCAGATGCTCGATTTGGTATCTTCATCCACTGGGGTATCTACAGTATGTTTGCTCAGGGTGAGTGGTATATGCAGAATGCAGGTCTTAACCGCGATGAGTATGCTAAGGCAGCTGATGCTTTCTATCCACACCGCTTCAATGCTGAGGAGTGGGTTAAGGCTATTAAGAATGCAGGTGCCAAGTATATCTGCTTCACTACACGTCATCACGATGGCTTCTCAATGTGGGATACCGAGCAGTCGGAATTCAATATCGTTGATGCTACGCCATTTGGTCGTGATGTCATAAAGGAGTTGTCTGAGGCGTGTCAAAAGTATGGCATTAAGCTCCACTTCTACTATTCACATATCGACTGGTTGCGTGACGACTATCCACGTGGTCGCACAGCGCGCAATGTTACAGGTCGCGATGAGTCGAAGATCGACTGGGCTCACTACTACGACTTTATGAATCGTCAGGTTACGGAGCTTCTTACAAACTATGGCCCTATTGGTGCTATCTGGTTCGATGGCTTGTGGGATCACGACGAGGATAAGACGCCTTTCAACTGGCAGCTCGACGAGCAGTATGCTATGATTCACAAGTTGCAGCCATCATGTCTTATCGCTAACAACCACCATATCACACCATTCGAGGGTGAGGATATTCAGATTTTTGAGCGTGACCTCCCTGGTGAGAATACTCATGGCTTGTCGGGTCAGGATATTAGCCGTTTGCCACTTGAGACATGCCAGACAATGAATGGTATGTGGGGATATAAGATTATCGATCAGAACTATAAGTCTCCTGAGACGCTTATTCGCTACCTCGTGAGTGCAGCTGGTAAGGGTGCTAACCTCTTGTTGAATGTTGGTCCTCAGGCTAATGGTGAGTTGCCAGCAGCAGCGTTGGAGCGTATGAAGGCTATGGGTGAGTGGCTCTCTATCTATGGCGAGACTATCTATGGTACCGAGGCTGGCGATATCAAGCAGCAGCAGTGGGGTTGCACAACGCGCAAGGGCAACAAACTTTATGTTCATATCTTTGACCTTGAGGATGATATGCTTTATTTGCCACTTAACTGTAAGGTAGATAAGGCTCAGGTATTTGTAAGTGGCAAGCCTGTGAAGTTCGAAAAGGTGGCAAAGGGTATTGTGTTGGATCTCGGTCCACGTCCTGAGATGGTTGATTACGTTGTGGAGATTACTACGAAATAGGGTAATTAAGCCTATAAAAATGATAATATTATCGCAGTTCACGTTTGTGGATTGCGATTTTTTTACTATCTTTGCGCGATTAACGCGCGTTTGCGCAAGCAATAAGCGTGCTATGTTGCTGATTGCTACAGAAATTGAAGCAAAAAACATATAAACAATAACAAATAATTAAACTTTTAAACAATGCAGAGTAAAGGAATTATCAAGTGGTTGGCAGTCCTTTTAGGTATTGCCAGCATCTGGCAGCTCTCATTCACCTTCGTGACTCGTCACGTTGAGGCAGAGGCTGCTAAGCAGGAGAATCCACAGGCTTATCTCGATGAGATGTGGGACAAGAGCGTTTACGTAGGTTACACTTATGGCGAGTGTAAGGAGAAGGAGTTGAACTTGGGTCTTGACCTTAAGGGTGGTATGAACGTTATGCTTGAGATTAAGGCAGAGGACGTTATCCGCACTAACGCATTCAACGATATCACTGTTGCTGCAAACAACTTGCTTCGTGATGCTATTGAGTCAGCACTTCGCGTAGCTTCTAAGATGGAGAGCCCATCAGCAGTAGTTGATACTTACGTTGCAAATCTCTCAGCTGAGGATCGCATGGCTATCTACGGCACTGAGGATGCTGCTACAATCGCTAAGGAGCTTAACGACCACATCGTAGGTTCTGTATCTAAGATGAACGAGGTTTTGGCAACACGTATCGACCTTCTTGGTGTTGTTCAGCCAAACATCCAGCCTATCGCAGGTACTAACCGTATCATGGTTGAGTTGCCAGGTGTTAAGGAGCCAGAGCGCGTAAGTAAGCTTTTGGCATCTACAGCCAACCTTGAGTTCTGGCAGGTATGCCAGGCAGAGGATGTTAAC
This sequence comes from Alistipes sp., assembly GCA_017630735.1. GTDB lineage: Bacteria > Bacteroidota > Bacteroidia > Bacteroidales > Rikenellaceae > Alistipes. Next base: position 2,052 of record JAGBUS010000042.1, on the reverse strand, counting down.
ACTGTAATGGAGACATTGTTCGTTAACGCTGATGCTGTTGTTCGTGACTATCTTTTGGCTCAGGGCGAGGATGAGGCTGAGGTTAGCCTTACTCCACTTAGCGAGTTGCTTATGACATCTTACCCAGCTATGGGTGCTGATGGCTCTACAATGACTTTCAACGTAGGTGAGCCTATCGTAGCAGCTGCTGACAAGTCAAACATCCAGCTTATCAACGAGTACCTCTCATTGGAGGGTGTTGATGCTTTGATCCCAGCAGATGTTAAGCTTGCTTGGTCAAACAAGAGCTCTTTGGATAGCTCAAAGGGTGTATTCCTTCTTTACGCTTTGAAGGGTAAGGATGGTGCAATGCTCCCAGTATTGGATGGCTCAGGTATCACATCTGCACGCGCTCAGGGTGGTCAGTATGGTGGTTTTGAGGTATCTATGACAATGGATTCTAAGACAGCTATCGAGTGGGGTAACATCACAGGTGCTAACGTAGGTCGCTCTATCGCTATCGTTTTGGATAGCTACGTATACTCAGCACCACGTGTTAACGGTCGTATCGATGGTGGTTCTTCATCTATCACAGGTAACTTCTCTGCTCAGGAGGCTGAGGACTTGGCTAACGTACTTAGCTCAGGTAAGTCTCCAGCACCTGCAACTATCATCTACTCTGAGGTTGTAGGTCCATCACTCGGTCAGCAGTCTATCAGCGCAGGTTTGATTTCGTTCGCATTGGCATTCTGCCTTGTGTTGCTCTATATGGCATTCTTCTACAACCGTGCTGGTTGGTATGCTAATGTTGCACTTATCTGCAACGTATTGTTGCTCTTCGGTGTATTGGTATCATTCGGTGCTGTATTGACACTCCCAGGTATCGCAGGTATCGTACTTACTATGGGTATGGCTGTGGATGCTAACGTTATCATCTTCGAGCGTATCAAGGAGGAGTTGCGTGGTGGTAAGGGTCTTGCACTCGCTATCAAGGATGGTTTCTCTAACGCATACTCAGCGATCATCGACGGTAACCTTACTACAATCATCACTGGTATCGTTCTCTTCTACTTCGGTACAGGTCCTGTTAAGGGCTTCGCAACAACTTTGGTAGTTGGTATCATCACATCATTGTTCTGCGCTATCTTCATCACACGTCTTTTGATTGAGACACGTGTTGAGCGTAAGGGCGAGCTTAAGTTCTCTTCAAAGCTTACAGAGAACTTCTTGCAGAATGTTAAGTTCAGCTTCATCTCTAAGCGTAAGGTTTCATACTTGGTATCAGGTATCCTCGTTATCGCATCTATCATCTCACTTCTCACTATCGGTCTTAACCAGGGTGTAGAGTTCACAGGTGGTCGTTCATACGTTGTTAAGTTCAACGAGAGCGTAAACATCGAGAACGTTCGTCAGAGCATTGAGGAGACTTTCGAGTCTGTTGCTGATGCTGCTAACTCTTCAATCGAGGTTAAGCAGTTCGGTGCTGACAACCAGATTCGTGTCGTTACTCAGTACCAGCCAGAGGGTCTTGAGGGCGAGGAGGCTAACGATGCAGTTGACCGCTTGTTGTTCCAGGCTTTGGACGAGTACTTCACAATCGACGAGTTTGGTTTTGATGAGTTCCGTACTGCAGGTGATGGTATCGCACAGTGGGGTATCGCATCTTCAGAGCAGGTTAGCGAGTCTATCTCATCAGAGATGACCGTAAACTCTATCATCGCAGTTCTTATCGCATTGGTTGCTATCGGTATCTATATTGCTATCCGTTTCCGCCGTTGGCAGTGGGCTTTGGGTGCTACAGTTGCTTTGGCACACAACGCACTCCTTGTTATCGGTATCTTCTCTATGTTGTACGCAGTTATGCCTTTCAACCTTGAGGTTAACCAGGCATTTATCGCTGCTATCTTGACTATCATCGGTTACTCTATCAACGATACAGTGGTTATCTTCGACCGTATCCGTGAGTACCTCGGTCTCTATCCAAAGCGTGATATCAAGACTAACATCGACAACGCTATCTGCGCAACATTGTCACGTACTATCAATACATCTGGTACAACTCTCGTAACCCTT
>JAGBUS010000003.1 GCA_017630735.1 Alistipes sp. | reverse complement strand
TAGAAGAGTGCATATACAACGCTCGGCAAAATTTGAGACGATGGGCTGTACTTAGGCGTACTGCCCATTGGTGAAAATTTTGTTAGCAGCAGTAGATGCGCTGTTATATCAACAAAGACGCCAAAATAACCTTGTTAGACAGCTTCTTTTCTATACCTCTACTAGGCGATTCTTAATGGCGTACACCACAAGGTTAGCTGTATTTTTGCACCCTGTTTTTTCGAGAATATTTGCTCGATGCTTATCTACCGTGCGCTTAGAGATAAATAGCTTGTCGGCAATCTCCTGATTTGAGAGTCCACGACATACCTCCACCAATATCTCTATCTCTCGCCCAGAGAGAGCATCCTCATCCTCGATGGCTACAACACTATGACGGCTCATATTACGTGTCATTGAGCCAAGCAAAGCTGCACTGAAGTAGCTATCCCCCGACACCACAGCATCTACAGCCGAGTACACCTCCTCGATATCTGAGTCCTTCAACAAGAAGCCCGAAGCTCCACATTCAACCATAAGCAAGTAGTAGTGATCATCACCAAACATCGAAAGTGTGATAACCTTCAAATCGGCACGTTGCTGTAATGCTCGTCGTGTAGTTTCAGCACCATCCAAGCCGGGCATCGAGATATCCATAAACACAACATCGACATCGAGCGATGACAATGCCGATAAGAACTCATCACCGCTACCAAAATCTGCTACGACATCAAAATCGTCACGCTGCGACAAAAGACCACGTAATCCTGTACGGAAGAGCGTATGGTCATCCACAAGAGCTATTTTAATTGTTCTTCCTTCCATTTCTGCGATTTCTTTTCTTATTTTTTGTTGGTTCAAGGAGTGTTGTGTCTGGCATAATCTCAGCACCATTCACTGCAACCAACACCTTGACAGACATACCCTCTCCCACACGGCTATTTATTGATATCTTACCCCTAAGAGATGATACACGTGAGCGAATATTCGAAAGACCCATGCCACGATCCTCAACATCTCGCAACACGAAGCCTACGCCATTATCGCGATAATCAAGGATAAGATTTCCAGACTCCTCCTTAAGCGACACAACAATCTCTGTACACTGCGCATGCTTAAGCGAATTATTGATAAGCTCACACACAACGCGGTAGATGATAACCTCGATATTGGAGTCATAACGTTTATCACCCAGCGTAGTATGATAGCGTATCGGTGCCTCCTGCACTGTTGCCAGCCTATCTATAAAGTTCTTTACACCACGCGAAAGACCGAAGTTATTAAGGATATGTGGCGACAAGTTATTAGATATCTCACGCAAGGAGCGTATTGCCTCATCTATAACAGCCGTGCTATTCTGCAACATCACTCTATCCTTATCGCTAAGTTCCACACGCTGCAGTGCTGACAACGACATCTTCGCAGAGCTAAGCAGAGGTCCTAAGCCATCGTGCAGCTCTCGTGAGAACGATGCACGCTGACGCTCCTCAGTGCGCAATACCGCTGTGAGAAGCCTATTTTCAAGCACACGTTGCTGGCGAGTAACATAGTCGACATGATCAACAAGAAAGCGAGCACATAGAACACATATAGAGAAGCTCAATGACACTACAATGCCTACCCATGCTACGACAATATCCGACACCTCGTTACCAGCAAACTCCTGGAGCTGGAAGTATCGCTCAAAACACAAAAGGGCAAGACTTATGATACAACATATCCACAATGCCATATACTTGGTTTTGTTAACCAAGAATAGCGCAATGATCATAGCACCAACCTGCATCAGGATAGATACTATCATTAATATCTCAACTGCCCTCATAATCGCTACACTTTGTGTTATTTACAACACTCCATCAAGTGCCTTAAGTTGCTTATAGTCGGTCATATCGGTCTGCACAGGCACTACTGAGACGTATTTATGCGCCAATGCCCACTCATCAGTATCCTCTGCCTCTGGCTCAGCATTCTGAAAAGCTCCTGTCAACCAGAAATAGTCCCTGCCATGAGGGTCTGTACGCTCATAAAACTCCTCACGCCAAAAACCTCGTGTCTGGCGAGCAAGACGTATTCCCTGAATCTCCTCAGCCTTGCATCGTGGAACATTCACATTAAGGCACAAAGGTCGAGGAAGCCTATCTGCAGCATCAAGCACCGAAGCGATTACCTTACGACCATACTCCACAGCACCCTCAAAATCGGCATCTGCATCGTGGTCATCAAGAGAAAGACCAATAGCCGGAATATTATAGAAGCTACCCTCAATAGCTGCGCCCATAGTTCCCGAATACATAACATTTACCGCTGCATTCGAGCCGTGGTTGATACCCGACAACACAAGATCAACCTTGCGACCCACAAGAATATGGTCAAAAGCTACCTTTGAACAATCTACAGGCGTTCCCGAAAAGGCATATATCTCTACGCCATCACCACTCTCGACCTCACGTAAGAAGAGTGGCTGGGTGATGGTTATCGCCTGACTCATACCGCTCTGCACTCGCTCAGGGGCAATAGCTATGACGTCGCCAAATTCGCGTGCAAGGTCTACTGCTGCGCGAAAGCCTTTCGACTGATAACCATCATCGTTGGTCACAAATATCAATCTATTGTTATTCATTATATTTTCTTCGTTAGGTTAGACTATATATTATTTATATAAGGTTTCTCTCGGACGTTGAAGCATCCAGACGTATTGCAATCATTATGAGTATTGTAAACGCCAGCAATGACGAGCCACCATAACTCATCAACGGCAACGGGATACCCATCACAGGCATCAGTCCGATGGTCATACCTATATTTACTATAACATGAACAAGGAGTATGGAGGCAACGGAGTAGCAATATATACGTCCGAAAGGCTCCTTGATACGCTCGCCCATCTTCATAAGACGCATGATAAGCGAGACGTAGAGAATCACAACTATTGCCGAGCCAAAGAAGCCCCACTCCTCACCTACGATACAGAAGATAAAATCGGTATGCTTCTCAGGAACATAGTCATACTTAATCTGCGTACCCTCCATAAAGCCCTTACCAAAGAGACCTCCTGAGCCGATGGCAATCTTCGACTGATTGACGTTATAACCGACATTTCGAGGATCGTCCACAAGACCCACAAAGGTAAGAATACGATTCTTCTGGTGAGGCTCAAGATGTTGGAAAAGAGTATCGGCAGTTGGCACAAAGACCATAGCATAGAAGAACATTGCAATGGGCCAAAGTAGCATCATTGTATGAGTTTTAAGAGCCAACGCAGTGAGGGTGATAATTGCAATACCACACACTATCATAAGCGATACATAGCCACTCAGTGGGGTTAATGTTGAAAGCAACAACCATCCAAGTATAATACCAAAGAAGAAGCGTATATGACCAATAAACTCTCCTGTTTTGAGGATGCTATAAAGTGTAAAGAATACCAAGAGTGCCAAGAATATTATCACTGGTTGCAGAATGAGCGCAGCGATAAATAGCACAATAGTAAAGAGAATTGGGAAGTAGATATATTTCGACAATCCCTCACGATACATTACAAAAAGGAAAGCTCCCAGCACCAATCCCGAACCAGTATCGTTCTGCAAAACGATAATACCAAAGGGGACCATAATGACTACGGCAATCTTTATCAAGTCGGTCAAACGCTTGATATTGAAGGCATAATCACTCATTATACGTGCCATCATAAGTGCCGTAGCAATCTTCACAAACTCCACAGGCTGAATACGTATACTACCCAGCTCAAACCACGCCTTAGCACCATTAACCTTCGTACCAAAGGCTAACGTACATAGCAACAGCAATATACCGAAGATATATGCTGGATAGGCAAACATATGAAATAGACGACGGTCGAGAAGCAATACTATGGCAGCCATAACCGAGGAGATACCTACCCATATCAACTGTTTCATATAGTTGTGGCTGAACGAGAAGATATTTGTAGTCTCGGAGTCGAAAGATGCCGAAGTAATACACATTACACCAATAAGCACAATAGCTATGTATATGCCCAATGCAACTCTATCAACATTTCCGAAGAGAGATGTTGATGATCCACGACGCGATATGTTATATTCTGAATACATAGTTATTTCTTATTTTCTGCTTTTTTCTTACGCTCCTCATCGTACTTACGCTGCTTAGCATCGTAGTTACGACTATAGTTAGGCTGATAGTTCAATACCTCCTCAACCATCTGTGGTCGTGTGATAGTATCGGTGAGATACAACTCCTCGATAAGGCTGGCAATTGGCAATGCAATAGAGGCACCAAAACCACCATGCTCAACATATACCGATATGGCAATCTTAGGATTATTCTTAGGCGCGAATGACAAGAATGTAGAGTGGTCCTTACCATTAGGATTCTCCGCAGTACCTGTCTTACCACATACATCCCAACCCTCAAGACGCGCCTTGCCCGATGTACCAGCAACATTAACACCTCGCCACATACCCTCAACAATAGGCACAAAATGGATGGAGTCAACAAGCGTATACTGACGTTCATAGAACTTTCTATCAATAGAGTCGCGGCCCTCGATATGCTTGATGATATGAGGAATATAATAGTAGCCACGGTTTGCAACAATGGCTGCGAGGTTTGCCATCTGAAGAGGTGTACAACCCATCTCACCCTGACCAATGGCACACGAAATCACCGTTCCCCAATTCCATCGCTCGTTATATCCCTTGTCGTAGAACTCTGGAGTAGGGACATAGCCCTTACCCTCGCCATAGAAATCAGTACCAAGCTGACGACCAAAGCCAAAGCTATCGACATATTTATTCCACACTCTTACACCCTCCTTCACCGAGCCATACTTAGCATTGGTGATCATATCACGGAAGACATAACAGAAGTAGGCATTACATGAGTGTGCTACAGCATCGCGCAAATCGAGAGGCGAGCTATGTGCATGGCACGCCATCTTACGCGAGCCATACGAGAATCCCATATTACAAGGATAACGATCACTGGCATGAAGCACTCCCTCCTGAAGACCGATAAGACCCTGCACAAGTTTGAATGTTGAGCCTGGAGGATACTTAGCCTTAACCGCACGGTTAAACTGTGGCTGACGCATATCATGAATCATCGAAGCGTAGTTATTATTACGCTGACGACCCACCATAAGGTCTGGATTATACGAAGGCGATGACACCATAACAAGAATCTCACCTGTCGAAGGCTCAATGGCTACTACCGCACCAATCTTTCCCACCATAAGCTCCTCAGCAAACTCCTGAAGACGAGCATCAATGGTTGAGGTTAGCTGTGCACCCTTTACTGGAAGGATATCATCTGCACCATCGTTGTAGCTACCCTGCACTGCACCATGCGAGTCATATATACGATAGCTAACACCCTTTTCACCTCTTAGCTCTGTCTCATAAGCCGACTCCACGCCATTTGTTCCGATGTAGTCGCCCTTCTCGTAATACTCCCACTTATCAACCTGTCTATCAGTAACCTCACTTACATATCCAAGCAGATTACCACCAATTTTTCGAGGATACTCACGTGCAGTACGGAAGCGCGTATGGAAGCCCTTGAAGCCACCCTCATCAAGAAGCAACTTATTCTCCTGCGAGAGGTAGCCTACAACAAGTATCGCAGCTCGTGGGCTCTGACGCGCCTTCTTAAGTTGCTTCTCAAGATACTCTGGAGTGATATCGAGAATAGATGCCAATCGCACAGTATCGAAGCCTGTCTTTGGCAACTCACGGTGTACTACAACGACATCATAGCATACACGGCTCTTTACAAGATACTCGCCACGACGATCCAGCACCTCACCACGCATAGGATACTCAGTCTCTATACGCACGATATTCTTCGTTGCCTTAGCATCATACTCATCTGAAATTATCTGCATAGAGAAGAGCCGTATGAGCATGATTGCTCCTACGGCAATAACTATGATACGCAATATTCTATATCGTATATATCCCTGATCTGACATTACTTAGTAACGATTTTTGAGATAAATAATCGCAATATTGGCCACGATATAACAAGCGACAACAGGCTACTTAGGACTATAGTAGCTACAAGTCGCAACGGTGTTACAAACGATAGCGTCTCAAGAATAAAAAATAGCGAATGGTGCAATACGAACATCGCCGCAACATAAATCATCAACTGTCGTAATGACATACGCGACAGTAGCGATGTCTGATCGCCAGACTCAACACTACGATGAGTAGTTACATACAATATCCATCGACGCATTACAGCCAAAGGAAGTAATGTTGCAGTATACAAACCTGCGCCACCAAGCGACACGTCCATTATAACACCTACAACAAGTGCCGATAGCATAACCCATATTGTGCGCCACTCCATAGGCAACAACATAACAATAAGCGGAAAAAGCATTGGGCGTAGCCACATTGCTATAGAGAGCTCGTCAAGGATAAATATCTGAAGGAACAACAATATAATGGTCATTCCTATATATGGGACACTTCTAAACATACTATTTTACAACAAATATATGATACCGCAAGAGCATTACTCTTGAGTGTGGTTCATAAGTTCTTCAATCTCACCATAGTGAGTATTCTCTACAATAAGTAGGTCATCAAGCTTTGACATATTAGCCGCAATAGCAATCTTTGCACTATATGCCGACTTCGTAGAGTTTAGCTCATACTCCGTAACCGTACCGATAAGGACACCCTCAGGCAGACGCTCCGAGCGCACCTCGACACTCATTCCAACATTAGGCTCTGAATATACCGAAATCTCCTTTGCCTCAACCTCATATTTCGAAGCTCCAGACCACCAAATAACACAGAGACCGCCATCCTCTAATCGACCTCCCGTGCTGAAGTCGATATTTAGCATAGGCTGCACAACACAGTAGTGGTCGCTACATGACACAACATATCCCACCAACTCATTCTCTGGAGTTATGACACCCATATCCTTAGAGATGCCATCGAGCGTTCCACGATCAAGGATAAGGTTGTTATGCTTTCTATTTGTTGTCATCGACACTACGCTTGCATAGTGATAGCGAAACTTAGAGTCCTTCTCAACGAGTTCATCACCCCTATATAAGGTATCAACACAACCCTCCTTAAGACCTAAAATCTCCTCGTTAAGCTCTGCAATACGCTCTGTAAGTTGTCGATTAGCCTCAGGGAGCGCAAAGAAGTTCTCCACATTTGTAACCGCGCCACTTACAGCAGCACCCATAGCCGTAGTACGTGAGAGAATCTTAGCCTCAGTATATGGTGATGAGGTGGCGTAGGTCCACAATGCAAAGCCCTCCAATACTACAAATAGCACCAGGACATATATAAGCTTTATAAACTCTAAAAGTCTATGCATAATCGTTTGAAAGAGGCTGCCTAACAATGTTGCTGACAGCCTCGTTTTTTAGATGTATTGTTTAGTAACAACCCTTGTATATTTGCTATTCGATTACTTGTCGCCACCAATGAGGAACGAGAAGTTACCGATATTCTTAAGAGCGATGCAGGTACCACGAGCAATAGCACGAAGTGGATCCTCTGCGATATGTACTGGCAAACCAGACTTCTTAGAGAGACGCTCATCAAGACCCTTGATAAGAGCACCACCACCTGCAAGGTAGATACCATTCTTCACAACATCAGAGTACAACTCTGGTGGCATCTCCTCCAACACCTCCATAAGAGCGTTATCGAGCTTTACGAGCGACTTATCGAGGGCGTAAGCAATCTCGCTATAGTTCAACGTTACTGTCTGAGGAAGGTTTGTAAGCATATTAGAACCTGTGAAGATATAATCCTCAGGCTCGTTAGCCAACTCAGGAACTGCAGCACCGATAGCACACTTAATCTCCTCGGCAGTACGCTCACCGATACGAATACCATGCTGCTGACGGATGTAGTGCTGAATCTCGGTTGTAAAGACATCACCTGCCACGTTGATAGACTTCGAGCATACGATACCACCAAGCGAGATACATGCAATCTCCGATGTACCACCACCGATATCGATGATAAGGTTACCCTCTGGAGCCTCTACGTCCAAACCTGCACCGAGTGCCGCAGCCATAGGCTCGAAGAGGAGGTAAATCTCGCGACCACCAGCATGCTGTGCCGACTCACGCACTGCACGAATCTCAACGTTTGTAGAGCCTGAAGGGATACAAATCATCATTCGCAACGATGGTGCAAACATACCACGTGTAGCACCTACCTTCTTAATCAAACCGCGAAGCATCAACTCCGTAGCCTCGAAGTCGGCGATAACTCCATCGCGCAAAGGACGAATGGTGCGGATGTTAGAGTGTGTCTTACCATCCATCAAACGTGCCTTGTGTCCGATAGCCATAAGATCTCCTGTCTTAATGCTAAGCGCAACAATTGAAGGCTCATCAACGACAACCTTGCCGTTATGCATAATGAGTGTATTGGCCGTACCGAGGTCAATAGCTAACTCCTGTGTTAGTGAAAAGATTCCCATATCTCATTTTTTTATTTTCGCAATTCAACATATTATGTTCCTACCACTCGCCTCGATTTCTCACGACACATTCCTCATCGTTACAGACAAAAAAAGCGACTCTTTGCGCATACCACGCCAGAGGTCGGAACACTATGTAACTCAACATGTTAGCCATAAAAGCTTACAAATTGAAGGTTATTACTTTGCAAAGATAGGAAAAAGATATGGACAATTTGCAAGAGTTTTCATTTTTTTTGTTAATTTTGTCAATAAAATTTTACCTATGAATACAAAAAGCAGCCCTCGATGCGCCGTATTAGGCTACGGTAGCTGGGCAACAGCCATTGTAAAAACACTTACATTTAACCGTCACCATGTTGATTGGTTAGTGTTGAATGAAGATATTCGCGAATCGCTGATTACACGATCTAGAAACTCGAAATACCTCCCTTGGTGCTACATCGACAGCGACTACTTCACTGTTTCAGCAGATATCAATGAGGTTGTACGCGAAGCCGACATAGTAATCCTTGCTATGCCATCGGCATTTATGAAGAAGTTCTTGGAGCCTCTTACCGAGAGCCTTAAGGATAAGATCGTTGTATCGGCGGTTAAGGGTATCATCCCTGGCGACTACCTCACCATAGTCGAGCACATGAACAAATATTACGACGTTCCTATGGAGAAGCTTGCGGTGGTTACAGGTCCTTCGCACGCCGAGGAGGTGGGACAGTTGCAGTTGTCGTACCTCACCGTGGCATCGGAGAGCATGGAGACAGCCGAGAAGGTGCGCCACACCTTGGCTAACGAGTATTTCCGTTGTAGCATATCAACCGATGTACTTGGTGTTGAGGCAGCAGCGATAATGAAGAATATCTACGCCGTTGCTGTAGGTATCGCCGTAGGCTTGCGCTATGGCGACAACTTCCTTGCAGTGCTTATCGCAGGATGTGCCGCAGAGATGAAACGCTTTATCGACGAGGCTATTAAGATGGATAGCCGCGATATTAATAGTGCAGCATATATGGGCGACTTGCTTGTTACATGCTACTCACCACTTAGCCGCAACCGCCGTCTTGGCACGCTGATGGGTAAGGGTTGCTCGGTGAAGAGTGCTCTTAACGAGATGACTATGGTTGCCGAGGGCTATTATGCAGCAGAGTGCATACGCCGAAGCTCTATGCGTCGCAACATCGAGATGCCTATCGCCGACATGGTGTGGTCAGTACTTTACAATAATGTCTCTGCTCGCGAGGCTATGAATAGTCTCATCCTGATTTTGAAGTAGACACGTTTATATGGAAGTATCTAAAGCAAGGGCTTGTCCAACATTACGTTAGGCAAGCCCTTATTGTTTATACGTCATATTTAACATCCGAGAGGAATAGTCCACAGGCGGGAGCTCCTGCACTACAACGCGACAAGTCACGACTTTGAATTATATCCTCAAACTCCGCAACGCTATAACGTCCCCTACCAACATCTACCAACGTACCCACAATAGCTCGCACCATATTTCGTAGGAACCTATCGGCACGAATTGTAAAACGCAATGTGCCATCCTCCTCAATAGTCCAATGTGCATGCGATATGTGGCATATATTTGTCTTATTGTTGGAGTTCAGCTTTGCAAATGATGTAAAATCATCGTACTCAAGTAGTTTCGCCGCTGCCTTATTCATTTTTTCAACATCTATATCAGCGGTAAAATACCATGCTGAGAAACGTCGAAAAGGAGATTTATGTGGCGTAAGGAAGTATGTGTACTCTCTAAGCTTGGCATCAAAACGCGCGTGCAGCGACTCCCTCACCTCGTAGATACGCATTATGGCAATATCCATAGGAAGAACCTTGTTCATCTTGTAGCATAGCTGCGCAGTATCTATGCCCTCCTCGGCATCGAAATGTGCGGTGTAGAATGAGGCATTGACACCCGTATCGGTACGTCCTGCGCCAACAATCTCTGTAGGCACACGCAAAAGCATCGAGAGCTTCTCCTCGATGACACCCTGCACCGTTATAGCATCAGGCTGACGCTGCCAACCGCAATAAGCAGCACCGTCGTATTGTAGTTCGATGAAGTATCTCACAAATCTAAGTGAAAGGTGAAAACTGAAAACTGAAAAGTATGGTGTGCTTCGCACAAGTTTAAATGAAAGATAAAAATGAAAAAGTGAAAAGTCTGGTGTCTGCAACGCTTATTTAAATAAAACCCGCGCTTTAGCGCACCTTACTTTCCACCTTTCACTTTTAACTTTTCAGTTTTAATTACATGTGGATAGCGCAACCAAGAGCATCCTCCGCAGCCTCCATAACAGCCTCATGCATAGAAGGATGTGCATGGATGGTGCGTGCTATACGATGAGCATTTACACCCAACACCTTAGCAAGTGTAGGCTCACCAATCATCTCGGTAACGTTATGACCCACAAAGTGAGCACCAAGCAACTTCTCCTCAGCATCGAAGATAAGCTTCACAAAGCCATCACGCTCACCAGCGGCAGTAGCCTTTCCTGATGCAGTGTATGGGAACTTACCAACCTTATACTCAATACCCTGTGCCTTAACTTGCGCCTCAGTAAGACCCACAGATGCCACCTCAGGAGAGGTGAAGATGCACGATGGAATAGTTGAATAGTCAACAGGCTCTGGGTTGAGACCACATATATGCTCAACACAGTGGATAGCCTCGGCAGAAGCGACATGTGCAAGAGCAGGAGTAGCGATAATATCACCAATAGCATATACTCCATCAAGTGTGGTCTTATAATGCTCATCAACCTTTACCTTATCGCGCTCAATCTCAACGCCAAGCTCCTCAAGACCCATATTCTCAAGATTAGACTTGATACCTACAGCCGAAAGGACAATATCAGCCTCAAGAGTCTGAGCACCCTTCTTGCCCTCAACCTCTACGACACACTTGCCATTCTCACGTACCGACACCTGCTTTACGGTTGTCGATGTCATAACTGTAGCACGGAGCTTACGGAAAGCACGCTCCATAGCCTTTGCAGTATCCTCATCCTCAAGTGGCATAATCTGTGGCATGTACTCGACAATTGTGACCTTCACACCCATAGTTGCATAGATATATGCAAACTCTGAGCCGATAGCACCCGAACCAACAACAATCATGCTCTCAGGCAACTCTGGAAGCACCAAAGCCTCCTTAGACGAAATGACATGCTTGCCATCGATAGGCATGAATGCCATCTCGCGAGGACGCGCACCAGTGGCGAGGATTATATAATCTGCCTCATACTCAACGCCCTCAACCTCAACGATATCCTGAGCCTTGAGACGACCAAAGCCAGCAATAACATCGATATTATTCTTCTTAAGAAGGAACTGAACACCCTTATTCATCGTTGAGGCTACGGTGCGCTCACGCTCCACCATCTTTGCCCAATCTGGCTTAACCTCACCCTCAATAGCTACGCCGTAAGTTGCTGCTGCCTTGCAATCAGCATATACCTGCGCTGAGCGAACAAGAGCCTTTGTAGGAATACAGCCCCAGTTAAGGCAAACACCACCAGCATCTGCCTTTTCTACGATAGCTACACGCTTACCACATTGCGCTGCACGTATGGCTGCAACATAACCACCAGGACCTGAGCCTATAACGATAATATCATATCTGCTATCCATAACTATTCCGTAAATTATTTAACGACCTTCAAAATCTCACCCTTATCATGAGCTACGGCACGCTTCCAGTTCTCTGAGTAACCAGGCTGCTCAATCTTACCAGGGATATCCTTGCCATTACCATTATCGATGAAGCCATTTGCATCCTCACCCTTAATGTTACCGTCGATATACTTCACCATAAGGTACTTATCCAACTCCACCCAGTGGTTGAAGAGTGTCTGTGCCATAGCTACAGTGAACTCCGTAGCCACCTTAGTCTGCTTCTTAGCTGGCAATGCAGCGATCTCTGCATCTACCTCCGCAACAGCCTTCAACGCAGCATTCTCCCACTCGTCAACATACTTACGCACATGCTTACCAACATGGTCATAACGCAAATATGCAAACTGCGCAACACGATTAGTAATCCAGAACATAGATGTATCTGAGTACTTCAACATAGTACCATTACCCTCCTTCAAGCACTCTGGAACCTCCTGAGAGTTTACATATACAGGAGTAAGTGGCGATGTTGCAGCATCATCAGTACCAAACCAAAGAATACCTGTCTTACCAGGGCGTGCCTGACCCATAAGCCAGAAGCCTGTCTGCTGTGTAGCGATAGCACGCTCGTTGCAATACTCTACGCCATCAGCCTCGAAGTACATTGGACGCCAACGGTATGGGCAACCCTCACCACCAGCACCGATGTCTGTTGTCATATCCATCTTTGTACCCTCATAGTGGTCACGCATGCAATCCATCAACAACTTAGGAGATACCTTCTCACGTGGCATAACCCACAATGGCATACGGTTGTTAGGATTGTGACCCATAGCATAATCCTCGTACTTATCCATATCATCAGCTACAGTACGGAAGAAAGCCCATACGCGAGCCTCACAACCACGCATAGCACCGAAATCAAGTGGTGCATAAGCATCAGCAAAGCTGAAATCCTCGTTCTTACCATCGAACCAACCGAACTTACGTGCTACATCAGCAACGTCTGCAGCATAGATACAGTTCTCTGGGTCATTCCAAGGGAATGTAGTGATACGTGCCTGGTTAGCATGTGCTGAAACGTAACCATCAGGAATACGACGTGCAACCCATACAATACCCTTATCCTCTGGACCCTTACCAATAAGCTCCATAATCCATGCCTCCTCGGTATCCACCAATGTAAATGACTCACCAGATGAGCAGTAGCCATGAGTATTAGCCAAGTTTACGATGATGTCGATAGCCTCACGAGCAGTCTTTGCACGCTGCAAAGTGATGTAGATAAGTGAGCCATAGTCGATACAACCATTTGGATCCTCCAACTCTGGACGACCACCAAATGTAGTCTCTGTAATGAACAACGAGTGCTCGTTAGAGTTACCAAGTGTACGGTAGCGCACCTCTACCTGAGGAATTTTACCAATATAACGACCTGTATCCCACTCTGTTACATCCATGAATGGAGTGTACTTTCCAGGCACATAGCTATACAACGAGCCATACAAACCGTGAGAGTCAGCAGCATAAGTTACCATATTTGAGCCATCGGTAGAAGCACCGCGCGTCACAATAAGATTAGTACAAGCATCCGCCGTAGCAATACCTGCAATAAACGCACCCACAAGGGCGATAGTTTTAAATAGTTTGTTCATAGTTACTTTAGGTTATTTTATGTTTTTTAAATTATCATCTTTCAAAGATACGAATTTATTTCGAAATAGTTGTTATGTTTCACGATAATTTATACTTTTGTAGAGTTAAATAACCAATTGTTATGAATATCAAAGAGCGACTTAACAGGATACTATCTACCCTACCGAAGGGTGTACAACTTGTGGCGGTATCAAAATTTCACCCCGCAGAGCGACTCCAGGAGGCATACGACGCAGGTCAGCGCATCTTCGGAGAGAGCCGTCCACAAGAGATGGTTGCTAAATACGATGTGCTACCTAAGGATATTGAGTGGCACATGATAGGACATCTTCAGACCAACAAGGTGAAGTATATTGCACCCTTTGTGACAATGATATCCTCAGTCGACTCCGACCGTCTTATCGAGGAGATTGAGAAGCAGGCAGCAAAAAACAACCGCACAATTGATATTCTTCTTGAGGTACACGTGGCGCAGGAGGAGACAAAGTCTGGATGGAGCGAAGAGGAGCTACGCGCATACCTATCTTCGGGCATACTTAATAATATGGCACACGTGCGCGTGCGAGGCGTGATGACTATAGCATCTAACACCGATGATGAGAGCGTCGTACGCCATGACTTCGAGACCATACGTCGCATCTTCAACGAACTTAAGCCACAATTTGGCGAGGCGTTTGACACACTCTCGATAGGTATGTCCGACGACTACCCTATTGCCCTTGAGTATGATTCTACAATGGTACGCATTGGCACAGCAATATTTGGCGCAAGAGAGTACTAACTTTTACACATAAGAAGATATGAAGAGAATTTTTACGTTTGTAATGGCATTGTGCTTAACCTCTATTGCGACAGTGTCAGCCACAGCTCAGCAGAATGATGCAGAGTTTTCGAAGGAGGAGATTCGCGCAATAGTAGCGGAGTTTTTCGAGGACCAGATGTCTAATGCCTTAGAGATGCGTCCGTTTAAGATTGTTGTCGACCTATTATCGTTCTACGATGGATTAAACTCGCTCGACGAAAAGTCGATGTCGTATGCTCTAAAGCAGATGGATGTCTGGAAGAGAAAGAATAGTGATAGGTATCTCTTGTTTCGTGATTATATCATAACATCCATAGGAGTCCTTGCCCAGGAGGATTTCGAGGGGCTTGATCCTCGGGCGGTATGTTATATCTATCTCGATGCAGTAGCGGAGCTATATGATGATTATCAAGATAGTGAGGGCGCGGCAGAGATGTTTACAAACTATATGATATATATGAGGTCACACTCTTTGGTAGATGATGGAAAAAAATATGCCGAGGATTGGACGAAAGCGAGTCCTGAGGAGGCAGAAGCCGTAAGTAAGGTGTCGGGAGCTTACGACGAAGAGGTGATAATGAGAGTTCTTGGAAGCCATTTCGATGAGAACCTCTTGGCTATGACTCGTGACGAGAAGGCTGACTCATATATCCGCCACCTTGAAGGTATGGCCGATAGCTATGAGCGAGGCGATAATATGGAGATGTATCGCCACTATCTTGCATTATTATCTATTGTCGAGAGTATCGTAGATGGCGAAGAGGAGGAGTATATAGATAGTGTATTGGAGAAGTGGGAGAGCGAGAATCATGAGCGTGCAGAAATAGTCAGCGAGCTGTTAAATCAGATCTCTGGCATAGAGTAGTCTGCGATTTTTAGATTGGGTGCCCAATTATAATGCTCGCTGTCTGCCATTTTGTCAGTCGATGGTGTCACGAAATGACATTTCTGTCACATATATTAAAATAATGCGTCACTTTTGGCGCATTTTTTTGTTTGGTATACCATTTGTTCTACACCTAAGCAAAAGAACGAAAACAAAATTAATAACATAATACATTTTTAAACTATGGGCAAGATTATTGGTATTGACTTAGGTACAACAAACTCATGTGTGGCTGTTATGGAGGGTAATGAGCCAGTTGTTATTCCTAACGCAGAGGGTCATCGTACAACACCTTCAGTTGTAGCTTTCACCGAGGGTGGCGAGCGTAAGGTTGGTGATCCAGCAAAGCGTCAGGCTATCACAAATCCTAAGCGCACAGTATTCTCTATTAAGCGTTTCATGGGCGAGCGTTACGACGCAGTAACTGCAGATATCGCACGCGCACCATATTCAATTGTTAAGGGCGACAACAACACTCCACGTGTTGAGATTGATGGTCGTCAGTATACTCCACAGGAGATTTCAGCTATTACACTTCAGAAGATGAAGAAGACAGCTGAGGATTACCTCGGTCAGGAGGTAACTGAGGCAGTTATCACCGTTCCAGCATACTTCTCTGACTCACAGCGTCAGGCAACTAAGGAGGCAGGTGAGATTGCAGGTTTGAAGGTACGTCGTATCATCAATGAGCCTACAGCAGCTGCTCTTGCATACGGTCTTGACAAGAAGCAGGACGATATGAAGATTGCAGTATATGACCTTGGTGGTGGTACTTTCGATATCTCTATCTTGGAGCTTGGTGATGGCGTATTCGAGGTTAAGTCAACAAATGGTGATACACACCTCGGTGGTGACGACTTCGACCACGTATTGATTGACTATATGGCAGATGTATTCAAGGCTGAGCACCAGATTGATCTTCGTCAGGATCCTATGGCTCTCCAGCGTTTGAAGGAGGCTGCTGAGAAGGCTAAGATTGAGCTTTCATCAGCTACAACTACAGATATCAACCTTCCATACATCATGCCTGTTAATGGCATCCCACAGCACCTTGTAATGTCACTCACACGTGCTAAGTTCGAGCAGTTGTGCGACCACCTCGTACAGAAGACTATCGAGCCATGCCGCATCGCATTGCGTGACGCAGGTCTCCAGGCAAGCCAGATTGATGAGGTTATCCTCGTAGGTGGTTCTACACGTATCCCTGCTATCCAGCGCGTTGTTGAGGAGTTCTTCGGCAAGACACCTAACCGTTCAGTAAACCCAGATGAGGTTGTTGCAGTAGGTGCAGCTATTCAGGGTGGTGTCCTCACAGGTGAGGTTAAGGATGTACTCCTTTTGGATGTAACTCCACTTTCACTCGGTATCGAGACTTTGGGTGGTGTTATGACACGCCTTATCGAGGCTAACACAACAATCCCTACACGTAAGAGCCAGGTATTCTCTACCGCTGCCGACAACCAGCCATCTGTAGAGATTAACGTATGCCAGGGTGAGCGTGCTATGGCTGCTGATAACAAGTCTATCGGTCGCTTCCACCTCGACGGCATCCCTGCAGCACCACGTGGTGTACCACAGATTGAGGTAACATTCGATATCGATGCTAACGGTATTCTTAACGTATCGGCTAAGGACCTTGGCACAGGCAAGGAGCAGAAGATTCGCATCGAGGCTTCAAGCGGTTTGACAGACGCCGAGATTCAGCGCATGCGCGACGAGGCTAAGGCAAACGAGGCTAAGGATAAGGCAGAGAAGGAGCGTATTGAGAAGATCAATAATGCTGACTCTAACATCTTCGCATCAGAGAAGAACTTGAAGGAGTATGGCGACAAGCTCCCAGCAGAGAAAAAGGCTGCTATCGAGGATGCTCTTGCAAAGCTCAAGGAGGCACACAAGAACCAGGATTTGGCAGCTATCGACTCATCAATCGAGGCATTGAACGCAGCATGGCAGGCAGCATCACAGGATATCTACGCACAGCAGCAGGCTCAGCAGGCACAGGGTGCTCAGAATCCAGGTGCACAGGGCGATGCAGGTCAGCAGCAGGCTCAGCCTGAGGATGTGGAGTTTGAGGAGGTTAAGT
>JAGBUS010000041.1 GCA_017630735.1 Alistipes sp. | reverse complement strand
GGATAGCAACACTTGTCAGGCTGCACTTATAGAATGTAGCCTCTCCAATCGTCGTTACGCTATCAGGGATATTCACACTTGTCAGGCTGTCGCAAGAATAGAATGCATTATTTCCAATTGTCGTTACGCTATCAGGAATATTCACACTTGTTAGGCTGTAGCAATAACCGAATGCAGAATCTCCAATCGTCGTTACGCTATCAGGGATATTCACACTTGTCAGGCTGTAGCAATAAGCGAATGCAGAATCTCCAATCGTAGTTACGCTATCAGGGATATTCACACTTGTCAGGCTGGCGCAATCAGCAAATGCACCCTCTCCAATCGTAGTTACGACGCCATCAAAGGTAATAACACCCATGCCATTATTATATGTATTCGATATAATGTTAGCACCAAATACATCAGTATTATATGGTTCTACAACATTGCCATCGGATGATGTGTACCAAATCTGATTTGATGGAGAGATATTAGCAGTATATGAAAACTCTGCCATTGGCTGGATATGGTTACGCTCGATAGACAATGAGTTGCTTGAAAACTTAACCATCTTAGTATCGTCAGCGCAAACAATCTCGACCTTAAAGCCCTTTTCGAATGTCTGAGGAGGCAATGCGATATAGAATGATGTAGCCTCAGCACCAAGCGTTACGCCTGTACCGCAGTCGAGAGTAACAGCGGAGAGGATAGTATCATCAAAGACAAGGTTGCCACCAGCATTATTGTCGTCAGCACTACCCATCTCAGATGCGAGGGTAGCCTCGGCTGTCGCTGTATCTACATGGATAAGACCCGCAACCTGCTCACCATCTTTACCCTTAAAGGTGATAGACTTGACAACCTCGCCATCGCCCGTAAGCTGCAACTTAAGCCAGCCGCAAACGTTCTTCAATGAGAACTGCGTAAACTCGCTCTGCGCAACCATAAGGTTGTCACCTACGCCATAGCTATCCTTAAGGTAGTGCTGTGTTGCAGGTAGTGTGGCGTGCAATGCGCCAGTGCGAGTGTTAAGGAAATAGCCCTCATTAAATGGGTATGCCACAACATTATATGTTGTCTGCGCAGTAGGCTCACCAGCGTTTACACGCTTTAGGTTAGCAGTGCGTGAGCCAGTCTCGCCATTATACTGCCACAACTGATTAGCATCTGAGAAGTAAAAAACAGAGACCTGGTCACCCTTAGTCCACACGGTTTTCTGCGCTTCGTTGAGCTGAATACGGGTGTCATCGCCCTCGAAACCTACAATGAGTGTCTCAGGAGCACCATCGGCGATGGATGGTGTGACATCCACGACAACCTCCTGTGTGCAGGCAGCAAACAACGTTGCTACGACTGCAAAGAGTAAAATTTTTTTCATAGTGTATTAATTAATGTTTGTAATATTTACCAGTCCATTTCGGGATTCTCGTAGGGATCCTCGATAGAGTTAGCAAAGCCGTGCTCAACGGCAATAGCAATGACCTCGACATCGGGTGCGAGGTAGGGCAAAAAGAGTTTTGAATCCATAGTTTATCTGTTTTGAGTTAATAATCGCTCAAAACCATACGCTCCAATATGGTGGGTAATAATATAAAAAGAAAGTGTGGAGCTGAATCCGTTTATCTAACGAGAGGCTCTGGAATGCCCAACTAAAAATAAACGATACAAGACCCCACACTTGGATAGTATGGGGTATACGCACAATGAGTGCATAGCCACATAGCTATACAAGAAATGAGTGCTGTCGTTATCCTTTTAGTTGTGAAATTTTCCAGATTTCTCGTTAAGGATAAAAGCGAAAACACTTTCATCAAATATGTAAATGTCGAGAGTATACCACTCAAGACGTTACAAATATAGTGAAATTTTCGCAATTGACAACACTCTTGCAGGGTCTTGTTTTAATAATAAAAAATCACCTCTTGCTTGGTGCAAGAGGTGATTATAAATATGGT
The DNA here is from genome assembly GCA_017630735.1 of Alistipes sp. Taxonomy (GTDB): domain Bacteria; phylum Bacteroidota; class Bacteroidia; order Bacteroidales; family Rikenellaceae; genus Alistipes. Next base: position 3,672 of record JAGBUS010000041.1, on the reverse strand, counting down.
TTGAAAATGGTATATTACTTAAACTCAACCAATGACTTACCGGTCATCTCGGCTGGTTTTGCAAGTCCCATAAGGTCAAGTACCGTAGGTGCTACATCGGCAAGGATACCATCCTTAACCGCTGCTACCCTATCAGAGACAACTACAATAGGTACTGGGTTAAGTGAGTGAGCAGTGTTTGGTGTGCCATCAGCATTGAGGGCGTTATCTGCATTACCATGGTCGGCAATCTGAACAACCTCATAACCATTAGCCTTAGCTGCCTCAACAACATCCTTAACACACTCGTCGATAGTCTTAACTGCCTTCTCGATAGCCTCATAGATGCCTGTGTGACCAACCATATCGCCATTTGCGAAGTTCAAGCAGATGAAGTCGTACTTCTGCTCACCAAGAGTCTCAACCAACTTATCCTTAACCTCGTATGCTGACATCTCTGGCTGAAGGTCGTATGTTGCAACCTTTGGTGATGCTACAAGGATACGTGACTCGTTAGCGAACTCAGCCTCGCGACCACCGTTAAGGAAGAATGTTACGTGTGCATACTTCTCGGTCTCTGCAATGCGCAACTGATTCAAGCCCTGAGCGGCGATATACTCACCGATAGTATTAGGTACATTATCCTTGTCGAACAAGATGTGCAAGCCCTCGAACTTTGCATCGTATGGTGTCATACAGCAGTAGTACAAAGGCATAGTGTGCATACCCTCCTCAGGCATATCCTGCTGTGTGAGGACGATAGTAAGCTCCTTAGCACGGTCGTTACGATAGTTGAAGAAGATAACAACATCGTTAGGCTTGATAGTGCCAATAGCATTGCCCTCAGCATCAACATTTACGATAGGCTTAACGAACTCGTCGGTAATATCCTCATCATAAGACTTCTGCATTGCTGCAACCATATCTGTAGCCTTCTCGCCCACGCCATTTACAAGCTGGTCGTATGCCATCTTGACACGCTCCCAACGCTTATCACGATCCATAGCATAGTAGCGACCGATGATAGAGGCAATCTTACCTGTAGACTTTGCCATGTGCTCCTCCAATGCTGCGATGAAGCCCTTACCGCTACGAGGGTCAGTATCGCGACCATCCATGAAGCAGTGTACAAAGGTGTTCTCAATGCCGAAGTGCTTAGAGATATCGCAAAGCTTGAAGAGGTGGTCGAGTGATGAGTGAACACCACCATCCGACACAAGACCCATGAAGTGTACGTTTACACCATTAGCCTTAGCATACTCGAAAGCCTTAACAATCTCTACGTTCTCAAGGATTGAGTTATCGCGGCACGCGCGGTTAATCTTTACCAAGTCTTGATATACTACGCGACCAGCACCAATATTTAAGTGGCCAACCTCTGAGTTACCCATCTGACCCTCTGGCAAGCCTACATTCTCGCCGTCGGTCAACAACGTAGCGTGGGGATAACGCTCCGTCATAGCGTTGATATACTCTGGATTCATAGAGTAGATGACATCTGACTTAGTGCGGTCGCCAATACCCCAGCCATCCAATATCATCAATAATACTTTCTGACTCATTGTTTTATTGTATGTTAATTCATCAATTAGTTCAACTTCTCCATAATCATCTCAACAGCCTTGTCTACAGCAGCCTGCAAGCCATCAGGATTCTTACCACCAGCAGTAGCATAGTGCTTCTGACCACCACCACCACCGTTAATGAGCTTAGCTGCCTCGCGAACTGTAGCACCAGCATCAACACCCGCAGCTACCATATCATCTGAAAGCATGATGTTGAGTGTAGGTTTGCCGTCGAAGAGGTTACCAATAACCATAACAAGACGCTCCGATACACGCTGGCGCAAACCAAATGCCAAGTCCTTCATCACCTCAGGAGTGTACTTCGCAGTGTGAGTGATAAGCTTAACGCCATTGCGCAAAGGTGTATTCTCAGCAAGACCCTCAGCCAACTTTTCAACCTTCTCCTTACGCATCTCTGCAACCTCGCGGCTGAGTGAGTCGTTTGACTCCATCATCTTCTCGATAGCCTGCAATACCTTAGGGTTGTGTACCATCTGCTCGATTGAGCTGACCATATCCTGTGTTGCGTAGATAAGTGACTCTGAAGCCTCGCCTGTAACAGCCTCGATACGGCGTACACCTGCTGAGATTGCGCTCTCAGAGATAATCTTGAACATACCGATAGTACCTGTTGCAGATGTGTGAGTACCACCACAAAGCTCTGTTGAAGGACCGAAGTTTACAATACGTACCTTATCGCCATACTTCTCGCCAAAGAGCATGATAGCACCTGCTGCCTCAGCCTCAGCCATTGTAGCCTCGCGGTTCTCATTGAGTGGGTAGTTCTCACGAACAAGCTTATTTACAAGCTTCTCTACCTCGCGAATCTCCTCAGCTGTAACCTTCTGGAAATGTGAGAAGTCGAAACGAAGACCCATAGGACCTACCTGTGAACCCTTCTGCTCAACATGTGAACCAAGCACTGTACGCAATGCGTAATCTACAAGGTGTGTTGCAGTATGGTTATTTGCAATCTTCTGACGAGCCTCGGCATCTACCACAGCGCGGAATGTTGCAGATGGATTCTCTGGCAACTTCTTTGTAATGTGGATGATAAGACCGTTCTCCTTCTCAGTGGCGATAATCTCAATCTTCTCGTTAGCGCTCTCGATATAACCTGTGTCACCAATCTGACCACCAGAGTTGCCATAGAATGGAGTCTGGTCGAATACGAGCTGATATGTTGTAGAGTTCTTAGTCTTAACACAGCGATAACGAGCAATATTGATGTCAGCCTCAAGCTGGTCATAGCCAATAAACTTGCTCTCGCTGATTGACATAATCTCCTGCCAGTCGTCGATATCCTGTGATGCAGCATTACGTGAACGCTCCTTCTGCTGCTGAAGCTCCTTCTCAAACTCCTCAAGGTCAACACCTACACCCTGCTCCTTTGCAATAAGCTCAGTAAGGTCGATAGGGAAACCGTATGTGTCGTACAAAACAAAGGCATCCTTACCTGAAATCTTACCATTTGTAGACTTCTTAATAACGCCCTCCAAGAGGTTGATGCCTGTAGCCAAAGTGCGGAGGAATGATGCCTCCTCCTCCTCGATAACGCGCTCGATAAGAGTCTGCTGTGCTATGAGCTCTGGGAACTGGTGACCCATCTGCTCCACAAGACCCTTAACCAACTTGCAGATGAATGGCTCGGTGAAGCCGAGGTATGTGTAACCGTAACGTACTGCACGACGCAAGATACGACGGATAACATAGCCTGCCTTAGCATTTGCAGGAAGCTGACCATCGGCGATAGAGAATGAAATGGCACGTAGGTGGTCGGCGATAACGCGCATTGCTACATCTGCCTTCTCATCCTTGCCATACTCCTTGCCTGAAAGTGCTGCGATACGAGAGATAGTTGGCTGGAATACGTCGGTGTCGTAGTTTGACTTCTTGCCCTGAAGAATCATACACAAACGCTCGAAGCCCATACCTGTATCTACGTTCTTCGCAGGAAGTGCCTCCAAAGAGCCATTAGCCTTGCGGTTGAACTGCATAAACACAAGGTTCCAGATCTCGATAACCTGTGGGTGGCTCATATTTACCATCTCGCGGCCAGGAATCTTTGCAACCTCCTCCTCGTCGCGAAGATCGAAGTGGATCTCGCTACAAGGACCGCAAGGGCCTG
>JAGBUS010000040.1 GCA_017630735.1 Alistipes sp. | reverse complement strand
AGCATAGCCACCAGAGAAGATATGTGTGAAGCTTGGACCCATAGCGCAACCCTCAACAACAGGCATTACCTGTGTAGGCTTCAATGCCTCAAGCTCAAATGCAAGAACATCACCCTCGTATGGAGTTGTGATAGTGTGCCATGCCATATCGAGCATACCGAATGAGAGCTGACGGATATTGAAGTAAGCTGCGAGGTAGTTCTTAGCAGCAATAAGCTTCTCGATGAGCTCTGCTGGCATAGCCTCACCTGTCTCATAGTGCTTAGCCCAAAGGTCGAGGTACTCCTTCTCAGTTGCCCAATTCTCCATAATCTGTGATGGAAGCTCAACGAAGTCACGCTTTACTGCTGTACCGTTGATAGACTCATACTTACCCTTTGCGAGGATACCATGGAGACCATGACCAAACTCGTGGAGGAATGTAGTGAACTCATCAAATGTAAGAAGTGATGGAGTGTTAGCAGTAGGCTTTGTGAAGTTCATAACGAGCTGCACCAATGGACGCTGCTCAACACCATCCTTAACCTTAACACCGCGGAACTCAGTCATCCATGCACCCTGACGCTTAGACTCGCGTGGGAAGAAGTCGAGATAAAGAATAGCCATAACCTCACCATTCTCATCCTTAACCTCGTATGCAGTAGCCTCTGGATGGTAAGTCTCAATCTCTGGTGCTGGAGTGAATGTCAAGCCATAGAGCTTGCCAGCCAACATAAATACAGCCTCTGTAGCGTTCTCAAGCTTCAAGTAAGGCTTAATCTGCTCATCGTTGATAGCATACTTTGCCTCCTTGAACTTCTCGTTGTAGTAGCCCCAGTCCCATGGCATAAGCTCACCCTCGAAACCGAGCTCACGAGCAAATGCAGTAACTGTTTCTACATCCTTCTGTGCGTAGCCCATTGTAGCGTCACAAAGCTCGTTAAGGAAGCCTGTTACAGTTGAGCGGTTCTCAGCCATACGATCCTCCAAAACGTAGTCAGCGTATGTCTCATAGCCGAGCAAGTTGGCAATCTGAAGACGCAGGTTAGCAATCTTGCGGATGTTCTCCATGTTGTCGAACTCGCCACCCTTAGCACGTGTGTTGTATGCCTTGTAGAGCTGCTCCTTAAGATCGCGCTGTGAAGAGTAGGTCATGAAAGGACCATAGCTTGGAGCGTCGAGAGTAACGGTCCAACCCTCCTCGCCGCGTGCTGCTGCCTCAGCTGCAAGACCCTCCTTTACGAAGTCTGGAAGCTCAGCAACCTTAGCCTCGTCAGTGATGTTAAGAGCAAATGCATTTGTAGCCTTCAATGCGTTCTGACCGAACTCCAAAGTAAGCTGTGAAAGCTCTGTTGTATACTGACGATACTTCTCCTGTGCCTCACCCTCAAGCAATGCGCCTGAACGAGCAAAACCCTTATAAGTCTCCTCAAGGAGCATCTTATCCTCCTGATCGAGTGTCAAAGACTCACGCTGCTCATATACAGCCTTAACACGTGCGAAAAGCTCTGGGTTGAGCGATACGTCGTTTGAAAGAGCTGTAAGCTTTGGAGAGATGTTAAGAGCGATCTGCTGCATCTCAGGAGATGTTACGCAGTTGTTCAAAACATAGAATACACCTGTTACACGACCAAGCAACTCGCCTGACTCAGCCATAGCAACGATAGTATTCTCAAATGTTGGAGCCTCAGGGTTGTTGATGATAGCATCAATCTCAGCACGATTCTGCTCGATAGCGTAGTCGATAGCAGGCTCGTAGTGCTTAAGCTCAATCTTTGAAAATGGTGGTGTCTGGAATGGTGTGTCCCACTCAGCCACAAGAGGGTTGTTGTTGATATCGTCGGTGTTACCGCAACCAACAAGACCCATAGTCAATGCTGACATAATAAAAAGTACTTTTTTCATAAATAGTTATTTAATGGTTTCAACAATCGTTGCTGGGTTATTATTTGATAGGAGCCTTAGGTGCAGGCATTACAGGACGACCTGGCTGGTTAGCAACCTTTGGCTTAAACTCTGAGTCTGTCTCCATAACCTCATCCTCTTCGCTCTCTACTACAGGCTCTGTCCAAAGACCACGTGCCTTAAGCATTGCAGTCTTGTCAGGGTCTGCACCACGGAACTTGCGGTACATATCCATACCTGCGCGCTGACCTCCCTGAGCCAATAGATCATAGCGGAAGCTGTGTGCTAACTCCTTGTCGCAGATATCGCGGCTCTCCTTGAATGCAGCGAAAGCATCCTTATCAAGCACCTCTGCCCAAAGGTAGAAGTAGTAGCCTGAAGAGTAGCCACCATTAAAGATATGAGCAAAGTATGTATAGCGATAACGTGGCTCAATCTCAGGAATAAGACCGCGACGAGTAGCAAGGTTATACTTCTCAAAATCGTTAATGTTCATATCTGTGTAGCTCTCCAAAGAGTGGATATCCATATCGATAAGTGCAGCTGCTGCAAGCTCAGTCGTTGTAAATCCCTGGTTGAAGAGTGCAGCCTTCTGAATCTTAGCAATGTGGCGATCAGGAATTACCTCACCTGTTTTATAGTGTGTGGCATACTCCTTCATAATCTCTGGCTCGAATGCCCAGTTCTCCATAATCTGTGATGGAAGCTCAACGAAATCACCCTCAACATCTGTTAGACCGCGGTAGCGAACATCTGCAAATAGGAAGTGAAGAGCGTGACCAAACTCGTGGAACATTGTCTCAGCCTCATCGAAAGAGAGTAGTGATGGGGTATCACCAACAGGAGGTGTGAAGTTGCATACGATGCCAAGTACAGGAGCCTTACGCTCGCCATTAACATAACGCTGCTCTGTGAAATTACCACACCAAGCACCACCGCTCTTAGACTTACGTGGATATGGGTCGATATAGAGTACACCTACGTGTGACTGGTCGTGGTCGAGAACCTGATATACTGTACACTCCTTATGGTAGCGAGGTGCAGCAATAGGGCGGAATGTTACACCATAAAGGCGGTTAGCAAGGTAGAACATACCATCGCGAACGTTGTCCAATGACAAATACTGGCGAATAGCATCCTCGTCGAGCTGATACTTCTGCTTGCGTACCTGCTCAGCATAGTACCACCAATCAGACTTCTCGAAGGTCTCGCCTGGGTGATCCTTAGCAAAGAGCACCTTCATCTCCTCAAGCTCACGCTTTGCTGACTCAACAGCTGGCTCGAAAATCTCCTCCAATAGCTCATATACAGCCTCTGGAGTACCCGCCATCTGATCGTCGGTTACGTAGTGTGAGTATGATTTGAAGCCGAGAAGGTTTGCTTTCTCCACGCGAAGGCGTGCCATATCCTCAGCCAACTGCTTGTTGTCATACTCGTTATCGTTGTTACAACGCATAATATATCCGTTGTAAAGCTCACGACGAAGGTCGCGGTTCTTTGAGTATGTTAGGAATGGAAGCATGCTTGGCTTATCAAGTGTAAAGAGGTAGCCCTCTTTGCCAGCAGCCTTTGCACTCTCCTCTGCCTGGTTGCGAACGCCCTCAGGGAGGTCTGCTACCTGCTGAGCGTTAAGAAGAAGCTCAAAACTACCATTCTCGGTGAGTAGGTTATTACCAAAACGTATTGAAAGCTCAGAAAGCTCAGCATTTATCTTCATTAGACGCTCCTTTGCCTCGCCCTCAAGCAATGCACCTGAGCGAACAAATTCATTGTATGTCTTCTCTACAAGTCGCATCTGTACATCGTCAAGCTTCAAGCTATTGCGCTTGTCGTATACAGCCTTAACGCGCTCAAAAAGACCTTCATTAAGCATGATGCTGTTGAAGTGCTCCTCGATACGAGGAATGATTCGGTTCTGCACCTCCTGCATCTCTGCATCAAGATCAGATGATGAGAGCATACCAAAAATAAGGTTAATCTCCGATAGCTTGATGCCAGCGTTATCCAATGCTACAATAACATTTTCGAACGTAGGCTCTGTCTCAGAGTTAACGATAGCGGCAATCTCCTCATTGTGCATCTTCATTGCCTCCTCAAAGGCAGGCTCGAAATGCTGGGTACGAATTTTATCAAATGGAGGAACTCCAAATTCGGTTGTCCACTCCTCAAGAAGAGGGTTATTCTCCTCAACTAAGGTTTCGCTGCTACATGATAGATTCATAGTCATAGCAAACAATAATGACGATAATAATAAAAGACGTTTCATCTATAATATTTTTTAATTAACTTTGCAAAGTTAAAAAAATTATTGGCAATGCAACTTTTTTATGCTCCAGAAATTACACTCCCAGAGTATACTTTACCTGAGGAGGAGTCGAAACACTGCATTAGAGTGCTTCGTATGCGCGTGGGTGATGAGCTTCATCTGACAGATGGTAAGGGTAATATGTATCGCTGTAAAGTGGTGAGTGACAATGTAAAACATTGTGTGGTTGAGGTGGTAGAGACTACTGCAGAGTATGAGAAAATGTCATACCGATTGGTCATGGCTGTAGCACCAACAAAAAATATCGATCGTTTCGAATGGTTTTTAGAAAAAGCTACCGAAGTTGGTGTTTCTGAGGTATATCCGCTTGAATGTGACCATAGCGAGCGTCGCCAGATTAAGGATGAGCGCGAGGAGAAGGTTATCACTTCGGCAGTAAAACAGTCGCTTAAGGCATATCATCCAATACTTCATCCACTCACTCGATTTAAGGATGTGGTTAAGCTTCCATTCGAAGGCGATAAGTTTATTGCACATTGTAATGATGCGATGGGTGATAAGGAGTATCTGGGTAAATTGATAAAAAAAGGTGGTGATACCCTAATTTTAATAGGTCCAGAGGGTGATTTTTCGGAAGAAGAGATTACCTTTGCACTCGAAAATGGATTTAAGGCTATATCGCTGGGCAAGGAGCGTCTGCGAACTGAGACCGCAGCGGTAGTAGCAACGGTTGTTACTTCAACCATAAATAAGCTATAACTCAATATTAAATAGATGATGTATTTGTACACTTTACTGGCAGCTTTAGTTGTCATAGTGGCTATTTTTGTTGCTCCGCTACGTCATAAAGTGTGGGTTGCAACGGCTACTATTGCTGTAACTGCCGCAGCAGCTTTGACATTTGCAGTTAAGGCATTCAATGAGGGTATGGTGACAATAGCAACATTCTCAACGTCGATGTTTGGCGAGGAGAGTTTTGCGGTAGATAAATTGTCATCACTCTTCTTGGTAATTATCTCTATTGCTGCAATGGCAACCGTGCTCTATTCCCGCGGATATGTCGCAGGGTATATGAAGCGTTTTTCATCGAGCCATTTCTCATTGCACTACACAGCATTGGTGTTGCTTGTTGTGTCGATGATGTTGGTGGTAATGTCAAGTGGTGGTTTCTCATTCCTATTCTCGTGGGAGCTTATGACCATTGCCTCATTTATCCTCATCCTTTTTGAGGCAGATCGTTTGGTGGTACGTCGTGCTGCACTAAACTATCTGGTTATGATGCATATCGGTTTTATGTTCCTTGTCGTAGGTTTTGTGTTGCTTTATAATGTTACAGGCTCGGCAAACTTCTCGGCTGTAGAGCAGTATTTTAAAGTAGCAACTCCGCTGCCACTCTTCGTGATACTCTTCATCGGATTTGGTATGAAGGCGGGTCTCTTCCCAATGCATATCTGGCTTCCTGAGGCGCATCCAGCAGCACCATCGCACGTGTCGGCAATAATGTCGGGTGTGATGATTAAAACGGGTGTCTATGGTATTATGCGTCTTATGCAGGCTATTGATCATAATACTGAGCTACTCTACGATATAGGTTTAATCGTATTGTTGTCTGGTATCGTAACAGGTCTTTGGGGTGTTATACTTGCAGCTATGCAGAACGACGTTAAGCGTTTGTTGGCATATTCAAGTATTGAGAATATCGGTGTTATACTTATCGGCTTAGGTATTGCTGCTGTAGGTCATGCTGCTGGTAGTAACCTTATTGGTATGTGTGGCTTGTGTGGTGCATTGTTGCATACTGTTAACCACTCGTTGTTTAAGAGCATGCTCTTCTTTAGCGCAGGTAACATCTATTCGATGATGCACACAACAACGATGAATCAGATGGGAGGCTTGGCAAAACACATGCCCGTTACAGCTATATTGATGTTGTTTGCTACAATTGCTATCTGCGCGCTTCCTCCATTAAATGGTTTTGTATCGGAGCTTCTCATCTATATCGGAATGTTTAATGGCGTGAGCGATGGTCATGAGGTGCTATATTCTATAGCAGGTATTATTGCGCTATCGCTTATCGGTGGTATTGTAGTTTTGGCATTCACAAAGCTCTATGGCGTTGTATTCCTCGGCTCACCACGTTCGCATCATGTGGCGGAGTCTATGGAGGTTGATAATTTGCGAATAGGTGCTATGGCTATTCCTGCTGTGTTTATCCTCTTTATCGGTCTTTTCCCACAGTTTGCTATACGTCCTATTACAATCGTTGCTGAGGCTATCTCTGGTGCCGATAATAGCATTGCTGTTAACCATTTTGTTCCAACACTTCAGTCGTTAAGTGCTGTGGCTTGGGTGTTGATAGCTATCGTTTTGCTTCTATTTGTGTTGAAGCATAAGCTACAGAGCAACCGCAAGATTGAGCAGGGTCCAACCTGGGGATGTGGTTTTACTGCATCAAATGTACGTATGCAGTATACCGGCGAATCATTCTCTGAGGGTTTGGAGAGTATTGGCAAGCCTCTTATGAAGGATGCTGTGGATGGTCGCGCTGTTGATAAGTCGGAGATCTTCCCATCGCCACATAACTATCGTATTGAGCATAAGGATAAGGTAGACTCATTGTTCGGAACATGGTGGGTGAAGATGATGCATCGTATTAACGAATGGGTTATGCGCTTGCGTACTGGTCGTGTAAATAATTACATCACCTTCGCTTTGGCATTCTTCGTTGTGGTGCTTATCCTTACAATTGTTGGTATACTATAACCCTAACTTCAGAAAATTATGTTAGTAAAACTCTTAAATACTTTGCTAATGGTTGTTGTTGCGCTCTCTATTACAGGCGTAATCAATCGTACACGAGCATTGCTTGCGGGAAGAAAGGGTATTCGCTTCTTCCAGCATATATATAACGTTAGATTGCAGTTGCAGAAGGGCGCGGTCTACTCAACAACTACAACGGCACTCTTCCGCATTGCTCCTGCCGTATATCTTGGTGGTGCATTGTTAGCCTTCTTGTTTATCCCAGTTGCAGACCTTGAGCCTATGCTCTCGTTTCATGGCGATATTATCCTTGTAGCCTATTTGTTGGCACTCTCTCGCGTAGCTATTATCCTCGCTGCGTTGGATACAGGTAGCTCGTTTGAGGGTATGGGTGCTGCGCGTGAGGCTTTATATGGTGCATTGGTTGAGCCTGCCCTTATGATGGGCTTGGCTACGTTGGCTCTTTTCTGTGGATATTCATCGTTCGCCGATATCTTCTCTATGGCGCAGGAGCTCGACATGAACCTTACGATTGTGCTTCTTATGGTGGCATACGTATTTGTTGTTATTATGATTATCGAGGCGGGACGTGTGCCAGTTGACGACCCTAAGACTCACCTTGAGCTTACGATGATTCATGAGGTTATGTGTCTCGATTACTCTGGTGTAGACATGGCGTTTATCCATATTGCAGGATGGTTGAAGAATGCCATCTTCGCAGTTATTGCGGCTAATGCCATTGCTGTTGCGGTGTCGTTCCACTGGTGGTTTGCTGTTCCAATGGCAATAATTATAACAGGAGTGTCAATCGGTGTTGTGGAGTCACTACGTGCGCGTAATAAACTCTCTCGCAACATCACCTACATCCTCACAATTGTAGCGATGTCGGCACTCGTACTACTCACAGGTTTCTTACTAATCCAAAACATAGAAATATAATAGAGCTATGATACTATCACTAATAATTCTCTATGTGTTGACGCTCATCTATCTCTCGATAGCTGATCGCTTCCGTAATCAGACCTCTATACTTGCCATTCAGGGTTTGTTGCTCTTTGGTATTGCTATAGCGCGTATGCATGCTTTTCATCCTGTGGAGTTGGGATTTATTGTAGTTGAGACCTTTATCTTCAAGGCTATTGTAATTCCTGCCATATTGTTGTATGTCATCAAGCGTACGAAGATTAATCGTATCCATGCATCATCGTCGCAGTTTGGTGCTTTGGTAATGTCGATTATTGCTCTTGTGGCAAGTTGTACTATCACCTACTATATGGCTGATGATCGTACTGATATGATATTCTTTGGCGTGGCACTCTATGCTCTGCTTTCGGGTTTGATCTTGATAGTTATGCGCAAGCGTATCTTTGCACATCTTATTGGTTTCCTCGTTATCGAGAATGGCGTGTTTATGTTCTCAATGGCTATTGGTGTTGAGTTCCCACTCCTCATCAATCTCGCTATTATGCTTGATATCCTTGTCTCTATTGTTATCCTCGGTATGTTCCTTAAGCGTATGGATAATGAGATACATACTGACGAGACAGATGCACTAACCTCTATTAAAGACTAACGACGATGGAAATGCTTATATATATTATACTATCACTATTACTTGCCATAGCACCTCTTGCTGTTCGCACTGAGCGTGCCGTACATATTTTCGCAGGTCTATTCTTTGGTGTGCAGGTAGTAGCCGTAACATTGCTATTGTGTTTCGGTAGAATGGATAGCCTTATGCTGTACATCTTCAAGGCAGATACACTTGCTGTAGTATTCCATATCCTTATGACTGCGGTGCTTGGTTTTACGCTTATTCACTCTTCGTCATACCTTAAGGCAGAGAATGTATCTATAGCATCGTATAAGGCATATTATACTATCCTCATGTTGCTTGCTTTGGCAATAAGCTGTGTATATTACTCGGACAATGTGGCTATGACATGGGTATTCCTTGAGGCTACAACAATCTGTTCTGCTGGTATTATCTATCACCGTGAGTTTAAGCACTCGTTGGAGGCTACATGGAAGTATATCTTCGTATGTTCTACAGGTATTGCCATGGCATATCTTGGTATTTTGCTGCTCTCTACTGTTGCACATCATGGAGCTTTGGATTACGCTTCGTTAAGAGAGGTTATCGCTGAGGGTAATACACTCTATTTGAAGGTTGCATTCTTGCTTATTGTTGTAGGCTATAGCTGTAAGATGGAGATATTCCCACTCTACACTGTGGGCGTTGATGCTAACTATGCTGCTCCAGCTCCTGCATCGGCATTTATCTCTACAGCTCTTGTAAACGCAGGTTTTGTATCTATATATCGCATTTATTCAGTATATGCTGCGGCAGGTGATGTATTCGTGTGGGCACGTCACTTGATGATTCTTATTGGTATTTTGTCGTTGGCAGTAGGTGCAATGTTCCTTCGTCGTACAAACAACTATAAACGCTTCTTATCATACTCTACTGTAGAGAATATGGGTATTGTAGCTATTGGTATGGGTATTGGAGGTGTTGCTCTATGGGCTGCAGTATTCCATGTTATGTGTCATACCCTAGTTAAGAGCTCGATGTTCTACCAGGTGGGCATTATGCGTCATATCTACGATAGCTATAGTATCAATCGTATAGGTAACTATATGAATATCAATCGCGTTGGTGCTATTGGTTTTATCCTCGGTACGCTTGTGTTGTTGGCATTCCCACCATCGCCACTCTTTGTGTCAGAGGTGATGATCTTCTCGGAGATAATATCTGTAGGTAGTTGGTGGTTGCTTGCAATAATGCTTATATTGATGTGTGTAGTAATCTACTCTATATGGCGTCGTTCACTACGTCTTGGTTATCAGATTAATCAGGATGAGGTACACCTATCGGCAGTAAATCGTCGTTTGTCATATTCAGCAGCAGTGCTTCTTATTGTGGCTATTGTTGCAGGTGTATGGCAGCCCGACTTTTTGCGCGATGCAATTGATGTTATAATTAATATCGACTAATGCTATGAAACTATATCATATAACAGATAATAGGGCTACTGCAGTTGCCATTAAGGATATCCCTGTTGTTGAGTATGTAGACCTATATAACGACCTTAAGGAGCGCATGAATGATGTTCGCTACCATGTAGGTCATTACTTCGCTGTGGAGATTGAGCAAGGTTTGAAGTTCTATATGATTCTTCTCGATGACAAGACATCAGAGGTGCTTGTAACATCGTTTGTTCCAGATTACTATGCAGAGGGTTTGGCATCGCTAACAGCCATCCATCCACAATTCCATCCATTCGAGCGCGAGATGCATGAGCTATATGGCATTCCTTTCGATAGCCATCCATGGCTTAAGCCTTTGCGCTTTAGTCACGATCGTCGTGATAAAAGTTCAACAATGGATAGCTACCCATTCTATACTATTGAGGGCGATGAGCTTCATGAAGTGAATGTGGGTCCTATTCATGCAGGTATCATCGAGCCAGGTGCTTTCCGCTTTATCTGTGATGGAGAGCAGGTTCTCCACCTTGAGATAGCTCTCGGATATCAGCATCGCGGTGTTGAGGGTGAGATAGTGCGTAACCAAAATAGATTGCGCCAGACGCTTATCGCGGAGTCTATCGCTGGCGATACTGCAGTAGGTCATGCTACGGCGTATGCTGAGGTTGTTGAGAAGTTGGCAGGAAAGCAGGCGTCAAAGAACCTAAATCTTGAGCGTATGATTGCCATTGAGTTGGAGCGTATTGCTATGCATCTTGCAGATACAGGTGCTTTGGCAACAGATATCGGCTTCCAGCTTTATCAGGTGGCGTGTGAGGCGTTGCGTACAGTAACTATCAATACATCGCAGGCGTGGTGTGGTAATCGTTTTGGAAAGAGTGTTATACGTCCTTGTGGTAGTAATCATCCTCTTACTGCTGAGAAGATAGCTATGATTCGAAAGAATATTGCCGATGTACGTCGTAGATATAACGAGGTGCGTGATGATATCCTTGAGGATAAGACTCTTCTTGCACGTTTCGATCAGTGTGGTCTTGTTCCAAAGAGCGAGATGATACGTATTGGTGGTGTTGGTCAGGCAGCTCGTGCCAGCGGATTGCTACGTGACTTGCGTGCTACGCACCCTTGGGGTTATTATACCGAGATTAAGCATGAGGCTATACTAAAGCATGAGTGCGATGTTATGTCTCGTCTCGCAACACGTATGGATGAGGTGCTTCAGAGTGCTGACTATATTGAGAAGGCTTTGGCAGAGTATACACCAGGAGAGAATATCCCTGCCCCAGATTATGAGGCACCGTTGGCAGCTGAGTCGTTGTCATTCTCGCTTGTTGAGGGTTGGCGTGGTGAGATTTGCCATGTGGCATTGACAGACGATAAGGGCAATATTGCAAAGTATAAGATTAAGGACCCAAGTCTTCATAACTGGTTGG
Source organism: Alistipes sp. (assembly GCA_017630735.1). Classification (GTDB taxonomy): domain Bacteria; phylum Bacteroidota; class Bacteroidia; order Bacteroidales; family Rikenellaceae; genus Alistipes. The sequence goes on along the minus strand of JAGBUS010000040.1, from coordinate 26,448 downwards.
GTCTTGCCATTGCGGTACGTTCGGAGGGTATTTCCGACTTCCCTATTAATAACAAGAGTTTTAACCTATCCTACTGCGGTCACGACTTATAGTCGGGTGCGGAACTAAAATTTTGAGAGTATGTTATTTGGAAAAGCAAAGATACTACATAGCCACGGATGGCAATATATTCCAGATTTGGATGCTGTAACTCTTACTGAGGAGTTTCGTGGTTTCCCACTACTTACCGATAGCAAGGATAAGGGTGATATTGAGCGCGCAGCAAAGATATGTCCTACGGGAGCTATTACAGTTGCTCCATTTACACTCGATATGGGTCGTTGTTTGTTCTGTGGCGAGTGTCAGAAATGTGCGCCTAAGAACATAAAGTTTACTAATGAGCATCGCCTTGCTGCAACGCGTCGTGAAGATCTTGTAGTGGAGGCTGGTCAGACAGCACCCAAATTCGACACATCGGTTATTCGCCCAGAAATAGCAAAGTATTTTGGAAAGGCATTGGAGTTAAGAGAGGTGTCAGCAGGTGGCGATTGTTCTGTTGAGATGGAGCTAAATGCCACAGGCAATGTAAACTTCGACTTTGGGCGCTTTGGTGTTAGCTTTACAGCATCGCCACGCCACTCTGATGGCTTAGTACTTACAGGTCCAATATCTTCGAATATGGCAGAGGCTCTTGATATATGCTATAACTCTATCGCTGAGCCAAAGATTTTGGTTGTAGCAGGCTCGGAGGCAGTGTCGGGAGGATTGTATGCCGAGAGCGAGGCTGTTGACCGTAGGTTCTTTGATAAGTACCATGTCGACTTATGGCTTCCTGGTGCTCCAACGCATCCATTATGTTTTATCGATGGCATCACCCGTCTAAGATCGAAACAAAAGAAGTAGGGTGATTACAAAATTTTTATTATCTTTGTTGAAATAAAGGTATAATATGGGATACGATGTAATAGTTATTGGTGCTGGAGCTGCAGGTCTTATGGCAGCAGGTACAGCCGCGATGAATGGACATTCGGTACTTCTAATGGAGAAGATGGAGAAAGCCGGACGTAAGATACGTATTACGGGTAAGGGGCGTTGTAACCTTACAAATGCGCGTCCTGCTGAGGAGTTTCTTGAGAAGGTACGTACGAATGTTGATTTCTTCTCTGTGGCGTTTGCTGAGTTCAACAATCGCGCTACTGTGCGCTTCTTCGAGCGTCAGGGTGTGAAACTTGAGACTGAGCGTGGTGAGCGTGTATTCCCAAAGAGTGGTAAGGCGTGGGACATCGCTAACGCCCTTGTTGACTTCTGCGAGGATAAGGGCGTGAAGATTATGTATAAGACCGAGGTTACGGCTATCGAGACCCTAGGAGGTAAGGTTACAGGTGTGCGTTATCGCAATGCTCGTGGTTTTGAGCGTAGAGAGGAGACGCAGCATGTAATAGTTTGTACAGGTGGTGTGAGCTACCCATCTACAGGCTCTACAGGTGATGGTTATGAGTTTGCTGCCTCGTTAGGTCATAATATTGAGCCTGTGCGTCCATCGTTGACCCCACTCGTAACGTCGCATCCACAGAAGGAGTATATGAATGGAGTACTTCTTAAGAATGTCGGTGCAAAGCTATATGTCGATAATGAGCTTGTTCAGGAGTAGTTTGGTGAGTTAGGATTCTCGGAGCGTGGTATAGAGGGTGCTGTGGCATTGCGTATGAGCCGTGATGCTGTGGATGCCATCATCGATGAGAAGCGTGTGAAGATTGTGGTGGACCTTAAACCAGCACTAGATGAGGAGACTCTTATTGCTCGTATCGAGCGAGAGATTGCCGAGATGCAGCCTAATGAGTTCTTCTCAGAGTTGTTGCGTAAGTTGGTGCCTAAGCAGCTTGTTGTGCCTTTGGCAAAGGAGGTGGATTTCCACTCTAAGACATATGTTAGCAAGTTGACCGATGCTGAAAAGTTGCGCCTTGTCAAGATTTTGAAGGGCATGGTATTCCCAATCTCCGACTATGCGCCATTCCAGTATGCTATCGTTACGGCTGGTGGTGTTGATTGCTCTGAGGTCAATAAGTATACTATGGAGTCTACGCTTGTCAAGGGATTGTATTTTGCTGGTGAGGTGCTCGATATCGACGCAAATACAGGCGGATATAATATGCAGGTGGCATTCTCGACAGGTCGCCTTGCAGGACAGCTTAAAAAGTAGGGTAGTCTGTTATGAAGAGGTCGGGTAGAACACTTAAACAACGATTGCAGGATTTATCATACCTGCCATCATATATTCGTCGCGCACGTTATTTCCGTGGGCATGGTGTTCACTCGCCTTATATCTATAAGATTGTTCGTCAGGTATTTATGCAACGAAAGCTATATAATCCTGAGTGTGATATATATACCACACTTGAGGAGCATGGTATTGCTAAGCGTCGTTGCGTGGAACTTGCAAATCTTATGTTGGTGTGTGAGTATCGTAGCTGGATAATTGACTCGATGTCTGAGGCTGATATTATTATTGCTACACTCGATATTCGATACCCAAATCTTGAGGCTTTTGCCACATATGCACGCAGTATAGGTGCTACACTTTGTATCATGAGCCCGTATAATAACCGTGAGCGATGGGAGGTATGTCAACGAATTATTGATTGCCATCCATCCACTACGGTTGATAATCGTGCTTATCTGTTGATATTTAATAACCACCTACCACGACAGCGATTTTGCTTGTAGTGTTACGTTAAAACATGTGCTAATATGAAGATATATACTAAAACAGGTGATAAGGGAACAACATCGCTAATTGGCGGTGAGCGTGTGTCGAAAACGGATCTCAGAGTTGAAGCCTATGGCACGGTTGATGAGCTAACGGCATATATCGCCCTTCTTGCAGATACGTTGTGTACAGATGAGCGATGTACAGCCGTGAGAAGTATCGGTAGTGTGCTCACTGAGCGTATCGTTGGAGAGCTACGTAGTGTTGAGTCTCAGCTTATGACTGTTGCTGCTCTCTTGGCTATTGGTAAAGGTGGTGAGGGTAAGATTACACCTGTAGCAGAGGAACGTGTTGAGGAGCTGGAAAAGGCGATAGATAGCATGCAGACTGAGATACCTGCTATTACTAAGTTCACTATCCCTGGCGGTCATCGCACAGTCTCAATGTGCCATGTATGCCGTACAATATGCCGTCGTGCGGAGCGTGCAGCGTTGCGAGCATCAGAGATATCGCCTGTTGACGACTCTGTATTTCGCTATTTGAACCGCTTGTCAGATTATTTTTATAACCTCGGTAGATTGCTCACTGAGCGTTTGGGCGTTGAGGAGATTTTGTGGATACCATAATGTTGTGAAAAGATTGAGTTTCAAATAATTTGGCGTATAATGTTGGAGATAAAAAATAATTTTATACTTTTGTGCGCTAAATAGAAGAACTACACGTTAATATACAGAAATTTAAAACTTAAAACTTTAGTGATATGTATTGGACATTAGAGCTTGCATCAAAGTTGGAGGATGCACCATGGCCAGCAACCAAGGAGGTGTTGATTGACTATGCAGAGCGTTCAGGCGCACCATTGGAGGTTTTGGAGAATCTCCGCGAGATCGAGGATGAGGGTGATATCTACGAGTCAATCGAGGACATCTGGCCCGACTACCCAGCAAAGGATGATTTCTTCTTTAACGAGGAGGAATATTAGTCGCTTGATAAAGGTTAAAAACCTAAATATCAACAAATTATAAAGACCGATTGGGCAGTCCAGTCGGTCTTTTTTGTCTAAAAACTGCCCAAAAAACTGCCCAAAAAACGCCCAAAAAAGAGGCGAAACTGCCCAAATACTGCCCAGCAACTATTCACAAATCCTCCCCAAAAACCTAATAGTTAGTGAGGACGAGAGACTGCCCAAACACTGCCCAGACGCTCTACAAGGCACATTTCACGAAAAATGAGCGAACTGCCAAAGTCGCTCATTGAAGTCAAAAACTTACCCATAATTTTCTGTCTTCACTGCCCAGAAATGAAAAAAGGACAAAACCGAAGTTCTGTCCCACAACTCTCGTTTTACGCCCTCCTCGTGGGGGCGTTTTTGATTTTCTTGTATATTTTCTGATTATTGTTAGAATCCTCTTACATATTAAAAATATCGTAATTATTGTGTTGCAAAATAAAAAAATTGTATCTTTGCAACACATAAGGAGCCTTTACGGACCATGCGTTACGAAAGGTGAAAAGGGAATCCAGTGAAAGTCTGGGACAATACCAGTTGCTGTAAATCCCACTCTTATAACGGTTTAATAGTCCGAGTATGCAGCGAATATTATGTTGCTCGCGGGGTAAAAACCTAATAAAAAGAGTTTGTTTATCGCACTCTTTGCCACTGATTACAATCGGGAAGGCGCGATAAAGGGGATAAGTCAGAAGACCTGCCTTGTGTTTTAATGGATCTCTACCTACTGGGAGATGGGTTGAAATCAACGTATTTTTTTAATTGCTATTATTTTTAGCCGAGTGTGAGTTATGGGTATATTGTACCCCGTTTTCTCATAGTACTATGGTACATTATTGCGTGATTGTGTAATAGTGTATTCCATCATTGGCTATTGGTATGTGTAGTTAAAATCAAAACTAATTACATTTAACACATTAAAAGTATGGATTCTATCCAGACTAATAGCTGTAAGCAGGATAATCATATCCTCAAAAGCAACTTGTGGAAGTTTTTTAAGGCTCTACGCGCGCAGGCAAACCATATCTACTGTTTGCTTGTGGCGAGTCCTATTCATTATGCGTGGATCACCATTATTGATAAATTCGACGCAACGATTCAGAAGCGTATCTCCATCTCTCAATTTGTCAATTCATTTAAGAAGATGCCATCAACAGGCAAATACTATCGTCTGAGTATCAATACATATGACCTTGAAACATCTCGTAGAATAACATTTGAAGCCACGCTTCAGCAGGAGTTATCATTAGAGGATGTCACTGCGCTATTTGCCGCAATCGTAGCTAGTCATTGCGTAGAGGCTCGTGGTCGAGGTGAAAGATTTGAGCTTACTCCACAGATTATGCTTAAATATAAGTTCAAGGCACGATATATCGATGATTTGCAACCTATCATTCTGGAGTGCAATAGTAGAATTGATAATGAAACAATAAATTAAAATATAAACAAAATCGATAACTATGGAGACAAAGATTTACGAAACCCCAAACATCGAAGTTTTGGAGGTGGAAATTGAAAAAGGTTTTGCTCTCTCGAATGAGCAGCAGGAGCCATCAGATTGGGAGGATATGTAAACAAAACTAATAAAAGTGTAATACTATGAAGAAGTTATTTGTATTTATCAGTGCATTAGCTCTTGCAGTATCATGTAATAAGAGCGACGAATTGATTTACGATGTGCAGGAGGTAGAGCCACTTGTGCTTACGGGTTACAGCAGTGCTGAGACACGTACCCATTTTGGTACTCCTGATAGCAGTCAAATTCCATATTTTTGGAGCAAGGGAGATTATATTTGGTTGGGTAGCATAAAGAGTAAAGCGATCTCAGAGGATTGCAGTCAGGCGCAGTTTGTATGGAAGAACCCACCATCAACTATTGGTGCTTTCCATATTTTCTACAATATGACAGGTAGCAACAAGACTGCAAACGTGCTTACTATTCAGAGTGCCGATGCCAATTTGGGTAATGATGGTGATTTCGGCTATGCTGTGGCTGATGAGTTTGGTATCTTCTATCTTGAACATAAGACCTCATATATTTGGTTTGACACTAAGTCGAATGAGCAGTTGCCAAAGTTGGTTAACATCAAAGTAACAGCTGCTGAGGGCTTGTATTTGGCAGGTGAACGAGTATTTGACTACAAGAATGACGCGTGGGAAAGCGCAGTGGTAAATGGATCAAACCAGATTGTCTTGAACTTTGGTGAGGGCGTAGAGCTACAGCCTGCAAATGAGGGTGTCTTTGCTGCAATGGTAACTCTTCCTGCAGCTATCAGTGGTACAGAGTTGACTGTTGACTACATCTTCGAGGATGGCTCGACATACACAGAGGTTAAGAGCCCTAAGAAGGATCTCGCTATGGGTGATACACAGCGTATTAGCACAACCATTGCTGCTGCAGACCTACAGAAGCCAGAGCCAGAACTCCCATACGAGTTGCGAATTTTGACTTTTGAGAATGCAGATGCTAAGTTTGAGCCTTACTATTTGGACTATGTTGACGATTACGCAGGTAAGGAGATTACTACTTGGAGCGATCTTATTGATGATCCACAATATATGGGTCCATTGACTTATGGTAATGATCAGATGGATGCTATGTACACATGGTGGGATGAGGGTAATACAGAGCTCTACCACATGTTCCCAGATAACTATGCATACTGCTTCTGGGGTGGTGGTCACGCCATCTCAAACTACTGGGGCGAGGGCTTCGAAGATGAGGACCGCAACAGGCATATTGCAAAATATTATGGTCAGGATTATGTTGATCAGTGGGCTGGACAGCCAGGTGCAGATGCTTTCCTCGGTTGGTTTAACCTTCAATTTATGATTCCTGTTGCACCACACTCTGGTGATAACTTCTGTGTACACTATGGCTATAAGGATTTCTTTACATACATTGAGAATCTTCCTGAAATCGCGTTTGAAGATGGTGAGTGTCGTGTTATTGACCACATGTATGTTACTAACACTAACTACACTCTCAACCAGCTTGTAAATGGTGTTAAGAGCGAGGAGGGTAACACCTTCGGTGGTAGCTGGGAAGGTCTTAACGACGATGCGTGGTTGAAGATTGCGGCTCAGGGATTTGATGATATCGATGCTGATGCCTACGCAGAGCCTATTGCCGAGACGGAGTTCTATCTTGTGCAGGGTATGAATGTCGTGACCGATTGGCAGAAATGGGACTTGAGTGTGCTTGGTCCTGTAGCTAAGGTGCGTTTCAACTTCCTCTATTCGGAGGATATGGGAGGTAATTACGGCTTCACAATCCCTGGTTACTTTGCATACGATGATGTGGCTGTTCGTTTTGATAAATAATAGAGAATGAAAAAAATATTATATTTCTTGTTTTTAAGTGTGACCGTTGCGATTTTCTCGTCTTGCAATATAGACGAGGAGATTACGACGGCGTTGCCTCCCGAAATGATTCTCGATAGTGATACGGGAATATATACCGTTAAGGAGGGTCGTGAGATTGTTATCGCGCCAAACTACGAATCTGCTGAGGGAGCAACATATAGCTGGACTATGAATGGAGAGGTGCTTAGCACTTCTCCCTCATTGTCGTTTGTGGGCGAGGAGATTGGCGAGTATTTTATCGTTGTAAGTGTTACCACTGAGGGAGGCACAGATAGCGAGGAGATTCGTGTAGATGTTATAGCTTTGGAGGTGCCAATGGTATCTATTGCAGGCAATAAAAAGCAGACAGTAGCCATAGGTACGGAAGTTAAGCTAAATGCTACGGTGCGCGAAACAACACTGCAAACGAGCGTTGTGTGGAGTATCAATGGTCAGCCTTCGGCAACTGAAGAGGAGCTATCATATATCTTCAAAGCTGAGACCGTGGGTAGCTATACTATTACTGCCACTGCAATGAATGAGGATGGCAAGCATAGCGACTCTGTGCAAATAGAGGTTGTAAATGCTGAGGATATGCCATTTGTGTGGGAGTTTGATCGTACTTCATATCACACTGTCGTTGGTCGTAAATTGCAAATTAAACCCTCTTCAGTAAGCAATGGCGAAGGCGTAGTTTACACTTGGCAGATTGATGATTGCGATAAGGTGGTTGGTGATGCCTCTTTTGTCTTTGTTGCTGATGCTGCGGGTGAATATACCGTTACAGCTATGGCAACAGCAGAGAAGGATGGCGAGCAGATAACCCTTACTCATAAGTTCGCAGTAACCGCCTATGTGGAGGGTGCTTTCTATCGTTCGAAGAGTGGTGCATCAAAGGCTGATTGGAACAAAGTATACGACTATACCCCTGCACCTGGTCAGTTTATTAACGAAACAAAGACGGGTGGCTTTGACGGTACACAGACAACAAGGGAGGCTGCCATCGCTTACGCTGAGACTCGAATGTCGCAGACAAAAGCCGATGGTACTCCTAATCCTATTTGGGTCTCTTTGGGAGGCTTCGGTGGCTATATAGTTGTAGGTTTCGACCATAGTATCGATAATTCGGGTGACTACGATCTTGCCATTCTTGGTAACTCGTTCAGCGGATCCTCTGAGCCAGGTATTGTGTGGGTTATGCAGGATGAAAATGGCAATGGCGAGCCTGATGATACATGGTATGAGCTTGCAGGCTCGGAGACGGGTAAGCCAGAGACTATTCAGGAGTATTCTGTAACTTATTATCGCCCAACAGGCACAATGATGCCAGTACAGTGGACCGATAACCTCGGCAATAGTGGTGAGATCGACTACCTCGCGCAGTTCCACCGCCAGGATTACTACTATCCACTATGGATTGAGGAGGATAGTTATACACTAACTGGTACTTGCCTTGAAGCACGCAACTACGATGCTTCGGGTAATGGTACCTATTGGGTGAATGTGGAGTACGACTGGGGCTATGCCGATAACTTTAGTCCTATCGACCGCCTCACAGAGGGAGAAAATGCCAATGCTGATGCTAATGCTAATCACTTAAAGATATCGAATGCTATAGACTTTGAGTGCGAGCCTATACATTTGGATTATATCGACTTCGTGAAGGTGCAGGTGGGTGTTAACGCCAAGAGTGGCTGGCTCGGCGAGGTGTCAACCGAGGTCTTTGGATTCTATGATTATAATATGACAAAGTAGAATCATCCTCTAATTGTTATATAACTTTATATAAGGTGGGAGTGTCCCAAAAAACTTATTGGACACTCCCTATTCGTTTGAAAAGCCACATGACAATAATAGAAAAGTAGGGTCAAGGAACAGTGCTTTGCCATTGCAATATAGTTACTCTATACGTGGCATCGTAACCTTGAAATGGGAGTTTTCGGTATGTTGAGAGTGAGCGATTTCCACCATTTGGCGTACGATGTCGGGGTATTCCTGGGCAAGGTCATAATCTTCATGTAGGTCATTAGCAAGATTGTAAAGGTGAGGTATGCCACCTTTCGACACCATCTTCCAATCTCCCATACGTACTGCCACTTGGTCGGTCTCCTCAAACTCCCAATACATCATTTGTGATGGGGAGTTGAGTAATCTCGATTTTTCGAGATAGTAGCAGTAGCTACACCGTAGGTTACATGCCGCACCTGCAGGCTTGGCGATGATATACATCGGCGAGTCATGACGTATCTCTATGTCATCGAGGTTACTCATATATGCAAAGTTATAATAAATTATGATAATTACTGCTATAGTCTATATAAAAAGCAGTAATCAAACAGTTATAAAAATAAGGAGTTGCCTAACCGTTCGTCGGGCAACTCCTTATAATAACTTTGACTTTATAATTATTAATACATATAATCGTACTGCGTGTAACTCTTATCGAATTTCAAGTCAGCCAACGATGCTGCCTTAACACCGATATTAAATGCCCAGCTCTTATGAGCACCAAATGGAATCCATGTGAATGACATCTGCCAACAGTGGAGGTCTCTGGCAATGGATATCGAGGTCATAGACATTTTGCGTGTTGTAAAGTCGTAACCCGACGTTGCTGTAATCATCGTCTTTGGTGTGAGCTTAACACTTGCATTGAAGTTTATCGTCTGCTGAATATTCTTATTATATCCAGTAGTACCATTATTTATATATTGGGCACTATAGCTGATACTATAGTTAAATCCAAAGTTCCATGGTATCGAGAAGTCGTAGTATTGACCAGCCATCCATTGTCGTCGCATTGCCGGGTTTAGCTCTCCATACGGATCGGACCATGAGTTGAAATACTCTGCAGGGAGTGATGTGATATCATTTCCTGCTGGGCGAGACTGATCTTCGCGTGATTTAAATGTGTAACCAAAGCTCCAGCTTGCCGACTGAATACGTCCAGGTAGACCACGGCTCCACATAAGCTTATCGTATCGCACACCCTGTGGTGATACCTCGTATGGGTCGAGAGTAAATGATAGGTTAAGGGCGATATTCTGGTAGATTGTAGTTCGCAACTGTATCGGTAGGGTAGATAGTCGCATAGAGTCTGCAAGGAAGTTGTAAGAGCCATTAATTGATATCTGGTCAATGATCTTAACCTTCTTTACCGTATCCTTAGTGCGAATCTTTGCCTCAAGCGACTGTGAAAGACCAAAGGTAAGTGCAAACTGCTGACCACTACCTGGAACACCATAGGCATTGTCGGTAAATGGTGAGTATACCTTAAACTTACCCGTAGTATCGGTCTGTACTGTCTCGTAGAAACCATACTTCTGACGGCTAAAGTCTGGAGCATAGCTAAATCCTACGTTAGGCGTAATAGTGTGGCGTACAGCCTGCAATTTGCGCTCCTTTTTCTTCGCTACATAAGTACCATAGATGGTGGTATTTGCCGACACTGAAGCATTGTAGTTATATAGACGCCAGAAGCCATACTCTGGATCAAGGGTCTCTACCTGATGTGTATCATTATTCCACTGCTGGCTCACCTTCTTAAAATACCAACGCTCGGTATAGTTAAACGAAGGGCTAATATTGATGTAATTAAACAATGAGAGAGACGTAGAGATAGGAATGTTATGCTGTATACCATTTTTCATGTTCTTGAGCGTCTCCTTCGTGAATATCTGATCCTCAGTAGCATTTACTGTGTTGGTCATCTTCATCGAGTAACTCATCTTAATCTTCTCATACCAACGTGTCTTTCCAATTGCCTCCTTGCGCTTGAATGGGTTGAAGCTGGCAACATTGAATGTGATTGTAGGAAGTGTTACAGCGATTGTCTTATTTTTTGAGTTCTGTGACACAGACATATTAAGTGCCAACGAGAATGGGGTGCCCTCCCAATTCTTCGAGTATGATATCGAAGAGTTGGTCTGCGTAGCAAGGATATCGTTGACATTAGTAGCCGAATATTTGCTATAGCCACTTGATGCGAGGTTTACCGAAGCCGAGAATGTCGAGCCAGGATTTGCCTTAGCATCCTGAGAGTGTGTCCACTGAATTTTGTAGTTGTTCTGCTGCACGAAGTCTGCTTCACCCTTTTCACCTGTACGAATGGCTGAAAATTGAAGGTTGAAGTTACCCTTAAATTTGTATCGCTTCACATATTGAGATACTGCCGATACCTCCCATGAGCCGAGGGTGTATATACCACCACGTACTGCAAGATCCATGTGCTCGCCAAGAGCAAAGTAGTAACCGATATCACGAATATAGAAACCCTTGGCATCCTCACCGTATGTTGGCATCAAGATACCAGACTTAGGACCTACGTGTATAGGGAAGAATGCCTCAGGAATACCTGGGAAGTAGATAGGTACATCCTCCATTACAAGATACGCATAACCCGTAACGATCTTCTTGCCAGGAATTACCTTCGCCTGTGTCATGGCAAGGTAGAAGTGTGGATGGTCTGTATGCTCACACGTTGTGTACATACCATTTCCAATATGGATTGACTCATCTGGGTGCATCTTTACGCTGCTACCTACAAGCCAGCCATCGCCCTCTTGTGTTGCAATACCCTTAATTTTTGCTTTGCGCGAATCGAGATTATAGGTGATGGTATCCATAGAGTATGGCGAGCCACCATCCGAGAACTCAGGGTGTGTGGTCGTAGGTCTACCATCGATAGTGTCAGAAGGGTAGCCATGCGCGAAAATATCCTTAGTCTGCATATTCACACGCATATAGTCCGCCTTAAGATTCATGCCCTGATATGTTACATCTCCTGTTCTATAACTATAAATCATCTTGTTTCGGGCATCGAATACAACAGAATCGGCAGCCTTACCTTCAATGATGTCATCGAACATTGGAGCACTTGTGCTACGACGACTTTTATGTTCGCCAGTAGTGTCTCGTTGAGAGCTTTGTAAAGTTGCACTATCGCGTGTTTGGAATAGACCAAATCCTCCTGCACCTGCCTCGGTAAGACCGAATGACAAGCATAGGAACGCAGCAACGAGAATCGTCGAGGTTAGATATTTTAAGAATAAATGTCTCAAAATTCAATAATTTTTTATAACTTTGCCGACAAGTCGGCAAAACGCCCAACAGGGACTTTGTCACTCTTAGGTGTGAAGTTGTTAAAACTTTTGCCAAAGAGGTTACAACTTGCAAAGATAATAATATTTTGCACAAATTTTATTAAATTTATGAGAAATCTCATAATTCAGATATTACTTTTAGTAATACCCCTTGTGGGTGTAAACGCAGTATCTGCACAAAATGTTGCATCGGAGCAGATTAAAAGGTCAGTTGTTATCGACCCTGGACATGGTGGTCCACGTCCTGGTAAGCAACATCGTGATATTGTGGAGAAGGATTATGTTTTAGATGTCTCCATAGAGGTACGTAAGCAGCTGTCGCGTAAGATGCCAGAACTGGATGTCTATCTTACACGTAGTTGCGACTCGGCGTATCATGAATCTCAGTCTACGGATAATAGACTCCGAGCCGAGTTTTGCAATAATAAGGCAGCGGATTTGTATGTCGGTATACATGCTAATGCCCTTGGTGATACTAAGGTTAAGGGATGCGAGGTATGGGTGTTGACTCTTAACGAGAAGCTTATGAACCAAAATAAGCTTGTTGGTGCGCGTTATGCTGATGATGGCGACTTTATCAATCCTGAGGATATTGATCGTAACTCTCAGGGCTTTATGATGGCACTCTCACGTCAGCTTGAAAATGAGCCATATAGCCGTTTCTTTGCCGAGGAGTGTTGTAAGAATATGGCAAGTTATGGACTTGTAAATAAGGGTGTTAAGGCGGGTACTGTATATACGGTGCTTTACTATAGCGAATGTCCAGGTGTTATCGTAGAGATGGGTTATTTGACCAATAACGATGACTATAACTATCTATATTCTAAAGGCTCGAAGCAGGAGATGGCAACAGCTATAAGCGATGCAATAGTAACCTATTTTAAAACACTCTATGGCAGTGAGTCTTGTGAGGTGAGTGAAGCTGCGGAGGAGACTGCTAGTACACAAGAGAGCGTTGTGGAGGATAGTAAAGCCGAGGAGATTAATGAGGGTTATGCCATACAGCTTATATCGAGCATGAAAGAGGTCGATATCAACGATTACCAGTTTAAGGAGTATAAGGGCAAGGTACGTTTGATAATGGGCAGTGGCAAGTATAAGTTTAAATATTGTTATGGTAGCTATAAATCTTCGGCTGATGCACAAGAGGATCTTAACCATGCACGAAAGACATTTAAGGATGCTTATATTGTAAAATATAATAATGGAGCGATTGTCGCTAAATAGATAGAGTAATTAAGTAGAAATAAACATATTGAGAGTATGAAAATTAGAAGAGAATTTAAAATCGGTATATTTGCCGTTATTGTCATCGCAGTGGCTTGGTGGGGTATCAAGTGGCTTGGTGGTCAGAATGTATTGCTTACAAGCGATATCTACTATGTCTATTATGATGATGTGTCGGGACTTCAGGAGTCATCACGAGTAAAGTTGCGTGGCGTAATTGTCGGTAATGTTCGTGATATTACTTTGGAGCGTGATAGAGTAAAGGTGGAGATTGCTGTTGAGAGCCAGTATCGTGATATGATTCCTGCAAACTCAATTGCAGAGATGGGTGCAGCAGGACTTATGGGAGGTGTTGAGATTGTAATCCTTCAGGGCGATGCTACAGAGATTATTGAGGCGGAGACAGTAATGCAGGGTCGCATTAAGGCAGATATGCTTGGCTCGTTGGCAGATCAGGGCGCAGAGCTTATCGAGGGTCTCAATAAGACTGTTGAGGGTGTTAACACTCTCCTTGATAGCAATACCACAACAATATCAAGCCTTATTGCAAATCTTGAGTCAATGACTTCGTCAATTGATGGTATCGTTGCATCGTCGGCTGGTGATATCGAGACCGCTTTGGATAACCTAAGTAGCTTTACAACCCTTCTTGCAGAGAATACAGGTCGCGTAGAGTCTATGCTTGAGAATCTCGATACATTTACAGGCGATTTGGCTGAAGCAGAGCTTGTTAATAAGCTAAGTAGTACGGTAGATTCTCTTAATGAGGTTCTTACAGCTCTTGATACAAATGAGGGCTCAGTGGGTATGCTACTACACGATGCACAGCTATATAATAAGCTCACTACCGCAGGTGATAATTTGGGTCTTCTTCTTGAGGATTTGAAGGCTAATCCTATGCGATATGTACACTTCTCATTGTTCGGAACATCGGATGAGAAGATGCTTGAGAAGCAGGCAAAAAAGGCAGCACGTGAGGAAAAGCGTGCAGCGAAGCAGAACAAATAGTTGGATGTCGTATTTAAGGAGGTATGATATATCCGTCAAATTTTGAACAGAGGGTAGGCTTTGACCGTATTCGTGAGCAGGTGATGGAGCTCTGCTCGATGATGTCGGCGCGCGAGATTATCGCCCAGGAGGGCTTTTCTCGTTCTCGTCGTGACATCGAGGAGCGTCTTACACTTGCCGATGAGATGCGTCTGGTAATATCTATGGAGCCGGGTGCTGAGATTGGTGAGCAGGATGATATACGTGTCATAGTTGAGAAGGTTGCTGTTGAGGGATCATATCTCTCTGTTGAGGAGGCGGCTACGTTGCTACGTGGCTTGCGCTCTGCGGCAGTTATAGTACGTTTCATCTCGTCGCGCAGGGAGGGTAGCTATCCACGACTTAGAGCTTTGACGGAGCGAGTGCAGATTTTCCCAGAGCTACAAAGTGCCATAGAGCGTGTAATAGATGATAAGGGAGAAGTACGTTCTTCTGCCTCTGAGGAGTTGTCTTCTTTGCGTCGCGCCATTCGTGAGCACGAGGGACAGGTGTCGAAACGTCTGCAAGCTGTGCTTCAGCGTGCTAAGGCTGCAGGTGTTGTAGATGCTGATGCTATGATATCTATCCGCGATGGTCATGCTGTTATCCCTGTTGCTGCGGCTAATAAGCGTAAGATTGCGGGCTTTATTCACGATGAGTCGGCTACAGGTCGTACCTTCTACGTTGAGCCTGTTGAGGTTGTTGAGCTAAATAACGAGCTTCGAGAGTTGGAGTATGCCGAGAAACGCGAGATAGTGCGTATTCTTACCGAGCTTACCTCGGTGCTACGTTTGCAGGTTGATGGCTTGATGCGTATTGAGGAGTATCTAACTCGTATAGATGCACTTAGGGCTAAGGCACGATGGGCAATAGCAAATGGTGCGGTGAAGCCTATTATATCGACAGAAGGAAGGCTCCTTCTGCGTAAGGCGCGCCATCCATTGTTGCAACAGACATTGCGTAGTCAGCATAAGGAGATTGTTCCTTTGGATATGGAGCTTAACGCTGAGCGTCGCATACTTGTAATATCTGGTCCAAATGCAGGTGGTAAGTCTGTCTGTTTGAAGACCACGGGTATACTACAATACATGGTGCAGTGTGGTTTCCTTATTCCTGCGTTGGAGAATTCGGAGTTCCCTCTTTTTCAGTCGTTGATGATTGATATTGGCGATCAGCAGTCGTTGGAGAATGACCTCTCGACATACTCTTCGCACCTTGTAAATATGCGAGCAATGCTTGATGAGGCATCGGAGCATACGTTGATATTGATAGATGAGTTTGGCTCAGGTACAGAGCCAACTATTGGAGGTGCTATATCGGAGTCTATTTTGGAGCGTTTTGTGGAGCGTAAGGCATACGGCGTTATCACTACACACTATGCTAATATTAAATATTTTGCATCGCGAAATGAGGGCGTAGCAAATGGTGCTATGGCATTTGATGTGCGAAATATAATGCCTCTCTTTAGTCTTGAGATGGGTAAGCCTGGAAGTTCGTTTGCTATTGAGGTAGCTCGAAAAATAGGTCTTCCAGAGGATATCGTGCGAAAGGCTATGGATAAGGCTGGTGAGGATCATATAAACCTTGAGAAGCAGCTTCGTGAGATTGCACGTGATAAACGCTATTGGGCGGAGAAGCGCGATCGCATCCGTATGACCGATCGCAAGGTGGAGCAGTTGGAGCAGACATATACCGATCGTTTGCAGGGTATCAAGGATGAACGTCGCGAGATTATCGATAAGGCGCGTAAGGAGGCTGAGGAGATGATTGCTGAGGCACGTCGTACAATCGAGAATACGATACGCACTATCCGTGAGTCGCAAGCCGAGAAGGAGATAACACGTCTTGCACGTCGTGAGCTTGAGACATTTGTTGAGGAGGTAGACGGTGCAAAAAGAAGCGAGAGTGATGAGCGTATTGAACGAGAGATGGAACGCTTGGCTCGTCGTAGGGAGCGTCGAGAGAAGCGTGCTGAGGAGCGTGAGCAGGCAGGAGGTGTTGTGCCACAAAAGGTGGAGGAGCCTGTTGTGCAGAAGATTGAGGTAGGAGCAAAGGTGAAGCTTGAGGGTCAGGAGATTCCTGGTGTCGTAAAGATGATAAAGGGCAAAAAGGCTCAGGTTGCTTTTGGTGAGATGCTCATTATGGTCGATGTTGCACGACTTAAGGCAGTATCCTCTGCGGAGTATCGTCAGGCTACACGTCCTACAGCCGCACGTACGGTTGTTTCGGTGGATATCCGTGAGCGTAAGCTCAACTTCCGCGATAGTATAGATGTTCGTGGTATGCGAGCAACTGAGGCATTGGAGGCTGTTGAGGATTTGGTGGATGATGCCTTGATGGTGGGTGTGTCAACGGTAACAATCCTTCATGGTAAGGGTACAGGAGCACTTAAGGAGGAGATACGTCGCTATCTTCGTAGCGTTAAGGATGTGGCATCTGTAGCTGATGACCATGCAGATAGAGGAGGCTCTGGAATAACGATAGTGACATTTAAAATGTAACATAATAGGTTTATGAATTATCTATTGTCTGATATTGCGCGCATCGTAGGCGGTGAGTTGTTTGGTGAGGATCTCCGTGTTATGGAGGTGGCAACCGACTCACGCAGTATTGTTGCTGCTGAAAATGTTGTTTTTGCTGCTATTGATGGCAAAAACCACGATGGTCATCAGTTTGTTGACCGTATGGTGGAGCGTGGTGTGTATGCATTTATTGTTGAGCGTAATATCGAACTGCCTAATAAACGTTGTGGTGTTGTAAAAGTAGAGTCTACCATTGATGCACTCCAGCGTCTTGCTGCATATCACCGTCAGCAATTTAAGGGTGAGGTTGTTGCTATTACAGGCTCGAATGGCAAGACAATAGTTAAGGAGTGGGCTGCGCGATCAATGCCTGATACGGTAGGGTCTTTTGCATCGCCTAAGAGCTATAACTCTCAGCTCGGAGTGCCACTGTCGTTGTTGATGCTTGGTGGCAATGAGTGTGTTGCGTTTATCGAGGCAGGTATCTCACATCCTGGCGAGATGGAGCGTTTGGAGGCTATGATAAAGCCTGATATTGTTGTTGTGACATCTATTGGTGATGCACATTCGGCAAATTTTTCATCCGAGGAGGAGAAGATTGACGAGAAACTACAACTTGCTAAAACGGCAAAGACTATTATATATAGTAGCGAGTATCCACGTCTTGCGAAGCGCGTAAAGGAGCTATATGCTGACCGCGAATTGATAGATAGTAGTCTTGAAAGCGTAGACTACACTTTGGAACTTAGCGATGCGCTATCGGTCGATGCGTTGCACGTATCGGCATTGATGCGTAAGTTGGGATATGGTGTTGATGGTGCAATATTCTCGGCAAAAGTATCTATGCGCCTTGAACTTAAGGAGGGTATAGATAATTCTATGATTATTGACGATAGCTATAACTCGGATATCAACTCTGTGCTTGTGGCATTGGATGCTCTACATCTGCAATCTATGGGTCGTCGTCGTGTAGCTGTAATCTCGGATATTCGTCAAAGTGGCATACCTAACGAGCAGCTTTATGGTCGCGTTGCCGAGGCGGTGCGCCGTGCGGGTGTCGACCAGCTAATTGGTGTGGGTGAGAATATCTCGCAATGTGCTTCGCTATTTCCAAGAGGCACATCATTCTACCGTACTACAGACGAGCTTATAGAGAATTTTTCGAAGGAGCGTTGGGCACACTCGGTGATCTTGTTGAAGGGTAGTCGTGATAGCCGCTTTGAGCGTCTTGCACGTCTTTTGGAGCGCAGAACACATACAACTACACTGGAGGTGGACCTTGCAGCAATGAAGAAGAATCTAAACTACTTCCGTCGCCATCTACCTCAGCATCATCCTGTTATTGCTATGGTTAAGGCTGTTAGCTATGGTATGGGCGATGTCGATGTGGCGCGTATGCTGCAACACGAAGGTGTTAAATATCTTGCGGTAGCATTTGCTGACGAAGGAATAACGTTGCGCTCAAAGGGTATCACTATGCCTATTGTGGTGCTTAATGCCGATCAGGATAGCTTCGATGTTATGATTGCCCATGATCTTGAACCAGAGATATACAGCTTCCATTCGTTGGATGCTTTCCGTCGTGCGGCACTTCGTGCAAATCGTCAGTCATATCCAATACATATAAAGCTCGATACAGGTATGCATCGTTTGGGCTTCGTTGAGGATGAGGTTGATTTGTTGGGTCGTGCAATACACCTCGATCCAGTATTGCATATCGCCTCGGTATTCTCTCATTTGAGCACTTCGGATATGCCGTCGGAGGATGACTTCACACGTCAGCAGATAGAGCGTTTCGACTATATGAGTGCGCAACTTATTGAGTGGTTAGATTATGAGCCTTTGCGTCATGTGGCTAACTCGGCAGCTATCGCGCGCTTCCCTGAGTCGCACTTCGATATGTGTCGCTTGGGTTTGGGTTTATATGGCTTTGGATATGAGCATAATGATGAGCTTATACCTGTTGCTACACTCTCAACACGCATAGTGCAGATTAAGAGCTTGGCAAAGGGCGAGTCGGTGGGCTATGGTCGTGCTGCGCGTCTTGAAAGAGATACAATCACGGCAACTATCCCGGTGGGTTATGCCGATGGTCTTGATCGTCATTTAGGCGGTGGTAAGTGGTCTGTTCGTATCAACGGTCAGAGTGCGCCTATTATTGGTAGGGTGTGTATGGATAGTGCAATGGTTGATATCACACATATTGCAGGCGTAGAGGTGGGCGATAAGGTGACAATATTTGGTCGTGATAAAGGAAATACGCTTGAGGATATGGCAGAGGTGTTAGATACGATAACTTATGAGATTATGACCTCAATATCGCAGCGCGTAAAACGTATTTATACAGAGAGATAATGAAGGGTACTATATATATGATTCCTTGCCCAATCTCCGATGAGAGAGAGGTGTGGGATGTGCTACCAAAGGCTAACCTCGACATAATGAACAGCCTCGACTACTTCATTGTCGAGAATGTCCGTTCGGCACGCCGCTTCCTGAGCAAGGCGGGCATAGAGCGTAAGATTGATGAGTTGGAGTTCGTCGAGCTAAATGAGCATACGACCTCTTCGGCTGATGTTGAGCGCATGCTAAAACCTGTGTTGGAGGGTCGCTCGGCAGGTGTTATATCGGAGGCGGGTGTTCCTGGTGTTGCTGATCCTGGAGCAGATATCGTTGCTTTAGCACATCGTCATGGCGTTAGGGTAGTACCTCTTGTAGGTCCCTCTTCAATACTTATGTCTGTTATGGCATCGGGATTAAACGGTCAGTCGTTTGCCTTTGTAGGTTATCTGCCTATCAAGGATGGCGAGCGTCAACGACGATTGAAGGATTTGGAGCACAGAGCGCGTACAGAGCATCAGGCGCAGCTATTTATCGAGGCACCATACCGTAATGTGAAGCTCTTTGATACACTAATAAAGACTTTGTCGCCACAATTAAGGCTTACTGTTGCTGCGGATATAACATCGCCAAAAGAGTATATCCTCACTCTTCCTATTGCTGAGTGGCGTAAGTGTGGTGTGCCAGATATTGCTAAGCGTCCAACAATATTTATATTAGGCATATAATTTGAATAATATAAAGTAGATAAGATAAATAATAACATATATATGAATAAGAAAATGTCTGATAAAGAGAGAGATATCGCAGCTGAGGAGACAGCACAGACTGCAGGTGAAGCGACATCGCAGTCAGCTTCATCTGACACAATGGCAGAGAATACGGAGACTTCGACTGACAATGTGTCAGTAGAGCCATCATTGGAGGAGCAGATTGCCGTATGGCGAGATAAGTACCTTCGTTTGCAGGCTGAGTTCGATAATTTCCGCAAGCGAACACTTAAGGAGAAGATGGAGTTGGTTGAGCGTGGTTGTGAGGGTGCATGGAAGGCTATCCTTCCTATTCTTGACGATATGGAGCGTGCTGTGGTGGCATCTCATAAGAGCGAGGATATCGAGGCTTTGCGTCAGGGAGAGGAGCTTGTAATGAAGAAGTTCGAGAGCGTACTCCAGAGTGCTGGCATTGCAGCTATTGACTGTGTTGGTCAGCCATTCAATGAGGAGGAGCAGGAGGCTGTAGCGCGTTTTGCTGCTGGCGAGGATAAGCGAGGCTTGGTTATCGACTGTGTACAGCGAGGTTATAAGTTGGGTGACCACGTTTTGCGTTATGCTAAGGTTGTCGTTGGTGAGTAAGAGCCTAAAGTATATTGATTATGGCAGAGAAGAGAGATTATTATGAGGTGTTGGGCGTTGAGCGCAATGCCGATGCTGATACAATAAAGAAGGCATACCGTAAGGCTGCCATTAAGTACCATCCTGATAAGAATCCTGGCGATAAGGAGGCTGAGGAGAAGTTCAAGGAGGCTGCTGAGGCTTACGATGTGCTTTCGAATGAGGATAAGCGTGCTCGCTACGATCGTTTTGGTCATGCAGGTATGAATGGCGCAGGCGGTGCTGGTGGCTTTGGTGGCTTCAGTGGCGGTGGCTTCTCTATGGAGGATATCTTTGAACAGTTTGGTGATATCTTCGGTGGAGCATTTGGTGGTGGCTTCGGAGGTTTCGGTGGCGGTCGTAGTCGACAGCCACGTCAGAGTCGTGGTAGCGACATCCGTGTCACTGTAAAACTATCGCTTAAGGAGATTTCTGAGGGTGTAACCAAGAAGCTGAAGATTAACAAGACTGTAGCATGTTCTAAGTGTGGTGGTACAGGTGCTAAGGACTCAGCATCTTATGCCACATGTTCGCGTTGTAATGGCTCAGGCTATGTAATCACGGTACAGGATTCATTCTTTGGTCGTATGCAGACACAGAGCGTATGTCCAGATTGTCAGGGTACTGGTAAGATTATTAAGAATAAGTGTGAGCAGTGTGGCGGTGAGGGTACCGAGCGTGGTAGTGAAATCATAGAGGTAACAATACCTAAGGGTGTTGCTGAGGGTATGGCACTCACAGTACGCGGTAGAGGAAATGCTGCGCGTCATGGTGGTACTCCTGGCGACTTGATTGTTGTTATTGAGGAGGAGCATAACCCAGAGTTGGTGCGCGATGGTAACGATTTGGCGCATACTCTTAATATTACTGTCCCTACAGCTATACTTGGTGGCGAGGTAGAGATTCCTACAATTGAGGGTCGTGTACGCATTAAGATTGCCCCAGGAACACATGCTGGAAAGGTGCTTCGTGTACGCGGTAAGGGTTTGCCAGATGTAAATGGTCGTGGCAGAGGTGATATCAAGGTGCTGGTAGATATAACCATCCCAGGTGAGCTCTCAAAAACGGAGCGCGAGCTTATCGAGAAACTCGCTGAGCAACCAAACTTTAAGCAGCCTGAGAAGGTTGAGAACCAGAATATATTGGAGCGTATGAAGTCTTTCTTCCGAGGTTGAAGAATTGTGCTTAAGGCTTTGATAGATAAACTATTTAATAGATTGTAATGTCTTTTTTTAGACCACATAAGCGTCATCCGCGACAGTTTAACTACGTACCGCGATACTTCAACCCTGTAAAGGAGGAGCGTGATCGTCGTCGTAGGGAGTTACACGGCACGTCGAGCGAGACGGATAACGAGGAGTATATACCTGGAAAGTATATTCGTACGCAACGTGAGGCGCGTGATGCTTCGCGTGGAGAGAGTAATCCTATGGCAGGAGTAGTACAATATTTGGTTATTGCTCTTGTCTTAGGCTTCGCTATGCTTATATTTTTGCCACGTCTCATGCGCTTTGTGGAGAGGGCTAATGAGGAGAAGTTGGCAGCGCAGCAGACCTCCGAGGTTGAGAGTGTTAAAGTGGGAGATATGCGCCGAGATGGCTCGGATGGCGATCTAAGCATTACACTCTATGAGAAGCATGGCGATATTGACTTCAATGAGTTTGAGAGTCTCAGCCCTGAGGCTATCAATGAAATTGAGGAGTGGAATAGACAAAACCCTACACTCAATATCTATGATGACGATGTAGAGATTGAGAACTACAAAAGGGTCGAAAAATAAATGCCGATTATGGATCGTATAAAGCTACTCCCAGAGATTGTGGCAAATCAGATTGCCGCAGGTGAGGTGGTCAATGCACCATCGAATGTGGTCAAGGAGATGATGGAGAACTCCTTGGATGCAGGTGCTCGCTTGGTGCGTGTAAACTTCCGTAATGGGGGCAAGGATCTTATACAGATTGCCGACGATGGTTGTGGAATGTCGGCAATGGATGCTCGTATGGCATTTGATCGTCACGCCACGTCGAAGATTTCCTCTATCGAGGATGTATACAAATTACACACCTTTGGCTTTAGAGGTGAGGCGTTAGCTTCTATTGCTGCAGTAGCAGAGGTGGAGTTGCGTACTCGCCGTGCTGAGGATGAACTGGGCACGCTGACAACTATTGCGGGTGGAGAGTTCCGCTCTCAGGTCCCTGTATCATGTTCTGAGGGCTCGCAATTTATTGTGCGTAATCTTTTCTATAATGTTCCTTCGCGTCGTAAGTTTATAGATGGCGATAATTCGCGTCTTGCATCGCAGATACGAAGTGAATTTATGCGTGTGGCGTTGTGTAACCCCGATGTAGAGTTCGAGTTGCGCCAGAACGACACGCTAATATATTCGTTGCTACCTACTTCGCGTCGTGGACGTATTGTTGATCTTGTTGGTAAGCATATTAAGCAGAACTTGTTGGATGTAGAGGTTGATACCTCTGTTGTGCGTATTGAGGGCTTTGTTGGACGACCACAAGCAGCAAAGAAACGTAACAATGAGCAGTATCTATTTGTCAATGGTCGCTACTTCCACTCTGTGCAGATGCAGCGTGCCATTGTGCGTGCATACGAGAAGTTAATCCCTGAGGGTTGTATGCCGTCATACTTTATCTATCTTACGGTTGACCCTGATAGGGTAGATGTCAATGTACACCCTCAAAAGACTACTGTTAAGTTTGCAGATACTGATGTAATACTCGAAATTTTGCAGGCGGCAGTGCGTGAGACTCTTGCAAAGACTGGTGCTGTGCCAATGATGGATTTCTCGGACGAGGGACATCTAAATATCCCTGTCTTGGAGCGCGAGCAACGAGTCTATGAGATGCCTAAAACGCATAGCAACCAATCGTATAACCCCTTCGCTGCGGAGTATATAGACCCTACTGCGCCTATGCCAGATATTCCGTTTACAGGGTTTGATGTTCCTTACGAAGATACAAAAGCTAAATCATACAATAGCGCAAAGCCATTTGTTGAGGATAGTGGCGAACTATATACTCTTCAAGCTCCGCAGTTTGGAGGAACAACAATTGAGTATATAGACGAGGATGCTGAGGTCGAGGAGCAGGAGTTTGACTTTATAGAGTCGCAATCACAACCAGAGGTGCGTTCGTTTGGTGAGGCTATAGCTCTAACTGGCGGATATGCCGTTGCTACATATGGTCAATGTCTTGTTGTGGTACACATGCGACGTGCTAAGGAGCGTGTTATGTATGAGGATATACTCTCTTCGCTTGTAGCAGGTGCTGCACCTACGCAGCGTATGTTCTTCCCTGAGGAGCTTACGCTATCGCTTGATGAGTACGAGTTGATGAGGGAGCATGCCACAGAGTTTGCTGCATTAGGCTTCGAGGTGGAGTATTATGGTGAGGGTAGAATAGCTATTAGTGGTCGTCCTGCAGTTGTAGATATGTCTATGCCTGTGGATGAACTTATATACGAGCTTCTTCATGGTATTGAGGATGGTGAGCTTCCGTTAGAGGAGGAGCAACGACGCATGGCAGAGCTTATGGCACGCCGTGGTAGCCAGGGCTATGGTAAGGGTTTACGTACTGCGGATGTTGAGACCATGCTATCGCGCCTTGAGAAGTGTCAAAATCCAAGTTTTACCCCTTCAGGAGCACCTATTATGGCTGAGCTAACAATGGCAGAGCTTAGCGCGAAACTAATGAAAAATTAAAATTTAAGATATGTCAAATTATCGAAGTCCAATGTCTGAGACCCCCGTTGTCTACAACCTATTAATCGCCAATGTAGTAGCATATTTGGCGACTATGTTGTTGGATACAAATCAGATGTATGCGCTTTTTGCACTATTTCCTATAGGTAGCCCATTCTTTGAGGTGTGGCAACCTATAACTTATATGTTCCTTCATGGTGACTTCTCGCACCTCTTCTTCAATATGTTTGCCCTGTGGATGTTTGGTCGAGGCTTGGAGATGGAGATGGGCTCAAAACGCTTCTTTATCTACTACTTTACTTGTGGTATAGGTGCAGCCCTTGTGCAGCTTGGTATGGCTGAGGTCGATATTATGAATATGGAGTCTCAGGGAGCTATTTGGAACTATATGTTAACGCCTACCGTTGGTGCTTCGGGTGCGGTGTTTGGCTTGTTGTTGGCATTTGGTATGATGCATCCAAATGCTACCATTATGTTGCTAATACCACCTATTCCTATGAAGGCAAAGTGGTTTGTAGTGATATATGGTATTATCGAGCTGTTGCTCATCATCTTCCAGGCACAGGATGGTATTGCACATTTTGCGCACCTCGGAGGTATGTTCTGGGGTTGGTTGCTAATGCTATTTTGGCAGCGCAGAGACCGTAATCGTAACAAGGAGTATTATTATTAACGAACACAAATAACTATTAACCAGGACTCGTGAAGTCCATAAATCCCCATTATTATGTCAAGTAAGAGTGATGCTTATAGTAATGAACCATTTGGTAGACCAAGTCGTCGTGCAAAACATTCGTTTCTCGGAGTCTTGTTTATTATTGTCCTATTGGCAGTAACTATCTCGCTTTCCGTAGCACTTATTATTGCCTATTTGACACCGTATGTTGCACCATCAACATTTGGATCGCTCACCATTGTCGGCATCTTTGCACCTATATTATATATGGGTGTAGCTATATGTATGCTTCTATGGCTTGTTTCTTGCCGATGGAAGACCGCAGGTGTTGTGGCACTGCTGCTCATCCCTGGTCTTTTCCGTGTCTCGGACTTTTATAATATTGACTTCATGCGTAAGGTCGATGTTAAGGCGGATAGTCGCTCGATATCTGTTATGAGCTACAATATTCGTGGCTTCTATGATGATAACTCGCGTAATTGTGTCTCTGGATATGTCGATTACTTTGCGAATAATGAGTTAGCCGATGTTGTATGTTTGCAGGAGTTTGCATGTGATATGCGTGGTGCAGGACGTATCGACTCACTCTTCAAGGCTCGCTATGGTGAGGATAAGTTCTTTGTTAACGATGTTGTGGAGGCAGGACAGGTTGTATTGCGTACCTATAGTCGTCATCGTATCATAGCATCTGGAAATATCTCTGGAGAGGGACGTGGTACTTCGCAGTGGGTAGATATTACAGTTGGTAAGGATACATTGCGTATCTTCAACAACCATCTCCATACGATGAGTATCTCGGCAAATGATAGTGAGGATATTGCTGAGGGTCGCATCTTGCAGGATGGCGATCGTATGCGTAGCATTGTTAATCGCATTGCTAATAACTCAACTATCCGTGCAAGCTATGTTGATACACTTCGAACAGTTATTGCTGATACTCCTTACGACAATATTATCTGTGGCGATTTCAACGATACACCTATGTCGTATGTCTATGGTGAGCTTAGCAAGGAGCATAAAGATGCCTTTGTTGAGTGCGGCAGTGGTTATGGATATACTTTCCGCCCTATGTATGGAACATTGCGAATCGATTATATCCTCTATTCTGATGGTATGATGGCTCAGAAATATGCCGTAGATAGAGATGTAACTCTTTCGGATCACCTCCCAGTTACGGCAACTATTAAGCTAAGAGCGAAAAAGTAATCTAAATCGTTTGCAATTTTAAATTATTCTTTTTACCTTTGCGCGCTATTATTAACTAAATTAACTTTTGTAACAATGCCAAAAATGAAAACAAATGCCGCTGCAAAGAAGCGTTTTTCTTTCACCGGCACAGGTAAGATCAAGCGTAAGCACGCTTATCACAGTCACATCCTGACAAAAAAGACTAACAAGCGTAAGCGTAACCTTTGCTACTCAGGTATCGT
>JAGBUS010000039.1 GCA_017630735.1 Alistipes sp. | reverse complement strand
GGCTCTGAATGGTGCTGATGCTGATGATGTAGGTATTGCCTCCTCACTGCCCCAGTCTTCGCAATAGTAGTCCAAGGCGATAGGCTCGCTAAGTGGCGTGATGATAGGTTCAGTGAGCTTCGCCACCGTATGCACACCATCGGTCAATACCTCAGCATTGCTCTCATCACCCTCGACATAATCTCGGTACTCACAACGCTGGATGTATGTGTCGATGTTTATCTCATCAAACACATCACCCACAGCGTGCATGCCATTGCGGAATAGTTTTAAAATCTCTGGCAAATTCAACGTATGTTCTTCGTATGGCGCACACTCACCATCCATCACACCGCTATGCTGGAAGTGTACACATGGAGTAGCATCGGCTGTGCCTGTTAAGTGTAGATAGCCCGAACATTCTGGCGTATATACACCATCCTTAATAAGGACTGCGGTCTGTGCGCCGTTCTTCGTCTCGGAGTAGTAAGCCGCCGCATAGTTGCTTACGATATATGTCATACCACCGATAACCCTTGCACAGTTTCCATCAAAGAGGTTAAAGCCTACAGTCTTGATAGCTCCTGTTTTTACTCCTCGCAACTCTGGCTGGCAGTATGGATAATACGCATCGTTGTACACCTTGCGGAACTCCTCTACTGTCGCTGGCTCATTGCCAGCACCAAACATTGCGGTGAGATCGAAGAACATCGCATCCTTAATTGCGTACCAATCACCTGCTTTCGCACCATTAGCACCTGTATACGCCCATGGAGGTCTAATAGTAGCTGATCTATTGTTGTTTTTCGGGGACTCCCATATACGCGATACAAATGTCCATTTATCGACCTCTGAGACTGCTGGGTATAACGTCCACGAATTAAAATCGTGCTCAAACGTAAAATTATTACCCAACTGCCCATTTAAGTACGACACTTTAACCCAAGCGCAAAACAGATATTTATGTCCACCTACCGATCCAAGTGGCAATAACCCCGTAATACCCACCTGATAAGGATTTGTCGCTACCGATGCCCCTGTTAATGTACATCGCATCTCTCTTCCTTGTATCTCAGTGGTAAGCATAGATGATGTATAACCTTGCCAATTAGCATTTTCGTCACTTGGACTTTTCAACTTCTGCTCCCACACCACGCTATTACCCTTTATCCTACGGATAACGGCACTCTTATCGTGGATAGACTTCTCTCCTGCGCTGGGTCGATACACGAACTCCCCAGCCGTAGCTTCCACCACACCTGTAAGGTCAGTGGCAAAGTCAACCGCGTCACCCTTGCTGATATAATCCTCCTCGATAGCTTCAATCTTAGCTTTGTTCTGCGCTACTCCCTTGGCTACCTCCGTCACCTGCACCGATGCTTCATTTGCTGTTGCATTAGCACTCGATGCCGTCTGATTCGCAGTGTTAGCTTTCTGCGATGCACTCTCAGCAGTCGATACAGCATTATCGGCTTTCGTGCTAACTTGAAGGATGGTAGTATTAAGAGTGCCAAGTGTATTCTCGACATCCTTAACATCTTGCCCAAGTCGTTCAATATTCGACTCGTTATTGTCCGTTACACCCTCGATACTATCACATCTATTGTTGAGCATAGTAACAATCTCCGTATGCTCGGCAATGGTATTAGTATTAGATGCGACATTCTTTGATAGCGTATCTACCTCGATTTCAACCTCAGTTGCCTTCGTTAGCGCATTAGTGGCTGTAGTATTAATACCTGTTATAACACTATCTAATGCATCGAAAGTCGCACCTAAGTCATCAAATGAGCTTTTAACACTTGCATCCAGTTCACTTATATCCGCAAGAGCTTTATCAGCCTTATCAAGCGCATTATCTGCTTTGCCATCTACTTTTGTGATTTCCTCGTCATTTGTCTTAATTGATGCTTCTAATTCAGCAACTTTATTGTTATAAGTAGTTTGCTCAACCTTGTTATTGATTTGGCTTACAAGAGTTTGTACATCTCCTCTATCGGCTTTGTCGTCAACTCTATTGCTAATTTCTTCCACACTTCCCTCAAGCGTTGTCACAGATTCGGAAAGAGCATCAACTGCTTCTTGTGAAGCCTTACCTTTAATAGCATCGGCATTTGCATTTACTTGTGGAGAAATTATTTCAATTACTGCTTTGGTACTAACAAGGTCTTTCGATAATGAATCTACAACCGACTTGTCTGCCTTATCCTCCAATTCTGTTTCGATTGCTTCTATTGCCTTATTCGCTTCTGATATACCACCTTTAACACCATCTACTTCCAAGTCGAGAGATAATATAGTCGCTCCTTGTTGTTGGATTGTAGCCTTTTGACTCTCTTGCTCGGTTTGTAATGTCAGTAATTGTTGCGAGTGTTGAGACAATAGATTACTATTATCGACAATATCCGTTTCAGCCTTTCCTAATCGTGTAGCAATGCCGTCAATACTATCGTTGGCAGTCTCCAAAGACTCCTTTGTAGCATAAGTCGTCTCAGCCTCGCTCTTACTTAGGTACAAACTAAGGTCTATTTCGCCACCTGTGCTTGCTCCCGCAAGTACCTCATTGGCAATTGTGCGCACAGACTTATTTACATCGTTGCCTATAAGTGTATCTACCGTGCTCTTATTTGCCTTCTTGTTGAGAGATTCTATTGTCGCATAAGTTTCCTTTGCATCGTTCTTCTTCAAGTAGTCCTCAAGGCTTGCCTCACCAAACTCGCCTAATACATCCTCGGCAATCTCGCGTGCAGACATCCAAGGGTCATTGCCTATAAGAGCTTTTACTTGATTGGTGACATCTGCATTACCTGCCGACAATGCCAATGCCTTAGCTCTATTCTCCCAGCGCGTAGTCTCTTGACGGACTATACGCCCAGAGTTATTAGCATAGCTTTTCGCTACTGCCTTTACGCGCGAATAAGCTGTGTTATCACCAACATTATATATCGCATCATACTCATTCCACAATGCCTTTTCGAAACCTTGTATGCGTGATTGTCTGCCCTCTTCACCGAATGCTCCACCGATAAGCTTGACGCGCGTGCCGAGGCGATAGTTCTTCTTGTTGTTCTGACAATACACTGGGTCTGTCTTGCAGTCATATACATTGGTGTCCGAGCCATATTCCTTAGCCTTGTCAACGCCCAGCTTCCACAACTCAGACTCTGCCTTCGTCACATTCTCCTGAGGTAACTTGATGCCTGTAAGCACAAAGGTGTCACCCACCTCTGGTCTAAGAAACTCATTAGGGATAACCATCTGCTCCGAGCCACCTGTACCCTCTACCTTTGGCTGGATGTGGAATTTCTGCTCAAAGGGCTTATTCCAGCGCACATCGAATGAGCTACCGCTCAATGCACCACTTGTAAAGGTGATGCCGAGGGAGCTTAATACTTCCTCATCAGTCCCTTCAAATTCAGAGTCAACAGAAGATATAGAATAGATCTTATCTTTTCTACCCTCGATAACCTCCTCCTCACGCTCCTCGATGGCTGATACCGTGCTTGTGTTGTGTGGGAATACATCGTCAAGGAAGATGACGCGCTCGATTATACGACCATTTGGTAGCGTGTCCACAATATCGCCATTGAGGACATCAATGTACTCCTTGCCATTAGGCAGGTGCAGACGCTTCTCGGAGATGTGATTTGTCACACCTCCTGTTACATTCTCGTAATAATCATCAGGGATATTCTTGGCACCTCCATAGATGTAGAAGCGCGTGCCATAATTCTCATCCTCGCCACGCTTAGATGCTGGGAAACGTGTGACTACCTCGCCCTCTCGAATCTCCTCATAAGGACCTTCTGCCAACTTACCAAAATTGATTTGGAGTTCGTTATCCCCAGTTACAATATCAACCTCATTAACCCACCACTCCACGCCGAAAGCCTCGGCAATACGCTGCATGGCTTCCCAGCACGAGATACCATCAAACGTCACGTCTCGTGTGTCTATGCG
>JAGBUS010000038.1 GCA_017630735.1 Alistipes sp. | reverse complement strand
TCCAATCGTAGTTACGCTATTAGGGATATTCACACTTGTAAGGCTTTCGCAATCATAGAATGCAGAATTTCCAATCGTAGTTACGCTATCAGGGATATTATATGTTGTACCCGAAGCCTCGGCATAAGCAATAATAGTGTTATCAATAATCAAACAACGTCCACCATCTGCTGCATACTTACCAGTAAACTCCTTAAGGTTTGAGCAAGCAGCGAATGCAGCCTTACCAATAGTTGTTACGCTATCACCGATATTCACACTTGTAAGGCTGTTGCAAAAAGAGAATGCCCAATCTCCAATCATTGTTACGCTATCACCGATATTCACACTTGTAAGGCTGGCGCAAGATTGGAATGC
Organism: Alistipes sp.; assembly: GCA_017630735.1. Classification (GTDB taxonomy): domain Bacteria; phylum Bacteroidota; class Bacteroidia; order Bacteroidales; family Rikenellaceae; genus Alistipes. The sequence goes on along the minus strand of JAGBUS010000038.1, from coordinate 2,221 downwards.
CCAATCTCCAATCGTAGTTACGTTTCCGTCAAAAGTGATAATGCCCTTACCAGTCTCAGAATCCCACTCGTTAGAGATTATAGTTGCTCCAAAAACATTATAATTCCTAGGCTCAGCCTTTTTCGTTGCTGTGTACCAAATCTGGTTGTTAGGAACTGATGGAGTGAACTCCATTTCAGCCATAGGCTGAATAGTGTTACGCTCGATAGCAACCACCTTATCTGTAGCTTGTGTCATAGTGTAGCCACTATCGTCGGTAATCTCTACGGTAAGACCCTGCGTAAATGTCTGAGGAGGCAAAGCAATATAGAACGCTGTAGCACTCTTGCCAAGCGTTACGCCCTCGCCACAGTCGAGAGTAACCTCCTCAATAATAGTGTCGTCAAATATGAGACTACCACCAGCATTGTTGTCGTCAGCACTACCCATATCTGTTGCAAGGAGGGCTGTTGCATCCGCAGAGTTGATATACAACTCACCTGCTACCTGCTCGCCATTGTTACCACGCAAAGTGATAGAGCTAATCTTCTCGCCGTTACCTGTAAGTTGTAGCTTCAACCATCCACAAACGCTCTTAAGTGAGAACTGGTTGTACTCGCTCTGCGAAATCATAATATTGCCACCCAAGCCGTAGCTATTAGCGAGATAGTGCTGTGTTGCAGGCAGTGTAGCTTGAATATTAAACGTGCGAGTGTTAAGATAGTAGTTTGCGTCGTAAGGATATACGACAACTACTGCGGTAGTAGGTGTAGTTGCTGTGCCAGCATCAACACGCTTAAGCTCCGCAGTGCGGCTACCTGTCTCACCTCTATATTGCCACTTCTGGTTAGCATCGGAGCGATAGAAAACCGAAACCTCATCGCCCTCAGTCCATACGGTCTTCTGAGCCTCATTAAGCTGAATACGTGTGTCATCGCCCTCGAAACCCACAACGAGAGTTTCGGGAGCATTGTCAACGATAGGTGCTGGCGTGATATCAACGACAACATCCTGTGTGCAGGCAGCAAAAGCAAGTGCCGCGAACACAAATAGTAAAAATTTCTTCATAGAGTATTAAGTTTTTTTTGTTTGTATCGGAAGATAGATCTTTTTGTATCATACAAATGTAGTGATTTTATCGGAATATGGTGCGGTAAAACAAAAAAATCCGCCATCTTGCGACAGCGGATTAGTCAAAATATCGACTACGATTACTTCATCTCAGCGAAATACTTGTAGAAGTATGGCAATGTCTCCAAGCCCTTATAGAACTGGTCGAGACCATAGCTCTCGTTAGGTGAGTGGATAGCATCCTTCGAGAGACCGAAGCCGAGCAAGATAGACTTGATGCCGAGGATGTTCTCGAAACCAGAGATGATAGGAATAGAGCCACCTGAGTAGAATGGTAGTGGGGTAACGCCGAAGGTTGTCTCCACAGCCTTCTCAGCAGCCTTATATGCTGGTAGGTCGGTAGGCGATACGTAAGGTGCGCCACCGTGCAAGAACTCAACCTTCACCTTAACGCTCTTAGGTGCAATGCGCTTGAAGTGTTTCTCGAAGAGCTTAGCGATCTTCTTGAAGTCCTGGTTAGGAACAAGGCGCATAGAGATCTTTGCGTATGCCTTAGATGGGATTACGGTCTTCGTACCCTCGCCAGTGTAGCCACTCCAGATACCATTTACGTCGAGTGATGGGCGGATACCTGTGCGCTCCATAGTTGTGTAGTCCACCTCACCAGCTACGTCGCCAAGGTCGAGAGCCTTCTTATACTCGTCGAGTGAGAATGGAGCCTTGTTCAAGGCGCGACGCTCAGCCTCCGAGAGGATGCGAACATCGTCGTAGAAGCCAGGAATGGTCACGCGGCCGAACTCGTCGGTGAGTGATGCCACGAGCTTTGCCAATACGTTGGCTGGGTTTGCCACAGCACCACCAAAGAGACCTGAGTGCAAATCCTTATCGGGACCAGTAACCTCTACCTGCATATATGTTAAGCCGCGCAAGCCCGCAGTGATAGTGGGGCAGTCCATACCCAACATAGAGGTGTCAGATACGAGAATGATGTCGGCCTTGAGCATCTTCTTGTTGTCGGCGCAGAATTTGTAGAGGCTGGGTGAACCAATCTCCTCCTCGCCCTCGAGCATGAACTTAACGTTGCATGGGAGGGTGTCGGTAGCTACCATAGCCTCGAAGGCCTTGGCATGCATGAAGAGCTGGCCCTTGTCGTCGTCGGCACCACGGCACC
>JAGBUS010000037.1 GCA_017630735.1 Alistipes sp. | reverse complement strand
ACCTATCCCGTGTATAAGATGGAAATCTCTAACACATCTCACCCATTCTACACAGGTAAGATGAAGTTGGTAGATACCGCAGGTCGTGTGGATAAGTTTATGAGCCGTTACGCAAAGCGCTACGATAAGAAGAACAAGTAATAGTTGCTTGGTTCTAAAGTTTAGGGAGGGACAAGATGTCACCTCCCTTTTTTTCTTTGTTGTGATAAGGCAGTATCTGCTGCCACTAACGAATTATCTCGGCAATGGGCTGTACGCATTAGTACAGCCCATTGCCGAGATAATTCGCCGAGCGTTGCATCTACTACCTTCTGACAACAAAGACTTAGGATATGCCAACAAAAAAATCCCCAATCTGGTGATTGAGGACTCTGGACTCAGATATGTCGGGATGACAGGATTTGAACCTGCGACCACACGCCCCCCAGACGCGTACTCTAACCGGGCTGAGCTACATCCCGAAGTGATTTTTGTGGAGACAAAGATAATAACATTTTCTCAATTATTACCAATTAATCATAAAAAAATATAACTTTGTAGCATGAAAGGATTTGTATACATATCAACTGTAATAATAGCTATATTTTTGTGTTTCGGTTGTGATGTAACTCAACGAAATAACTCGCAAAGTTTCGATAATATAGTCTATGAGCCACGTCATGCGTCGGGCTTCGAAATTGCACAGGATGAGGCGGAAAATCGGTTAATACGTGTCACTCGACCTTGGCAAGGAGATGCTATTGTGGAGCAAACATTAGCAGTATTCTCTGATGCTGAGTCTATTGGAGGGTATCAAGGTCAGTATATTGTAGGCTCAGCTGGGCGTGTGGTGTGTATGTCATCAAGCCATGTTGCGATGCTTGATGCTATTGGTGTTGTAGATTGCGTTGTGGGAGTATCGGGCAAGGATTATATTATGAATCCAGCTATTGTACAGAATGATGGCGTTGTAGATGTTGGATATGATAGCAATCTCGACTACGAAGCATTGCTGTCCGTTCATCCAGACTTGGTGCTTATGTATGGCGTGACGGCAGAGAATAGTGCCGTGACGGCAAAGTTGCGCGAACTCAATATTCCGTACCTCTATTTAGGTGATTATACCGAGCAGTCTCCATTGGGTAAGGCTGAGTGGGTTGTTGCTGTGGCTGAAATTATGGGTTGCAGGGAGCGCGGAGAGGAGGTATTCCGTGCAATAGAGGGGCGTTACAATGCTGTGCGTGAGTCGGTGGATATGGCGCAGCGACCAAAGGTGATGTTTAACCTTCCTTATCAGGATGTATGGTATATGCCGTCGGATGATAGCTATATGGTTCGATTGATTGAGGATGCTGGAGGTGAATATATCTTTAAGGGTGAGAATCCGACAGGTGGCTCGCGAGGTATAAGCCTTGAGGAGGCGTTGTATCTCGTGGGTCGTGCCGATAAGTGGCTCAATGTAGGTCAAGTATCAACCATGGCTGAGCTTTATAGTGTAGCACCACACTTTGTCAACTCTGCTGTTGTGAAGCGAGGCGAGGTGTATAATAATAATCGACGTAAGTCGCAAGGCGGAGGTAGCGACTTTTGGGAGTCGGCGATAGTGCGTCCCGATGTCGTATTACAAGATTTGGTGAATGTAATGCGAGGAACGGGAGAGTTGTATTATTATCATAAGTTAAATTAGAGGATGCAGAATAGAGAATTATACACAACGATACTATTTGTCGCGTTGGTTATAGGATGCGTGGTATTTGCGTTCCTTGATATCATTACAGGTACTACGTATCTGCCAATAGATGACGTATTTGCAGTGTTATGCAGTACGATGGATGATGCTACGCTCGAAACTATCATACTCAAGATGCGTCTGCCAAAGGTCGTTGTTTCGATGGCGGCAGGTATGGCGTTGTCGGCAAGTGGTCTACAGATGCAGACGCTATTTCGTAATCCCTTAGCTGGACCTTATGTCCTTGGTGTGAATTCAGGTGCAAGTCTTGGTGTGGCACTCTTTACCCTTGCAACTCCGATGTTGGGCGTAGCATCTATGCACTGGTTAGTATCATTCGGTATAACAGGCATGGCGTGGATAGGCTCGGCTTTGATATTGTTGCTTGTAATGTCTCTGTCGCGTAAGATACGTAATATCAATACGATACTTATCGTGGGAATGATGCTCTCGTCGGCGATATCTGCAGTTGTCGGTATTCTGCAATATGTTGGTAGTGAGGAGGCATTGAAATCGTTTGTGGTGTGGACTATGGGCTCGGTGTCGACAGTAACAATTGAGCAGATAAAGATACTTGTTCCTGTGGTTATAGTAGGCTTGGTGCTTGCCATAGTGGTGATAAAGCCACTCAATATGTTACTCCTCGGTGAGGGATATGCGCGAACTATGGGTCTAAATGTAAAACATTCACGAACTATAATATTCCTGTCAACAACGCTCCTTGCAGGTACGGTAACAGCCTTTTGTGGTCCTATCGGATTTATTGGCTTGGCGATGCCGCATATTGCGCGTATCACATTCCGCACGGCAGACCACCGTGTGCTTATGCCGGCGTCGATGCTTTGGGGAGCATTGTCGATGTTGATATGTACCTTTGTCTGCGATATTGTGGCACGTAGTGGTGTGATGTTACCTGTGAATACCATCACCTCATTGTTGGGTATACCGGTTATCATTTATGTCGTACTTCGTAATAGTAACAGATAATGATTGAATTGCAAAATATAACTCTTGCTTTTGAGTCGCGTACACTGATTAAGGAGGCGTCTGCGCATTTTACGAAGGGCTCTATGGTGGCTCTATTGGGTCGTAATGGAACGGGTAAATCTACACTGTTGCGTGCAATGGCATCTTTGGGCGCAGTTCAGGGTGGAGATATCCTTGTTGATGGTGAGAATTTGAATGATCTGTCGGCGCGAGACTTAGCGCGTAAGGTTGCCTTTGTAAATACGGAAAGAGTGAATGTTGAGGCTCTTACGGTACATGACCTTGTTGCCATAGGTCGCTCACCATATACCGACTGGATGGGACGAGTGACTGAGGCGGATGAGGAGATAATTGCTCGTAGTGTCTCTATCGTAGGTATTGACCATCTTATGTATCGTAGTGTTGAGACATTGTCGGATGGCGAGGCGCAGCGTGTTATGATAGCGCGAGCCTTGGCTCAGCAGACAGATGTTATTCTCCTGGATGAGCCTACGTCGTTCCTTGATCTTCCGAATCGTTATGAATTGTGCCTGTTATTGCAGCGTTTGGCACATGAGGAGGGTAAGTGTGTAATATTTTCTACGCATGAGCTCGATATTGCTCTATCGCTCGCGGATAGTATTGCCCTTGTGGATACACCGCATTTGGTGCATCGTGCAACTAAGGATATGATAGTGTCGGGAGATATAGAGCGACTATTCGATAGTGAGCATATATCGTTTGATGCTGAAACTCAATCTATTCGCCTACATAGATAATTTCTTAATATATATTGTTGTATATATTGGTTGCGCTACTCTTGGAAAAACGGGAGTGGCGCAACCAATTTTTTTAGTTGTATCATATTAAATATGATAAGTTGTGACTGGAGGTTGTATATTGAAAATAAAATTGTACCTTTGTAGAATATTTATGAAATAAAATTCCCCTCCCCCAAAAAATAGATATGAAGAAGCTACTATTTTATGCGTTCGGTATAATAGCGATGATGGCATGTGTTAATGCCGATATAGAGGAGAACAAAGCTTATAATGACTTGTCGGGTATTCCTGCGATGGTGAAGGCGATGATTGACGATGAGCATAGTCGCGTACAGCTAAACGAGGAGGTAAAGACCGTATGGACAAAAGGTGATTTGGTCTCTGTGTTCTACAAAAATAGCGATAATAATAAATTCAGCTACGTTGGCGAGACAGGAGTAACAGAGGGCACGCTAAAGTGTGAAACAGAGATAAATAGCGGTGTGGCAACTGACAAAATCGTGGCTGTATATCCATACGATGCAAATTGCACGTTGGATGTTTCGGATGAGGTTGTTAATATGACCATTCCTTCGGTGCAGTATTATGTCGATGGCTCGTATGGTGTAGGTAGTAGCCCTATGTCGTATGTGGGTAGTAGCGATAATTTCTACTTTAAGAGCCTTTGTGGATGGCTTCGAGTGAGCTTAAGTGGCGTGAAAAGCGTTGATAGAATAACGCTTAAGGGTAATAATAATGAGCAACTTAATGGCGGAGCACAACTCCATTATCTTGATAATGAATTAGTGCTTACTTCATCATCGGCAAGTAGTACAAAGCAGTTGTCTTTGGAGTGTAAGAATCCTGTAGCATTGTCCAGCGGCAAAGCTACAGAGTTCTATTTCGCTGTAGTTCCTCAGACTTTTAGTGAGGGCGTGACAATTGAGGTTTCGTTTACTGATGGCACATCATTTACTAAATCAACCTCTAAGCAGGTGACCATTGAGCGTAATCATATTCAACCAATGAAGACCTTGGATACCATCGTCGAGATGAGTGATGTCGCAAATATGCCACTTATCTCGATATATCCTGAGATTATCTATGATAATAACAACGATGATATCGTGGTGTTGGTTAATGCCACTGATACGGCTATGGCAAACTATACAGGCGATATGTATGCCCATACAGGTCTTATGACTCAGAATAGCACCTCGTTAAGTGACTGGAAATATGTTAAGGCGGATTGGAACGAGAACAAGGAGGAGTGCAAGCTCGTAAATTGTGGTAACAATATCTGGCGTTTTGTGATTCGTGGAGGTGTGCGTTCATTCTATGGAGTATCGAATGGTGATAGTGTTGAGGGTGTATTATTTGTCTTCCGTTCTGCGGATGGTAAGAAGGAGATAAAGGACAATGGTAGCGATATTCTTGTTCAGGTATATAATGCGGAGAGTATGTATACTCAGCTTATTACCACAACACCACGTGTGGTAGATGAGGATACGTTGGAGGATGTTATTGTAACAATAAACACTGCTGGCACGGTGATGGATGGGTATAGTGGTGATATATATGCCCATACAGGTGTGCTTACTCAAAAGAGTACAAATGTTAGTGACTGGAAATATGTAAAGGCTAATTGGAATGTGAATATAGAGTCTTGTAAACTGAAAAATGTGGGCGATAACCTCTGGCAGCTAACTATTAAGGGTGGACCACGAGCATACTATGGTGTAGCATCATCTGATAGTATTGAGTATTTAGCATTTGTATTCCGCTCTCCAGATGGTTCGGTGGAGCTTAAGGATGGTGGTGAGGATATTTTTGTATATGTCAAGAATGACATAAAGCGTCGTCCTATAGGTGCGGAGTATGGTGTTACTATAAGCGGTACTTCTGCTACCTTTGTGCTCTTTGCGCCAGGAAAGCAAAATGTACGCCTTCTAGGAGACTTTAACAACTATAATACCTCATCCACTGCCTCAAAGATGAATAAGGATGGCGATTACTTCTGGTTGACGGTAGATAATCTTTCATACGGCAGGGAGTATGGCTATCAGTATCTTGTTGATGGAGTACGTGTAGGAGATCCTTATTGTGAAAAGATTCTCGACCCATGGAATGACCAATGGATAAGCTCGTCGACATATCCAAATTTGAAGAGTTATCCTGATGGCGCATCCGATGTGGTGTCGGTGTTTGAGCTAATGCCTAAGGAGTATAACTGGGAGGTTGCAAGTTTTAAGAGACCAGCCAAGAACTCACTCGCTATCTACGAGATGCATATTCGAGATTTTACATCCGAGGGTACTATTAAGGCGGCTATGGCAAAGCTCGACTATTTGCAGATGTTGGGAATAAATGCCATAGAGCTAATGCCTATTCAGGAGTTTGATGGTAATGATTCTTGGGGATATAACCCATGTTTCCCATTTGCTGCTGATAAGTCTTATGGTACAAAGGATGATTATAAACGTTTTGTTGACGAGTGTCATAAGCGAGGAATTGCCGTTATCTTAGATATTGTAACTAACCATGCTACAGGTCTATTCCCATATGCTAAGATGTGGTGGGATTCAGGGGCTAACAATACCACTGATGCTAATCCATTCTTTAACCGAGTGGCACGTCATCCATATAATGTATATCATGACTTCAACCATGAGTATGGTCCTACGCGTGACTACTTTAAGCGTATGCTCAAGCATTGGATGAAGGAGTATAAGGTTGATGGCTTCCGTTTTGACCTCTCTAAGGGTCTTACACAGAAAAATTCGGGCGATAATGTCGGTACGTGGAACGGTTACGATAGCTCCCGAATAGCAATTATCAAAGATTATGCTGATGCTATACGCTCAGTATCGAACGATGCTTATATCATACTTGAACATTTTGCTGATTCATACGAAGAGAATGAACTTGCCTCTTATCGAGATATAATGTTGTGGAACAACCAAACTCATGGCTTCTATCAGACTGTTATGGGCTGGGATAGCGAAAGTGATTTTTCGGGAGATGCTGCAAGTGGACGAGTAAGCTATATTGAGAGTCATGATGAGGAGCGTGTGGCATATAAGGCTGTTACATGGGGTCAGGGTTGGCTAAATAGCAACTGGTCGCGTCTATCTAAGCAGTTGCAGGGAGCCTATGCTCTTCACTTCCTTGCACCTTATCCAAAGATGATGTGGCAGTTTGGAGAGTTAGGCTATGATGTTTCCATTGAGTATAATGACCGTACTGGAAAGAAGCCTGTATACTGGAACTATTATGATGATACCAATCGTAAAGCCCTTTACAATGCGATGTCTAAGATTATCTCGTGGAGAACAGACCATGAGAAAATGTATAGCTATGAGGGTGTTACGTATACTTACGAGGTTGGAGATGATGACTTTGGAGGAAAGCACCTCATCTATAGTACATCGAATGGTAGTGTAATTGCAGTTTCTAACTTCTCAAATAATCATGTCTCATTCGATATAACTGTGCCAAGGAGTGGCACATGGAGAAATCTTATGACGGGAACATATGTGAATTTGGAAAGTAAGTATACGGTTAGTCTTTCGGGGGGTGATTATATCGTTCTCGTAAAAGATTAAAGCCGTCTAATAAGGTTATACGACATTAAATGAAAGTGGTTGTTTTAATGAGAATTAATTAAAATTAAGTTTTGGATAAGTAAAAAATGTAAGGATATGAGAAGATTTGTGTTATTTGTAACCGCAATACTTATTGCTGCATGTACAGATATATATGTAGATACAGAGACAACCGTTGTTGCAGATGGAGAGTATGCTCTCAACGTATCTATTGAGGGTGGTGACACACGTGTTCAGTTTAATGAGGCGGGTAAGACGGTGTGGAATAGTGGCGACCGAGTAGCTGTAATGTATAGGAGTACTGCGTTTGAAGAGTGGCAATTTAAGGGTAATGATGGCGATCGTACAGGCGTCATCGCTCCGATATCTTCCAGCAAGGTCCCTACATTAGTTACAGGCACAGTTGCGGTATATCCTTATGGAGAGTATTCGTATAATTCCACAACAAAGAACTTAACTACAACTCTTGGTACCGAGCAGTGCTATCTCGATGGTAGCTATGGTGAGAATGGTAATATGCTTGTTGCGTATAGCACTAATAGCAATTTGGTGTTTAAGAATATCTATGGCTGGTTAAAGTTGCAGCTGACGGGAGCGAATCAGAGAGTTAAGAGTATTACCGTTAAGGGAAATAACTATGAGTCGCTTGTAGGTGAGGCAAACGTTAATGTTAGTACGCTTGTGGCATCGCTTACATCTGGTGGAGAGCCAAGCGTAAAGTTGAATTGTGGTGATGAGGGTGTTGCATTGAGCGACAAGGCTACATCATTCTATATCGGTCTTTTGCCTCAGACGTTTGAGAAGGGTATCTCCGTAGAGATTGAGACTACTGATGGTGATAAGATGACAAAGTCAACCTCCAAGAAGGTGGTTATCGAGCGTAATACCATACAGCCAATGGCAACGTTTGAGTTTGCAGAGGATGTCTTCTTCCCAACAAATAATGAGCTATGGTACTTTGGTTATCCTACCACACTATCTTCCACATCTCCATTTGAGGGTGTGAATGTAGTGAAGCATGATGAGCGTCAGTATTGTGCAGATATGACATGTATGATGTACTATGCTATTGTGTGTGATGGTGAGATAACAAAGATTAACTCTCAGGCATTTGCTATGAATGATGATATCACGAGCATTTATATCCCACATAGTGTTACAACTATAGGAACTTCGGCATTCTATGGTTGTGGTAGTATGACGGAGGTATATATAGGAGAAGGTATCAAGGATATTGGTGTTGGAGCATTTGCAAATTGTGTAAAATTAGAATCTTTGTATCTCTATACAGCAACGCCCCCTACGCTTGGTGATTTGGCTCTTGTGCAGGACTCAAATGGAACTTATAAATATATAGGTTGTACGATATATGTCCCTAAGGATGCAGTAGAGACCTACAAGTCGCATAGCAGCTGGTCTAAATATAAGGATTATATCAAGCCATTTGATTATGTCGCTAATGAAGAGGTTGAGGAGGATGACTCTGCGTCGTTCGGTTTCAATCATCGTTTGTTGTTGGTTGATCATACGGGTGTTAATTGTGCCTATTGTCCTGGTATGACTGACAAACTGTTGGCTCTTTCTAATTCGGAGTATGCTAACTACTTCTATGACGTGCAGGTGCATGGTGGCTCTTATGCAAGTGGCGATCCTGCTTATTCTTATGCTGCGTCTGTTGTTGATAGATACTACCGCCCAAGTGGTTATCCTGCATTGATGCTCAATTTTGTGTCAGGCGCAATCAATAATAAAGATAGCAACAGTAGTGACTTTGTTAATAATACTATGGCTGGAGTGTTTAACTCTACCCGTAAGAAGTTTGGTGCGGATGCTGGTATTGCGATTTCAGCAACTATGAATAGCTCTACAATAACCATTGATGCCAATGTCAAGTCGGACAAAACACAGGAGTATCGTATCACAGCATGGGTATTGGAGAATAATATTTCCTCTCCAAACCAGAATGGCGCAACGCAGGATTATCATAAGGTTTACAACCATGCATTGCGTTATATTGCAGGCACATATAGCAAGGATGATATCTCAGGAGACTCACTTGGTGTGATAGAGAAGGGTAGTGTAGTAGACAAGCATTATACGGTGAACATTGATAGTGCGTGGAATTACCTAAACCTTGAGGTGTTGGTTATTGTAAGTGCTAAAAATGTAGATGGCGAATTTGAGGTCGTAAATTGCGCAATGTGCCCAATGAATGCTATGAGGGATTATGAGTATATTGCTGTGAATAACGATGAAAAGGAGGTTGTATTATCCGTATCTCCTAAGCGCATCAAGGCTAATGGTGAAGAGAAGGCAATATTTAGTGTTAAGTATGGCGACGACGATGTGACGGCTAATGCACAGATTTATAATACCGCAACAAATGAGTTGCTCAGTGATAATAGCTTCTATACTACCACGGTAGGTACATATCAATTTACGGCTCGCTATAATGGCTACTCTGCAGTGAGCACTGTATCGGTTGAGGCTTACTTGCCTGAGCCTGCTGCTACGCCTGAGGTTGGTGCAATCTATGAGGTTAATGGAGTAAAGGGCGTTATCTATGCCATAAAAAATAACTGGTGTTATATGTTCTCTTTGGATGAGGAGGATTTGCAGTGGTCTACGGAGTATGTGTGGTGCAATTGCATATCAGACAAGGGTGATTGGAATACGTACGATCCATTCGATGCGCGCTACTCAAGGGCTGATGGTGGTGTTCGCGACATTAATAACTACCCAGCGTTTAAGTGGTGTATGGATCACGGCTCAGATTGGTACTTGCCTTCATCTACAGAGTTGAACTGGATATGGGATGCTATCACCGAGGGTGCTCACGACTTCAATGTTCCATCTGTTGCAGAGTGGAATAAAATTATCACCGACAATGGTGGCGAGCCATTCTTCGAGACGTTCTATTGGTCGTCTAATGAGACTTCTGCAGATTTGGTAGAGGCTATAGCTTTCATGGCAAACAGTGTTGTATGCTTAACTCCTGCTAAGGACAGCAACTATACAGCACGTGCTGCATATCGCTTCCAGGTAGAGTAAAGCAGTATCTTGTTTGTTCTTAAAATATTTTTTTAATAAATGTTTTGGTAGATAGAAAAATTTTACGTACCTTCGCACCGCTAAATTGCTCACATAAAAGTGGACATTAGTGGTAAGGTCCGTTCGTCTATCGGTTAGGACACAAGATTTTCATTCTTGAAAGACGAGTTCGACTCTCGTACGGACTACACTTGGCGCGTTGCACTTCGGTGCGGTGCGTGCGGTTTAAGACTATTTTTCAGGAGCGGGTTTCGACCTATCCGAAAGCGACCACGGTCGTTGATGATGCCCTCCGACAAGGCTACACGTGTTGTAAAGAGTCGGAAAAACAGAAACATTAAAAGTAAAAAATAAAAGAAATTTTTAAAGCTATGGCAAATCACAAGTCATCAAAGAAGAGAATCCGTCAGACCGCAACAAAGCGTGCGCACAACCGTCTTTACCATAAGACAGCTCGTAACGCAGTTAAGGCTTTGCGTAACACTACAGAGCGTAGCGCAGCTGAGGCTTTGCTTCCAAAGGTAAGCGCAATGTTGGATAAGCTTGCTAAGACAAACATTATCCACAAGAACAAGGCAGCTAACCTTAAGAGCTCACTTGCATTGCACGTTAACGCATTGTAATTGTAGCACGGTCAGTGGACTGAGAAAGAAGAGATGGGCAATAGCTCATCTCTTTTTTTTGTCTTGATATGTGGATAAAATAGTGTTTCGCCGTTGTGCATTTTGCTTTTTTTTAGTTATCTTTGCAGAAATGAGAAACAATGAATAAACCTAAATACTATGATTAAAAAACTAACACTTATCTTGGCGGCTGTGGCAACACTTACTACAGCTGTTAGCCTTAGAGCTTCGGAGCCCGAGGTAACTCCAAACTATGAGTTGGCGGAGCGTTTCTCGCCTAATAAGATGCGTCGCGTAGTGCCTCAGACGTCTGTACGTGCAGCATGGTACGAGAATAGCAATAAGTTCTGGTATACATGGCAGAGTGTGGATGATATCCACTACTATGTCGTAGATCCTGCAACTGGCAAGAAGAGCGAGATGTGGAAAATGGGTGACCTTGCTGAGAAGGTGACGCTTGCAACTAACTATCCTTTTGACGCTCAGCATCTTCCTATTGACAACATCCAGCTCAAGGAGGATAACCTCGTGTTGTTCGATGTTATGCCAGGTAAGGTTATGGTCGAGAACAACGACTATGCACCAAAGGATGAGGAGGGTAAGCCTCTCACATTCCACTTCCAGTGGGATATCAAGAAGCAGGAGCTTACACAGATTGAGGAGCGTGAGTCTCGTATTCCTCGTTGGGCAAATGTCTCTCCTGATGGCAAGATTGCGGTCTATGAGAAGAACTACAACCTATGGTATATGTCGATGGAGGATGTCGAGAAGTTGGCAAAGGATCCTAAGGATACTACCGTTGTAGAGCATCAGATTACATTCGATGCTACCGAGCATACTGCTTACCACTGGTTTGAGGATTGTATCGAGCAGATTAAGGAGAATGAGCGTTATCAGGTATTCTTGCAGTGGTCTCCAGACTCTAAGCACTTTGCTACCGTGCGTTGCAACACCGAGATGTTGAAGGATTTCTGGGTTATCAATGTTCTTAAGCCACGTCCTGAGTTGTTTACATACAAGTACCAGATGCCTGGTGAGCAGAGCCCTGAGTTTACTCTTGAGTTGTTCGATGCTGAGAAGATGGAGCGTCGTGTGGTTGATATGCCAAAATATAAGGAGCAGATGCTCTTCGTTGCACCTAAGGCTCGCACAAATGCCGACCGCTACCAGCGTCCTATGCGTGCGGTGTGGATGGGTGATAACTCTAAGTTCTATGTTATCCGTCAGAGCCGCGATATCCAGCGTGCAGACCTCTGTGTTGTGGATGTTGCATCGGCTACGGCTAAGGATCTTATCGTCGAGGAGATGAATACCTCTATCGAGTGGCAGATGCCTACGCTTGTAGCTAACGATACCGAGATTATCCAGTGGTCAGAGCGTACTGGCTGGGCACACCTCTATCGCTACGATGCTGAGGGTAAGCTTCTCAATGCAATTACTAAGGGTGAGTGGCATGTGTCGAATGTCCTTGGTGCCGATGATGCTAAGCGTGTTATCTACTTCACCGCTACTGGCTACAATAAGGATGAGAACCCTTACTACTTGCACCTCTTCCGTGTAAACTACGATGGTACAGGTCTTAAGCAGCTCGACCCAACAGGCTTCAATGGCGAGTTCTCTTTGTCGGATGACCGTCGTTACTTTACAACTACATACTCTCGCGTAGATGCAGCACCTGTATCTGAGCTTTATACTACAGATGGTAAGAAGGTAATGACACTTGAGAGCGTAGACCTTGAGCCTCTCTTCGCTATGGGCTACACATATCCTGAGCGTTTCGTCGTTAAGGCAGCGGATGGTATTACCGATATCCATGGCGTTATGTATAAGCCTTATGACTTCGATCCATCGAAGAAGTACCCAATCATTGAGTATGTATACCCAGGTCCTCAGACCGAGGCTGTTGAGCAGTCATGGTATCGTCCTCAGGTGCGTACTGACCGTCTCGCACAGATGGGCTTCATTGTTATCACTGTAGGTAACCGTGGTGGACACCCAGATCGTTCTAAGTGGTACCATAACTATGGTTACGGTAATTTGCGTGACTATGGTTTGAAGGATAAGGTTGTTGCTGCTCAGCAGTTGGCTTCACGCCATAGCTTCATCGATATCTCGCGCGTAGGTATTCATGGTCACTCTGGTGGTGGCTTTATGTCTACTGCTGCTATCCTTATGTATCCAGACTTCTTTGATGTTGCAGTGTCATGTGCTGGTAACCATGATAACAATATCTATAACCGCTGGTGGAGCGAGAAGCACCATGGTATCCGCGAGGTAGAGAAGGATGGCGAGACACTCTTTGAGTATCATATCTCTGCTAACCATGAGCTTGCATCTCGCCTTAAGGGTAACTTGCTTCTTGTTCATGGCGATATCGACGAGAACGTACACCCTGGCTGTACTCTCCGCGTTGTGGACGCCTTAATTCGCTCGAATAAGCGCTTCGATATGTTGTTGCTTCCTGGTCAGCGTCATGGCTTTGGCGATATGAATGAGTATTTCTTCTGGCGCATGGCGGACTACTTCTCTGAGCACCTTCTCGGTGAGCGTGAGACGACAACCGACATCCCACAGCTTAATAATGACCTGTAGTCGTTTACCTAAAACAACCAACCCCAAGGGCACACGCTCCTGGGGTTGGTTGTTTTATGCAATGAGTAGTGAGTAATTAGTAATTGTGTCGCCTCTGCGAGGCGATAATAATGAGATTAGCGAGATTAGGGAGTTTAAAGAGATTAGTGTTTAATCTCAATCGCTAAATTCCTTAAATTCCTTAACTTTCCCCTAACTTCCCTATCTCTCCCAAAAAATAAACACCTCGCGCTTTGCGCACCTAACTTTTCACCTTTCACTTTTCACTTTTCACTTTTTTTTGTATCTTTGCAACGATATAGGCATATCATTTTCGAAATTGAAAATAATAACAAAAATATATAGAAAATGGCAGTAGAACTTAAAGATTTGACCAAGAGCGACGATAATTACTCGCAGTGGTATAACGACTTGGTTATTAAGGCAGGACTTGCAGAGAACTCTGCAGTTCGCGGATGTATGGTAATTAAGCCTTATGGCTACGCTATCTGGGAGAAGATGCACGATGTGTTGGATAAGATGTTCAAGGAGACAGGACATGAGAATGCCTACTTCCCACTCTTTATTCCTAAGTCATTCTTCTCTCGCGAGGCAAGCCACGTTGAGGGCTTCGCTAAGGAGTGTGCTGTAGTGACACACTACCGCCTCAAGAACGATGAGGAGGGTAAGGGTATCGTAGTAGATCCTGCGGCTCGCCTTGAGGAGGAGCTTATTGTGCGTCCTACATCTGAGACAATCATCTGGAATACGTATAAGAACTGGATTACCTCATACCGCGACCTTCCAATCCTCTGCAATCAGTGGGCTAACGTTGTGCGCTGGGAGATGCGTACACGTCTATTCCTTCGTACTGCTGAGTTCTTGTGGCAGGAGGGTCACACTGCACATGCTACTGCTCAGGAGGCTATCGAGGAGACAGAGCGCATGATTAATGTCTACAAAACTTTCGCTGAGGAGTGGATGGGTGTGCCTGTCGTTGTTGGTCATAAGTCACCTAACGAGCGTTTCGCAGGTGCTGTAGATACACTAACCATCGAGGCATTGATGCAGGATGGTAAGGCTCTCCAGAGCGGTACTTCACACTTCCTTGGTCAGAACTTCGCAAAGGCATTCGATGTTCAGTATACAAACAAGGAGGGTAAGCAGGAGTATGTATGGGCAACATCATGGGGTGTGTCAACACGTCTCATGGGTGCGTTGATTATGGCTCACTCAGATAACAATGGTCTTGTTCTTCCTCCAAAGTTGGCTCCTATTCAGGTTGTTATGGTTCCTATCTATAAGGGTGAGGAGCAGCGTCTTGAGGTTGTTGCACGTCTTGAGGAGATGGCTAAGGATCTTCGTGCTAAGGGTGTATCTGTAAAGGTTGATGCTCGCGACAATGTACGTTCAGGCTTTAAGTTCGCTGAGTATGAGTTGAAGGGTGTTCCTGTACGTCTTGCACTCGGTCCACGCGACCTTCAGAATGGTACTATTGAGTTGGCACGTCGTGATACTCTCACTAAGGAGGTTGTCTCTATGGAGGGTCTCACAGAGCGTATCGTAGCTCTTCTTGATGAGATTCAGGCTAACATCTTTAAGAAGGCTCTCGACTACCGCAACTCTATGATTACTAAGGTTGACACTTGGGAGGAGTTCCAGCAGGTGCTTAATGAGAAGGGTGGTTTCATCTCAGCACACTGGGATGGTACTCCAGAGACAGAGCAGGCTATTAAGGATGCTACTAAGGCTACTATCCGCTGTATCCCTATGGATGTTGTTGAGGAGGAGGGTACTTGTGTATTCTCTGGCAAGCCATCTAAGTATCGTGTTCTATTCGCAAAGAGCTACTAATTTCGATTATTTCTTGTGATAGCGGCGCATCAGCGACGCTTCAATCAAAGTCTCGAATGAGCAGTACGCTAAGTACAGCCCATCCGAGACTTTTTCTTGTCATCGCCACTGCTGCACCCCTCTGACAAGAAATAGGGTTGTAGAGTCGTATCTGCACAAAATAGATCCCCCTTCTTTACTCTCTATATTGCGTAGCAGACACCGTACATTTGAGGCAAAGGCAAAACTACGTAATGCCTCTACTTTGCTACGGCTCGGCAAAACAAGTAAGCTTGTTCTGCTCTCACCTTAAACGCAAAGTTCACCTTTTACCTTTCACTTTTCACATTATAAAAAAAGTGTCAAACCATTTGGTCTGACACCTCTCTATTCTATCGTTTGATTATTACTCCTCCTGACGGTAAGTGTGCTCAACGTAGATAGCGTGCTGCATAGCCTCACGCTTTGCAATTGAAGGCTTTGTGAAGTACTGACGACGACGAAGCTCCTTCAATACGCCTGTACGCTCATACTTTCTCTTAAACTTCTTAAGGGCGCGCTCGATGTTCTCACCCTCCTGCAACTTCATTACGATCATAGTTCTATTCTTTTTTTAGTTTTTAATAATCTTGTCTCTTTTTTGCCATGCTGTTATGGCTGTTGTCCATCTTTAAGCTCTCCGTCTGCTACTTTGCGGGTCGCTTGAGCGATAAACCGGCTCTCTTCTATTCGGTAGGTTGTTGTGTTTCTACACCAGGTGTACCAAAATCGAGATAGGGCGCAATTCGCGCTGCTTCCTCCGTATTAAATATTTTAGAGTCTATCATCTCTTCTATGGTACTCCAACCTCCTTTCAATTCTCTATGGTTAATAATTCGCCTGAGCATTCGGTTCGACAAGTATGGGTGAACCTCTAACTCTTTTGGGCGTGCAAAGTTAATATAAATTTTCTCAATTTCAGCACTATCACAGTAAATTTGTTGCGAAAAAATGCAAAAATTTTCATCTGTAACCACTGAAAGCTCCTTTATTTGTTCAATATTGTAGTATCCGCCAAGTAATTTTCGGTATTCGATGATTGCTTGCGCGCTCTTAGCTCCTATGCCTCGTAGTTTAACAAGTGTTGCTGAGTCGGCAATATTAACGTTGATATGGTCTAACTCATTTGCAACATTGCTCGTCTGTATGGTGTCTTGAGCTGGGAATATTATATAAGGTTTGAGGCGTGCAGCCATTATACTATCTACGGCATAGCACTCTGCGAACTCATCGAAGTTGCGATATCCATTTATCATTTCGCGGTAGCGCACTATGAGTGATGCCTGTCGAGAGCTAAAGCCTATAGTGCGTAGATATTGTGTTGTTGCGGTGTCTATACGAAATGGAGATAAAGTGTATCTCTTATTGGTAGTGTCGCGCTTATACTCATTTGAATAGGTTTTATCCTTAAAGCGATATTTGCTACCAATATTAATATATGGCTCAATTGCAAAATATATAGAGTCTGTCATCGCATAGCATAGCGCAACATCCTCCTTTATGCGGAAAACTTTGCCTGCCTCGCGCCAACGTATTAGGTTTACCGCAACTTCTCGGTCAATACCCATCTCAACCATTGTCTTATAGTCTGCTTCATTAGGGTCGAATGGCTGGAGTTTAAATGTGATGGAGTCGGTATGCTCGTTTGCAGTGTCAATCTCCTCGATATGTTCTGTTGTAGTAATAGGCGTTTTTGGGCGAGCAATATAAAAGAGCATAATAACGATTAGTATTAATGGTATTAATACTATCACTCCGCGGATATAATGTCTCACTTTATATTCCATACGTCACTACCATTGTGCGCTATCCGATAGCCATAGCTTACGATAACGACGTGATGGAGACTCTATAAGCTCGCCTATGCCATACTCCTCCCAACGATTATCGACAAGTTTGATTGTCTCAGGTAGTGATGTTACAACATTAGGGAAACGAGAAGGATTATCACCATAACCAGGACGTTTTGAGCGAGCATCAACAATAATGGTGTTGTTGAAGATGCGTATATCACGTTTTGGGTCGGTGTTGGCGGCTGCAAGCCAAAGTAAATCTGATGGCGTCATATTGCCTGCTGCTCCGCGGTCAAAGAGCGCGACAATCTTCATATCATCAAATTTATTCTCTGTGATATATCTCTCAATATCTATCGTATCGTGATACTCTCGCTCTGCGTATAGGATTAGTATGCCATACTCCTTCGCAAACTCGGTGTTGAATAGCTCTACGCCACCCATAGGGTGTGCTATACGCGGTGTGGTGAAGGTGCGTGGAGCATCCTTAACATCTGTTAGGTCTATTGCGAGCTTTGAGCCATAGCCTGTGGTTGCTGTAGCGTGGTCAAGAACATCGAGTATACCCTCCGACCATATGAGATTTTTGTGTGGATCGATGTTTGCGATGCGTCGTAATACATCCTCCTTAGAACGTATATCACACTCCTCGGATGCCACGACCATATATTTATTAAACATCATCTGTCCAGCACCCCAAAGTCCCTGAGCCACCTTATTCGGCTGTCCGAGGTAGCGTTTAACGATAGATACGAGAGCAATGTTATGTGCCGTACCTTCGATTGGCATATACAGGTCGCGTACCTCAGGCTGTACAGCAAGACGTATTGGCGCAAGGAAGATGCGCTCGGTCGCCTTAGCAATATAGGCATCCTCCATAGGGGGTACGCCAACAATTGTTGCAGGGTAAATGGCATCACGACGCGATGTTATAGCCTCGATATGGAATTTAGGATATAGGTCTGTGAGGGAGTAGAATCCTGTGTGGTCACCAAATGGACCCTCTATGGTGAGATCCTCTGTAGGGTCTACATATCCCTCCAAAACAAAGTCGCAATCTGCTGGCACCCACAAATCGTTTGTTAAGCATTTGACCATACGCACAGGCTTCTCGCGTAGCATGCCCGCCAACAACATCTCATCTATATTATCTGGCATAGGTGCTGTTGCGGAGTATATATATGCAGGATCACCACCAAGAGCCACGCTTACAGGCATACGCTTACCCAGACGTTTGTATGCGTCGTAGTGGCGCGCTCCCGTCTTATGACGATGCCAATGCATGCCCGTAGTGCGCTTATCGAAAACCTGCATGCGGTACATGCCGAGGTTATGAACGCCTGTCTCTGGATCTACCGTAGCTACCATAGGTAGGGTGATGAAGGCTCCACCATCGTATGGCCACGACTTAATGATAGGTAGCTTATTGAGGTCTACATCCTCGCCTTGCCACACTACCTGCTGACACTCACCACGGCTTGTGCTACGTTTAGGAAACCACTTAGAAACATCTTTTAAAAGAGGTAACATCTGAAGTTTCTCCCAAAGCGAACTCTTAGGCGACATAGCACCTTTTAATATGTTGTCTATGCGTGTAGATATCTCGTCTAAATGATTGACACCCAAAGCTGTTGCCATGCGTTTATCAGAACCCATCATATTCATGAGCACAGGATAGTCGGTGCCACTATTTTCAAAAAGAACAGCCTTGCCACCATCTTTGCTTTTAGATATACGATCTACAATCTCACACATCTCATAGTTTGTGTCTACCTTTGTAGTGATACGTAGTAGGTCGCCTTGTGCATCAAGTATCTTGATAAACTCTTGAAGTGTCATAATGCTATATTTTATACCCTAAGGTTACTCGTTATTCTCTTTAAGAGACATGCGTCGCTCAATATATCCACCAGGATGGAGGTGTGCAAAGTCTTCGGCGCGGAAGCTACGTGCATACATAAGTGACGATGCCAATGCGTCGCCTAAAGCAAGCTGCGCCGTGGTAGAGCTTGTAGGTACGATGTTTAGTACACAGTCCTCCTGTGTGACCATTATGTCGAGGTGGATATTGGCGTGTTTTGCTAATGAGGATGTTGCTGATCCTGTAATAGCAATAATAGGATTGTTATTCTTGGTAGCATAAGTAACAACATCTCGAAGTTCGTTTGTCTCGCCAGAGTATGAGAGAACAACTACAACATCGCCAGCTGCAATAATTCCCAAATCGCCATGCGATGCCTCTGCAGGGTGCAGAAATAGGGCTGGTGTGCCAGTGCTTGTAAGTGTAGCCGCAATTTTGCGTGCTATATGTCCCGACTTCCCCATACCTGTGAGAATAATCTTACCTCGACATTCGAGTATCATCTCAACTGCCTGAATAAACGAAGTGTCGAGCGTTGATTCTATACGTTCGAGTGTCGAAATCTCATTGCGTAGGCTCTTGCGTCCTATCTCAAGAAGCTCTTTTTGCTGGGGTGTCATATAGCTTATTTGCGATTAAACTATTTCTTGCTGTCGAGCAGCGTTGTTATTGTTTGTTCTAATAAATCAAGACTCAGCGAGTTAGGTCCGTCACATAGGGCATTATCAGGGGATGGGTGTACCTCAAAGAAGTAACCATCAGCACCAAATACCTTAGCTGCCTGCGCCATATATGGGATTAGCTCTCTATTGCCACCACTATGGTTGCCCATCTCTCCAGGTCGCTGTACCGAATGTGTGCAGTCCATAATCACCGTTGGGGCAAATTGGTGCATGTCTATAATGTTGCGGAAATCAACAACAAGGTTGTTGTAACCAAACATATTACCACGCTCCGTAAGCCACACCTCTTTTGCGCCGCTCTCCATCGCCTTGATGTATGGGTGGCGCATATCCATGCCTGAGAGGAACTGTCCCTTTTTAATATTTACTATCTTCGCATAACGTGCTGCGGCAATGATAATATCTGTCTGGCGACATAAGAAGGCTGGTATCTGCACGACATCTGCAACCTCTGCAGCAGGCTCTGCCTGCCATGCTTCGTGAATGTCGGTGAGAATCTTTAGCCCATATTTTTCCTTAATGTCACTAAGAATCTGCAGTCCACGTTCCATCCCAACACCGCGGTACGACTCAATCGATGTGCGATTTGCCTTGTCGAACGATGCCTTGAAGATGATATCTACGTCCAAGCGTTGTGCAATATCACATATTGTGCTTGCTATGGTGTCCATTATTGCACTCTCTTCTATTACACAAGGACCTGCTATAATACGAGGCTTTTTCATCGTTGCTGTGATTTAGAAAGTATCTCCTCTGCGCGACATAAATCCTCTGGAGTATCAATTCCTATGCCAACCTCATTTGTGAGGGCAACGCCAATGGTGTAGCCACTCTCCATCCATCGTAGTTGCTCAAGGTTTTCTGCACGCTCCAGTGGCGTAGGCTCAAGAGTTACTATACGTTTTAGTACATCGCTTCGAAAAGCATACATACCTATGTGGCGATAGAACGTATGGTGTGTTGCCCATCTATCCTGCTCAATATCACGGATATATGGTATTGCCGAGCGAGAAAAATATAGAGCATTGGAGTTAGGCGATATCACAACCTTCACTATGTTAGGATTAAGTATTTCAGCCATTGCACTCTCACCCACGATAGGTATTGCCAGTGTGGCAATGTCGATATCTTGATTCTCAAAGAGTGATACAAGCTTACGCATCTGCTCAACAGTAGTGAATGGCTCATCACCTTGTATGTTGACCACGATGTCGTACTCCCCGTCAATCTGAGAGAGTGCCTCAGCGCAACGCTCAGTTCCACATCTGTGGTTAGAAGATGTCATAATAGCTCGTCCACCAAACTCCTCGACAGCATCAGCAATGCGGCTATCATCAGTAGCCACAATTACGTCGTCAAAGAACTCTGTGGCTGCACGATATACCCACTCAATAATCCTCTTCCCGCCAAGCAATGCTAGCGGTTTAGCAGGAAAACGCGTTGAGGCGTATCGAGCAGGAATTATCGCTATTATTTTCATCTGCAACTCTACTTGAGGGCTAATGCCAAAACCTCGTTGTTCGTCTTTACATAGTGGAATGTAAGACCTTCCACGTAGTCTGCCTTAATCTCCTCGATATCCTTGCGGTTCTCCTCCGAGAGAATAAGCTCAACGATGCCTGCGCGCTTTGCAGCGAGTATCTTCTCGCGTATGCCACCTACTGCAGTCACACGACCACGTAGTGTTGTCTCGCCAGTCATAGCAATGCGCTCCTTGACCTCACGTCCTGTGTATGTCGATACGATAGATGTCACCATGGTGATACCTGCTGATGGCCCATCCTTAGGTGTTGCGCCCTCAGGAACGTGGATATTGAGGTCATACTCCTCAAACTTTGAACGCTCTATGCCAAGCTCCTCGTAGTGAGCCTTAACCCATTCAAAGGCTATGGTCGCAGACTCCTTCATAACGTCGCCGAGGTTACCTGTAAGCGATAGCTTACCCTTACCAGGAGTGAGAATAGACTCAATGTAGAGGATGTCACCACCCACCTGTGTCCATGCTAATCCTGTTACTACACCACACATGCCTGCAATATCGTAGCGATCGTTGTGGAATACTGGCTTGCCGAGGATAGGCTCCAACATATCTGTCTCGATAGTAGGCTTTATCTCCTCCTCAAAAGCAATCGCCTTTGCTCTGTTTCGTGCAATCTTTGCGATGTTCTTATCCAATGTTCGTACTCCTGATTCGCGAGTGTAGTCCTCGATGATGCGTACAACAGCTTCGTCAGTAAGGTTTAGCTTATCCTCAGCGATGCCGTGTGCTTCGCGCTGCTTCTTAATTAGATGCTTCTGAGCGATATGCACCTTATCTTCGAGTATGTAGCCCGGAATATTAATCATCTCCATACGGTCGCGTAGTGCCGCGGAGATATTCTCGATGTTGTTTGCTGTAGCAATGAACAACACTTTTGAAAGATCATATTCTGTATCAAGATAGTTGTCGTGGAATGTTGTATTCTGCTCAGGGTCGAGAACCTCCAAAAGGGCACTTGATGGATCACCATGGTTAGAGCGTGATACCTTATCAATCTCATCAAGGATGATTACGGGATTTGATGCACCACAACGCTTGATAGTCTCGATAATACGACCAGGCATAGCTCCAATATATGTGCGACGGTGACCGCGAATCTCCGACTCGTCGTGCAAGCCACCGAGCGATATACGTCCAAATTTACGACCCATAGCCTCGGCAACAGACTTGCCGAGAGATGTCTTACCTACTCCCGGAGGACCATACAAACAGAGGATTGGCGATTTCAAATCACCCTTCAATTTGATAACTGCAAGGTGCTCCAAAAGACGCTCCTTAACCTCGTCGAGACCAAAGTGATCCTTGTCGAGCTGTGCCTTCACGGCTGTGAGGTCGAGGTGATCCTCGGTCATAACATCCCATGGTAGGTCGAGCATCAACTGAAGGTAGTTAATCTGCACTGAGTACTCAGCCACTGCTGGGTTAAGACGCTCCAATTTCGTTACCTCCTTTTCGAATAGCTCGGCAGTGGCCTTTGACCACTTCTTCTCCTTTGCTGCTTCGCGGAGACGCTCTACATCGGCATCCATGCCGTCGCCAAGCTCATCCTGAATTACGCGCATCTGCTGCTGAAGGTAGTAGTCTTTCTGCTGTTTATCTATATCGCGCTTAACACGATTCTGAATATCGTTCTTTAGCTCTGCCAACTGCTGCTCGCGAACTAAAATCTCAAGTAGTCGGCGTGAACGTGCCAAGAGTCCTGGTGCCTCAAGAAGGTGCTGACGGTCATCGTCAGTAAGATCCATGTTCGAGCAGATGAAGTTTACAATGGCACGACTTGAATCGAGATTCTTGATAGCAAATGCTGCCTCCTTAGGCATCGACTGCGAGATGTTGATAATGCTTAGTGCAACCTCCTTGATAGAGTCTACAAGAGCCATGAACTCCACATTCTTGGCATCTGGTGTAGTATCCTGAATAGGTGTTACAGTAGCTTTGAAGTATGGCTGTGTTGAAATATACTCGCCAACCTCAATCTTCTCCAAGCCTGAGAGAATTACCGTAAGGTTGCCATTTGGCATCTCCAAAATTTTAAGGATACGTGCCGATGTACCAACCTTATGCATGTCGTTAGGCTGTGGATCCTCGATAGAGCTGTCTACCTGAAGCACTGCACCAAGAAGACCATCGCTTGCCTCCACTGCACGAACAAGTGCAATAGACTTTGCGCGACCTACAGTAATAGGCGTTACCGAGCCAGGGAATATCACTGAGCTACGCAATGTGAGAATTGGTAAAACCTCAGGAAGCGAAACATCCTCAATCGTGTCGTCACCTCCAGAAATAATTGGTATAACCTGATGCTTTCCATCGAAAAGCTCAGGTACAAGACCCAAGTCATCTAAATCGTTATCTCTCTTCTTGTTCATATCAATATATTTTATCTTTTATCTCAAATGTTATGTTGCAATCTAAATGCAAACCTATGTGATATTATCTCAACGTTGCAAAAATAGATATTATTTCATAGAAATAAGGGATAAATTATCGTGCGTTTATAACAATTTATCGACAAATGGATAAAATATCAATATAAATGTTAATAACTGGGGCTGTCCAACAAATCTGTTAGACAGTCCCAGTTATTTATGTTTTTTTTGGGTTGTTTAAATATGAGTATCTCCACTGTCGTACTTCACATCCTCAATGAAGCCTTTAATGTTTTGTTCGTCGCTCATAGGGCATATCATAAGTACGTCAGGTGTATCTACAACGATATAATCCTTTAGTCCGCTAACTACTGCAAGTTTTTCGGATGGAATAGAAATCAGAGAGTTGCGAGTGTCGTATACCTTAATTTTCTCGTTGCTTAATCCGTTAGCGTATTTATCCTTGCGTGAGTGTTGGTATACCGATCCCCATGTTCCTACATCGCTCCAGCCAAAGTCTCCACAATGGACATAGACATTCTCAGCCATCTCCATAATTCCGTAGTCAATTGATATAGAGCGGCACTCGGCAAAGGCTCTTTCGATAGCTTTATCCTCATCGTCTGTACCGAGAGCAGGTGTTATGTTGCTAAATAGAGAGGCGTGATCAGGAAGATGTTTCTCGAAGGCTTGGATTATATCCTGAACCTTCCAAATGAATATTCCTGAGTTCCATAAAAATTCGCCACACTCCAAAAATGCCTCTGCCATTTCGCGGTTTGGTTTTTCGGTGAAACACTTAACCTTGCATATCTCTTCGAGGTTGGATTTTTGGATATATCCATAGCCTGTTTCTGGACGTGTTGGTTGTATGCCTATGGTCATTAAGGCATTGCGGTAGGCTACAAATTCGAGTGAGCTCTCAATAATGCGAGTAAATTCTATTTCGTTGAGTATCAAATGGTCGGCAGGCGTCACAATCATCTCTGCATTTGGATTTTGCTTTTGCAACGTGTATGCGGCGTATGCAATACATGGAGCAGTGTTGCGTCCAATAGGCTCGCATAAGATTTGAGAGTCATCAAGCTCTGGAATGTGCTGCTTAACTAACTCCTTGTAACGCTTATTTGTTACTACAATAAAGTTCTCTGTTGGGACAATATTAGTAAATCTTTCGAATGTGTGTCGTATAAATGAACGTCCAGTGCCGAGGATGTCCAGGAACTGCTTAGGACAGCTTTGACGACTCATAGGCCAGAAGCGTGTGCCAATACCGCCAGCCATAATAACACAATATCGATTGCTCTTCATACTCTTTTTGTAGCTTAAATTTTATAAAATTTACACAAAGATAAAATTATTTTTGTATCTTTGCAAAATATTTGGTGCTTTTAAAAACGATTATCGTGCCAAATTAAGTTTTATTTTTAGGTAGAATGATGAACGAAACAAATAATATTCGCCTCTTTACGGTGGCTAATATGTTGACGCTTGGTAATCTTTTAGCAGGCGTTTTGGCTCTCATATTCACGTTGCGCTACCATGCTTATGAGACTGCCTTCTGGCTAATCATTATCGCCGCAGTGTGCGATTTCCTTGATGGCTTTGTAGCTCGTCTCATGGGCCAGTCGTCGCCACTTGGTGTTCAGCTCGATTCATTGGCTGATGATGTTACCTTTGGCGTTGTTCCAGCCGTTGTGATGTACGACATATATTGCAATACAACGTCCTATTATGGCTTAAACGAGCAGTGGATGGGCTATGCAGGTTATGTGGTGCTTATAATCGCGGCGTTCTCAGTTTTGCGTCTTGCGAAGTTTAATATCGACACTACACAAGCGACTGAGTTCTGTGGACTTCCAACACCGGCTAATGCCTTGATGTTATTGTCGTTAGGAGTGTTGTATAGTCAGGGTGCTATAGCACTATATCAGGAGCAAATCCTTGTTATAAGTGTTGCTGCTGCGCTACTCCTTATTAGCCCAATACGAATGTTTGCTCTCAAATTTAAGGGTTTTGGATGGCGTGGCAATGAGCTGAGATATCTCTTTATCTTGGCTTCGGTAGCATTGATTATTTTAATACCGACATACTCTCTTTTGTCTATCATCGTTCTCTATATTGTAGTTTCCACAATTCGTTGGATTATTGCTGGCAGTAAGAAGATTAGATAGCTAAAATAAATTTGATGATGATGCAGTGGTTAAGAGTAATATTCGTTAGTCTTGTGGCAGCTATATTGTTGCCTCAGGCAGTGTATGCTCAGATAAATGCAGCATCATTGGCTCGTGGTCAGCGCGAGGCTCAGGGCAATGGCATGTATGGCGCAGGTATTCCAGGTATGGATAACACTGGAATGGAGGGCAGAGAGGGTATGGAAGGTGAGCAAACAGATACCACGGAGACAAAGAAGCGTGAGAAGCGTGCTTTGGAGTCTTATTATTTCTCGGATACGGTACGTGCGCTTAAGAACTGGAAGTGGACTATTGACGAGGATTATAATCGTGTGAATATTATGCCACTCGATACTGTGCTTGCTGATTGGCGTATCGATTATGTCTACTATCGCGAGGGAGTAGGCGATATGGCACTCGGTGGCTTGGGTCAGTCGTCGCAGGCTGTTAACTGGTTTGATCGTCGTCAGGATCCCGATTTTATCTTTGCTCGTAGCTACGATGCTTATACTACTCGCGTCGATAATGTGCAGTTCTATAATGGTAAGACGCCATTAACAAACCTGACATATCTTGAATCTGGTCAGAAACGTTATCGTGAGGAGCATTTCGAGATTGTTCATTCTCAAAATATATCTCCATCTACCTCTGCAAATGTAAGTTATAAGTCGCGAGGTACAATGGGCCTTTACGACTGGCAGCGTACAAAGAACCATAATTTGTCGGTGGCATTTGCTCATACAGGCAAGCGATATTCTGTGCATGCTGCATATATGAATAACAACATCGATACGCGAGAGAATGGTGGTGTTGTAGGTGAGTGGGCAATTGCAGATACCGTATTTGAGATGCCTTCAGGTGTTCCTATGCGTTTGGCTTCATCAGAGGCGCATAACCACTATAGAAACAACTCCTTCTTTATTAAGCAGGCGTATGCCATTCCATTGCAGCGTGTTACGGAGTATGACTTCTCTTTGGCAGATCTCTCGGCTATATACGTAGGTCACATGTTTGAGTATAATACATGGTCAAAGGTATATACCGATAAGCGTGCTACGTATACTAATCAGCGTGGTCAGTACAATGAAGAGACTGGTAAGTGGGAGTCGGTATCAGGCTTGGAGTACTACGATGATTGGTTTATAGATCCTCAGACCACGCGAGACTCAATCTCGGAACGCTTATTATCGAATAAGGTGTTTATTCAGGTGCAGCCATGGGATCGTAATGGCGTAATATCAACAATTGATGGTGGTGTGGGTGTAGATCTTCATACCTACTCCTATCTACGCCTTGAGGATTACCTAAGTGGTAATATGACAAAAGATAAACGTATGTCGTGGTATGTTTATGGCGCGACAGGCGGCAAGATAAAACGCTACGCTGATTGGAACTTTAATGTAAAGTATCATCCATCAGGCTATCGTGGCGGAGATCTCTCTCTGGGGGCAGATATTACCCTTAGAGCATTTATACGTGAACATCCTCTGATTCTTCGCGGACGCTTCAGTCAGGAGCTTCGCTCGCCATCTTATTGGCAGGAGAATCTATTCTCAAACCACTATGCGTGGTTTAACTCCTTCGATAAGGAGTCTGAAACTCGTTTCGAGGTTAACTTCTCGGTTCCCGATATCGCCCTTGAGGTGGGTGCATGGCAAGGTGTCATAGGTAATATGATTTACTATGGCAGTGATAGCCGCGTAGCACAACATTCGGGTAATGTTAGTCTCACGAGTTTGTATGCTCGAAAGGATTTCCGTTTTGCGGGAGTCCACTTAGACCATAGGGCATTGGTGCAATTCACATCCAATGAGAGCGTACTCCCCGTACCACTATTTAGCGCATATCTTTCGTACTATTACGAGTTTTGGGTTGTGCGCGATGTGTTACGTGTGCAGATAGGTTTGGACGGCCGTTATAATACGGAATATCATGCTCCAAGCTATAATCCTGCACTCTCCGTCTTTTTCAATCAGCGCGAAGTAAAGGTAGGTAACTATCCTTATATCGATG
Organism: Alistipes sp.; assembly: GCA_017630735.1. Classification (GTDB taxonomy): domain Bacteria; phylum Bacteroidota; class Bacteroidia; order Bacteroidales; family Rikenellaceae; genus Alistipes. Next base: position 13,513 of record JAGBUS010000037.1, on the reverse strand, counting down.
CGTTTGTATCGGCGAAGTGGAAGCGTATGCGTATTTTGCTTAAATTCCAACACTTGAACCAGAATTTGTTCGGTAATGGCGAGTATTTCCAGGTTGCTCGTTATCCACTGAACCCTCGAATGTTTAAGTTTGGTATCTCGTGGTCGTTCTACGACTAAGGTGTGTATTGCCCGCTATAAGCAGCCCACAAAATAGTAAAGAATGTTAAAGAGAGTTTCACTTGTGATTCTGTCTGTAGTCGTTTTGGCTATATACGAATCATCATTAGGTCAAGCACTCCCTATCGACACTCCGAGTGTTGAGGAGGCTATAGTTGCTGAAAAGACCTATTTAGAGCAGAATGCCGCGACGGTAGAACTGCCATGTATCATTTCGCGCTTTGATAATATAATGCGCAAAGTAGGAGCCGAGGAGGGTCAGGATTGGCGATTGATGAGTGCTATTGCATATAGCGAATCGCGTTTTATCGAGAACTTGTCATCACCTCGTGGTGCTGCAGGTATTATGCAGATACGCCCTGTTGTGGCGCGTCATTTCAAGATGCCTGTAGAGTCTATCCACGACACGGAGACAAATATCCGTCTTGCAGGTATGCTACTCGCCGAACTTGATGAGATGTTGCGTATTCCTAAGTCTACACCAGTGGTAGATCGAATGAGCATCATTCTTGCCAGCTATAATGCAGGTATAGGACATGTCCTTGATGCACGACGTTTGGCTCGTTCTGAGGGTGCTAACCCTAACTCATGGAGCGATGTGAGCAATTATTTGAAGCTAATGTCCGATCCTGCTTATTATGAGCAGGAGGTTATTCAATGTGGAAAGTTTACAGGTAGCGGTCAGACGCTTAACTATGTAAACGAGGTTATGCGAAAGTATAATCAGTATTGTAAATTAGCGATATAATCTATATAGATTGGAGCTATTGTTCCAGTCAAATAACTAAGACGTATAAGAGATATTTTCTATGTCTCTTATATGTCTTTTTATATCTTGTGTGATGGGTTAAAAAGGGTTATTGAGAGGTGGTCTCAGTAGTTTTTTTGTATTGTTATAGTGTCTACAATGAATATATTTCGTATATTTGTATTAATAATAATTTTAACCATCAAGCCTAAAACATTGTTAAATATAAAAAAAATCTATTGTTTGGGAATTGATCCTCCTAAAGGTGCAGATAGAATGTTTACATATCAACATGCTGATCGTAAGATTTATGTGCCGATGGAGGCAGTTGATAAATATAAAAAAGCTTGGTATTGGAGTGATTACGATTCCCGTATTGAGGGTTATATTAAGTAGCAGTATCATTATCAATAAATCAAAATAAGCCAACCTACCACAGTGGTAAATTGGCTTATTTTAGTGTGACACTATAAGTCTATAGTACTCGATTATATTCTAAGAGAGAGCGGATTTTTGCCCAGTTTACAACGGGGCGACGTACACCGTCGATAAACATGATAGGGCAGCCTAACGCAGAGTCATCAATATAAAAGTCTGCGTATACTTTGCACGACTCTGTCCACTCCTTCTGCTCTGGATTGCGATTAACTCCCCAAAGCTCTATCTTGCGATCTTTGAACCATCGCTTTGCTGCCTCAAGACGCTCACCAGAGCGCATAGTGAACAGGATAAGCCTATGTCCATGAGACTGGAGTGCGCGTAATGTCTCAACAGCTCCCTCGACATCCATGCCTACTGCAGGGTAGTCGTGTTCTACGCATGTGCCATCGAAATCAATGGCAATAACAAGAGAGTTGTTCATACCTATCTATGTTTCTTCTTAAATAGTGACTTAAATCTCTTCCATCCGCTATGTAGCATTGATTGATTCTCATTCTCGCTAAAGTAACCGTAGCCATAGCCATAACCATAGCCGTAGCCATAGGTACGTCGCGATGTGGTTACACCATTAAGAATAACGCACATATTGCGGAACTTCTTTTCGCGATAGAGCTGCTCGATATCTGGAAGATGACGACGATCAAGGTTGCCTTGACGGATTACATATACAGTAAGGTCAACCAAGCGGTCGATAATCATAGCATCGGCTACAGCCATAGCAGGAACGCTATCCAAGATGATGTAGTCGTAGCGTGTACGAAGCTCAGCGATAAAATCATCTACTCGCTGTGAAAGAAGCATCTCTGCAGGGTTTGGTGGCTGAGGGCCTGCGTATATAAAGTCGAGATTCTCATCCAAACCACTATTTGAGATAATATCGTTTAGTGACGTGATTTTGTTTGTTAGGTAGCTGGTAACGCCACGGCGATCATTACGATGTCCCAAAGTCTTAGAGAATGTACGACGGCGAAGGTCGAAGTCAACAACAATCACGCGCTTTCCAGATGCCGCAAGAGTCATTGCTAAGTTCGAAGATGCAAATGTCTTACCGCTATGTGGAATAGAGGATGTAAACATTATAACCTGAATGGTCTTATCCACGGACATAAAACCTAAGTTAGTTCGTATCATGCGGAACGACTCAGAGAGGGCATCGCGGCTATCCTCACGTACAATAATACCATTTCCCTTATTACCCTCATAAAGCGGAATATCGCCCAAGTAAGGAATAGAGAGAGCATCATCCAAATCTCTGCGTGAACGGACCATGGTATCCATTATCTCGCGGATATAGATAATTGCCAAAGGTATAAATATACCCATAACAAAGGTAATAAACAATATCATCAATGAGTTTGGACTAACATGTCTGTTGCTACCGTATGCACGATCAATAATACGCGCATTACTCTCCGCTGTAGCACCCATCAAGGCATTCTCCTCAAGCTTTGTAAGAAGGTAGATATATAGCTCCTCCTTTACCTTCTGCTGACGAGCCTTTGACAAAAACTCCTTCTCCATGTTAGGAGAGCTCTGCATTCGTCTATCTGCTACATTCTGCTCGTTGGTGAGCTGCTCAATATGCAACTTCAATCCCTCAATATGTGATTCAAGCGACGAGATAATCGTGTTACGAACATTTGATATCTGGTTGCCGAGGTCAACGATTATTGGGTTGGTTTCACTTGAGGCGTTAAGTAGACGCTGATAGTTGAGCACATTGGTGTTGTATAGCTCAACATGCTTCTCAAGCGCAGATGAAGCACCGCTCATCGTAATTGTAGAGGCAGGGATTAGTGCGCGCTCGTTGCGAGTGTCGTGTAGATAGTTGAGTATATACTCCGCCATCTCAAGGTTTACCTCCAATGCGAGCTTATCTTTCTTAAGACGCTTTATCTCCTCAGCACCTAACGTCGCCTCCTCTTTAAGGCTGAAAAGGTGGTTATCCTGCTTGAATGTCGCAATGTCGCTATCTGCAATATTAAGCTCCTTGCCTAAGGTTGCAAGTCGCTCGCTGATAAACTCCTCGGTAAGGTTTGATATCGCCTGCTTATCCTCAATAGCATCAACGTTATATGCGTCAATCACACCATTGATAACATGCTCAGCACGCAAAGGCACCTGGTCTACCATTGAGATGGTAATTACAGAGGCCTGCTTGTCGATAATGTCACACTTTAGGCGTTTACGATACGACTCTACTACCTCGTTTAGAGGCATCTTGTTCACCATTACAGAGAGGTTGCTATTCTTATCGAAATAAGGTGTAGCAATCGTTGTAATGTCGCATAGTGGGGTAGTGATTGTGTCACCCACCTTTGCTGTGATCTTTAGACCCTCGATATTTAAGAAGTCAGAGAAGTAGATGTTGTCACCATCAATTTTATACTTAAATGATATAACCTCGGCAGGATCTACGTTGATAAACTTGACAATAAGCGGTGTGCGACCATAAAGGTCAATGGTGCGTATGCCATGCTTTGTGCTATAACGTGTAGTGAGGTCATGCTTTAGCACTACTTGCTCCATTATACGTCGAGACTTGAAGATATGCACCTCATTGTCTACTGAGCGACGACCTAAACCACCAATGATATCATTGAAGGCAGTAACCTCAGTACCAGAGCCCTTACGCGAGTCCTTAACAAGGACAGTTGCGGTACGCTGATATATAGGAGCCTTGTAGTTTAGATATAAAAGTGCGATACTTCCACAAAAGATAACTGATATTATAAACCAATACCAATTTGAGAGTATCATATTCAATAGGTCGGTCAGTGATATCTTATTAGCTGACGACTCTATATTGTTGTATGACTCTTGTGTCTCTATCATATTATTATGAGGTTTTATTCGTGTTGTGTTAATATTCCTTACTTGCCTACATTGACTAATGTTACAATGAATGTCGCCAATGATATACCTGTTGAAGCGAGTGAAATCCAGAATGAACGATTCTGGTTGATCTCTGCTGTTGCAGCCTTGTATTTATTTGGACTTACAATGATTATATCATTCTGCTCAAGATAGTAACAAGGCGAAGAGAAGCAATCTGCACTACGAAGGTCGAGTTTTGTGATTATATTCTTGCCATCCTTTTCGCGCACGACTGTGACGGTCTCACGATTACCATAGATAGTCATGTCTCCTGCTAATGCCAATGCCTCAAATATAGAGAGCTGGTCCTTGTTGATATTGTATCTACCTGGTTTCACAACCTCACCAACAATAGATATTGTCAACTCGGCAAAGCGAACGTTTACATGTGGATCCTGAATATATCCCTCTTTACGAATCTTGTTCTCTATCTCTGTCTCAAGCTCCTGGCGTGTAAGACCATCACACTTTACCTTGCCGATAATTGGTAGTGCGATATAACCATCAGAGTCTATGGTAAGCACCTGAAGATTGTTTGATGAATATGATGCTGACTGCGCGCCACCTGTTAGAGCACTGTAGCTTGTTGAAGTATTAAATGGGGCTGCTAACTCAGGATTTTTACTATTTATCACAACTGTAATCTGATCTCCTGACTTAAGGCGAATGAGGTAGTTGTCAGGAAGAGTAACCTCTGCGCCATCTTCCATATCCTGAAGATAAAGGACATTACGCTGTGCATTGCATCCTACAAATAGTAGTACAAGAGTTAATAATGCAAGATTTAAATACTTCATTTATGTATAATATTTTAATAGTCAATGGAATATATTGTGAATATTATGCTTAATATTTCTATAGTAACAAATATTCGTGCAAATATACAAAAATTATGCTAATAAAAAATAACTTTTTATCGAAAAAGGGGCATTTGTGACTATGTCATACGATAATGTGGTTGTCTAAACTTGATTGTTTGACAACCACTTTTGTTTGAAGTTGTATAACAAGAGCTGATTTTAGGCTTGCGAAGCTCGAAAAAGCGGAGTTTACTTAGCGTAAATGAGCATTTTGAGAGCGAGCGTAACGACAAAGAAGCCTTGTTAGACGGCTTCTAGATTTAGTTGTTATCAAGCCAATCTAAAAAATCGGAGGTCCTACTGCGGCTTACGACTATATCTTCGTCAAAATGAGGCGAAAGTTGTAACTTAAGTCGTGTGCCTAAGTGTTTCGATATGTTTTCTATTGAGTTTATAGAGACTATGCAGCTGCGAGACACGCGGAAGAATAGTTTTGGGTCGAGCATCTCTTGAATTGTGTCCAAAGAGTAGTCGAGCAATCGACGTGTGCCGCTGCGATTTACGGCATAGGTGCTTTTATCTTCTGAGTAGCAGTATGCAATATCCTCAACTGGGATAATAATTATCTTCTCGCCCATCTTTACGATGAAACGTTTTTTGTACTCCTTATCCTTTGGAGTGCCAGCTTTTGATACGATGTTGAGAAGCGTCTCTATGTTTGGATTTGTGCGTTGCTCAATACGCTCTTTGCATCTCTCCCATGCACGTTTTATGTCGCTCTCAACGATAGGCTTCAGAATATAGTCTATTGTATTTACACGAAAAGCATTTACGGCGTAGTTGTCGTATGCTGTGGTTATAATAACCTGTGCTTTTATATCTACCTTATCGAAGATGTCGAAACAAATGCCATCAGATAGTTCCACATCAAGGAAGATGACGTCAGCACCCTCAGGATTCTCCTCCAGCCACTTGACTGTAGAGCGTACCGAGGTGAGAGTCATGACTATTCGACTCTGGTCGCAGCACTTCTCGATGAGCTTTTTTAGGTTTATCTGTGCCGGTATTTCGTCTTCAACAATTAATACTTTTATCATACAATGGGGAGTTTTACAATAAATTCGGTGTCACTCTTCTCTATGCTAATATCGTGTCGCGTAATGTCTATATACTGTTGTCGGATATTCTCTAATCCCAGATGTGTTGATGGTTGTCCATGTGTGCGAGGTTGGAGATTATTGCTGACAACAAGGAGACTATTTTCGGTTGTTATTTTAACCCTTAAGGGTGTGTCACTACATACAATATTGTGTTTCGCAGCATTCTCAACAAGGAGTTGCAGAGAGCATGGAACGACAAAATTGTCTAATAGCTCTTTGTCAATCTCTATCTCAAATATTATTCCTTCGGTAAATCGTTCTTTGAGAAGATCGATATATTTAATCGTAAAATCGAGCTCTTCGCTTAGCTTTACGAGGTCCTTTTGGTCATTGTTTAGCATATATCTGTATATGCCTGCAAACTTGTGAATAAAGGCACTCGCTCGCTCTGTTTGATGTTCCTGAACAAGGTAGTCGAGGATGCTTAACGAATTGAATAAAAAATGTGGTGTAATCTGTTGCTTTAGTCGGGCATAACGATACTCGCTACGGTGTTTCATTTCTCGCTCCTCGCGAAGCTCTCTTTGCGAGTCAATATATATGGTTATTATATAGCTAAATGTTAAGATTATCAGGTCGATAAGTAGTACCGATGAGAAGACTCGGATAAACTCTAAATAGCCTAAACTAGGGTGGTTAAATTGAGGAATGTCGAAGTATATTATAGCTGTTGTTGTAAGCGAAATAAGAAGTGTGAAAAAAGCTATTTTTAATATAGTTTTAAGGCTGTTTTTATACTCAATATTGCGGTTTCGTATTGTGTGAATTGAGAGTGCGATATTGCATGCTAATAGTGGCAGAAGAGCCCAGCTGTTGCTGATGATATGTATGATGTTTTTGAGGACCATGCCCTCGGTGAAAATTAGTGCGCGATCCATGGAAATATAGATCATTCTTAGGATCAAAATTGAGAGGGCAATGCTTAATATTTTTAATGATGAAAAAGAGAAATTTTGCTTTCTATTTTTTAATCTGATAGCTTTATTTGTGACATAATCTGTCATTAATCCAAGCGTCGCTGTAACGATGAGAGTAGATATTGCAGGAGCATAAATTCCGTTGTTTATGATACTGGTCAGTGGCTGCTGAAACCATGAGCCAATGACGTATCCTAAAAGCGTGACTACCAGTGTCATAATGGCGATAAGCTCGACGCGAGAATTGTTGCGCATAGAGATTATAATCACCATTGTGATTGTCAAAATCGTAAGTATGATATCGTCATAAATTTCTAACGCACGACTTATTGCTGCAACTCCAAAATGTAGTGCAGCAAACAGCATAATTATGGCGATATTGTTTATATTTCGAATATTTATCATGTTTCGCAAAATTAAATATAAAATCGCAATTTGCAAAATTTTGACGTTGACATAAAGGTCGTTAATGCCCCAATATCTCATACAGCTTTAGCTGAATTTCAAAAATGTCATAAATAGACCATTCGGTCTCGGAATTTCACAATTCATCGCTATAATATGACATTCTGGTATAGAATATTTGCAAGTTTGTTATTTTTTTGCAAAATTTGTATTGTAATAACTATATAGTTATTTAAGATTTTTAATAACTCAACTTTTAGTTGTTAAAAAACAGCAAAGACACAAACAAAAACAAATATTAAATTTTTATGCAAAAACCTACTCTTTCATTCGGGCAGATGTGGAATCTTAGCTTTGGATTCTTCGGCGTACAGATCGCCTATGCACTTCAGAGTGCTAACATCAGCCGTATCTTTGCAACGTTGGGCGCAGATCCCCACACGTTGAGTTTCTTCTGGGTTTTGCCTCCACTCATGGGTATGATTGTTCAGCCTATTGTGGGTGCTATGAGCGACAAGACCTGGTGTAAGTGGGGTCGTCGTAAGCCTTATCTCTATGTTGGAGCTTTGGTGGCAATCATCGTTATGGCGTTGTTGCCAAACTCTGGTAGTTTTGAGATGACCGTTAAGGCAGCATTGGCTTTTGGTGCCATTATGCTTATGTTGCTCGACACATCAATCAACATGGCTATGCAGCCATTCAAGATGATGGTCGGCGATATGGTTAACGAGGAGCAGAAGACTAAGGCGTACTCGATCCAGAGTTTGTTGTGTAATGCTGGTTCACTGGTGGGTTATTTGTTCCCATACTTCTTCACATGGTTTGGTGTTCGCAATGTTGCTCCAGAGGGCGTTGTGCCAGATTCAGTGACATGGTCATTCTACATCGGTGCTGCTATCCTCATTCTTTGTGTGCTCTACACAGGAGCGAAGGTTAAGGAGTGGAATCCTGAGGATTATGCTAAGTATAATGGCATTCAGCAGGAGGAGAAAGAGGAGAAGCAGAATATTTTGCAGCTTCTTGTTCATGCGCCAAAGGCATTCTGGCAGATTGGCGTTGTTCAGTTCTTCTCTTGGTTTGCATTCCTCTACATGTGGACTTATACCACAGGTGGTATTGCCGAAACTGTGTGGGGTACAATTAATCCTGCGACTGAGGGTTATCAGGCTGCTGGCGACTGGACAGGTGTCCTATTTGCAGTTCAGGCAGTAGGCTCAATCTTATGGGCTATGGTGTTGCCTCAGTTCAAGAATGCGAAGGTGGGATATGCAATGAGCCTTGTTTTGGGTGCTGTAGGTTTCATCTCAACTTACTTCATTCACGACCAGTATATGCTCTTCGTGTCATTCCTCTTGGTAGGTTGCGCGTGGGCTGCAATGTTGGCTATGCCATTTGCTCTGCTTACAAATTCACTTTCGGGTAAGGCTATGGGTACATACCTTGGTCTCTTCAACTGTACTATCTGTTTGCCTCAGATTATAGCATCGCTCGTTGGTGGTCTTATCCTCGGCGTTGTTGGCGGTGAGGTTGTTGATGGTATTCAGACAGGACAGGTTGCTATGCTTGTTGTAGCAGGTGTGTCGTTGCTGCTTGGTGCAGTAGCCGTATTTGGTATCTCAACAAAGCGTGAGGCTTAATCTTGAATCGAAACAATCGATATAAAACTTTTTTAACTAATTATTAACTAACACTAAAACACTATGAGAAAATTCTTAACTATGTGTTTGGGTTTGGCCATTATCGCAATGGCTATTCCTGCCCAAGTGTTTGCTCAATCGGGTAAATACGAGGTCAAAGGTGTGGTAGTTGATGCTACCGGAACGCCGGTTATCGGAGCCACTGTTCTTGAGCAGGGTACGACAAACGGTATCACCACCGATGTTAACGGTCAGTTTGTACTGAACGTTAACAATGAGCAGTCAATTGTATCTGTTAGCTTTATTGGCTACGTTACAAAGACTCTTGCTGCTAATTCAACAGAGTTGCAGCGCGTAGTCCTTGAGGAGGACTCAGCTATGATTGATGACGTTGTTGTCATCGGTTATGGTACTGTAAAGAAGGATGACCTTACAGGTTCTATCTCTACAGTTAAGGCAGACCAGACAAATAAGGGTCTTGCAACATCTCCAACCGATTTGCTTCGTGGTAAGTCTGCGGGTGTTGTAATTACTACTGGTGACGGTGCTCCAGGTTCTGCAGCACAGATTCGTATCCGTGGTGGTTCTTCACTTAACGCATCTAATGATCCATTGGTAGTTGTTGATGGTCTTCCTATCTCAAACTCTGGTATCTCTGGTACATCAAATGCTTTGGCATCTATCAACCCAGCTGATATCGAGTCATTCACAGTATTGAAGGATGCATCTGCTACAGCTATCTACGGTTCACGTGCGTCAAACGGTGTTATCATCATCACTACTAAGAAGGGTTCTAAGTATGATACAGGTGCTCCACACGTTTCTGTAGACTTCACAGCATCGTTGAGCCAGAACTCACGCTTCGTAGATGTTATGACAGGTGATGAGATGCGTCAGACATTGGAGTGGTACTACGGTACTCAGGATACTGATGCTTACCGTTCTGCTATAAAGTATCGTGATGCTAATGGTAACTACATCAACACTGACTGGCAGCGCGAGATCTATCAGCTTGCACAGTCATACGAGGGTAATGTAGCATTGTCTGGTAACATCAAGATGGGCGACAAGAACAACCTCCCATACCGTGTTTCTTACGGTTACTTGAACCAGGATGGTACTTTGAAGACATCTAATATGTCTCGTCATACCCTCTCTGTAAACCTTAACCCACAGCTCTTGAACAACCACCTTACTATTAGCCTTAACGGTAAGGGTATGATTATGGATACACGCTTTGCAAACACAGGTGCTGTATCACAGGCTGTTCAGTTCGACCCAACTAAGCCAGTAACATTGAATGGCGTTTATACTTATGAGGGTGATGAGTTGGTTCCTGCAACTGGTGGTATCAATGGCTACTACACATGGCGTGGTGTTGATGGCAACCACAACACAATGGCTAACCAGAACCCATTGGCAATGCTTAACGATAAGCACGACACTTCAAACGCTAAGCGTTTCGTAGGTAATGCTTCATTCGACTATAAGATTCATGGATTGGAGAGCCTTCGTTTGAACTTGAACCTTGGTGTTGACGTATCTAAGTCTAACGGTATGGTTGACGTAGCTCCAGGTGCTGAGCAGTCTATCCACGCTACAGCTGAGGCTGGTTCAGGTACTCATACTAACTACTCACAGTTGCGTCGTGACCAGACTTTGGAGGCTTACATCGCTTACGCTGAGAAGTGGGGTGACCACCAGTTCGACATTATGGCTGGTTACTCATGGCAGTGGTACTACACTCAGTCTTTTAACGAGACTTACCGTGTAGCTGATGTAACAAAGTGGGATGTATATAGCAACGAGGCATACGTTCCTATGGATACTAATTCTGCTAACTACTACATCTCAGAGCCTAAGACTTCTAAGAGCGAGTACTTCCTTGTATCATTCTTCGGTCGAGCTAACTACTCTTACGCAAACCGTTACTCTATCACCGCTACACTCCGTGCTGATGGTACATCACGTTTTGCTAACAACAAGTGGGGTATCTTCCCATCAGTAGCATTGGCTTGGAACATTAAGAATGAGTCATTCTTGGAGGATGTTGACGCAGTATCTGCAATGAAGCTTCGTTTGTCTTATGGTCAGACTGGTCAGCAGGATGTAGGTGGCGTATATGATGCACTTCCTACCTATTATCATAATACACTCGGTTCTTACTACCCATTCGGTGGTTATACAGACGAGACAGGTCTTGTTCACCCAATTAAGCCTGTAGGTTACAACGCCGACCTTAAGTGGGAGACAACAACTACTTATAACGCAGGTATCGACTTCGGTTTCTTGGATAACCGTATCACAATGAGTGCCGACTTCTACTACCGTGCTACTAAGGACCTCTTGAACTTTACTCCAGTTCCTGCAGGTGCTAACCTTACTAACTACCTCAACGCTAACATCGGTGACTTGAAGAATATCGGTGTTGAGTATGAGATCAACGCTGTTGCTATCCAGACTCAGGATTGGTACTGGAACATCGGTGCTAACGTAGCTTGGAACAAGAACGAGATTACACGTCTTACTAACGACGACGAGGCTGAGGGTTACTACGGTGTTGATACTGGTGGTTACTCAGGTGGTGTTGGTGGTACTTGCCAGGTACACCAGACAGGTCAGCCTACTCACTCATTCTACGTATACCAGCAGATTTATGACGAGAATGGTTGTCCTATCGAGGGCTTGTACGTAGACCGCAACGGTGACGGTACTGTAAACGAGCAGGATAAGTATGTATATAAGAAGGCTGCGCCAGATGTAACTATCGGTTTCAACACTCAGCTCTCTTGGAAGGCTTTGACACTCGCTGTATCGGCTCACGCAAACATTGGTAACTATGTTTACGACAACATCTCTTCAAATGGTGAGTTGTTGACAGATCTTTGGACAAATAACTTCACAAACAACCGTGTTGTTACTGCTCCTATGACAAACTTCCGTTCTTCTGGTCAGTATCTTTCTGACTACTACGTACGTAATGCGTCATTCTTGAAGCTTGATAACATCACATTGAGCTATCGCTTCAACCTTGGTAACGCAAGCAACCGTGACCTCACTCTCGACTTGTTCGGTACTGTATCGAACGTAGCGACATTTACTGGTTATAAGGGTATCGATCCTGAGATCGCTGGTGGTATTGATAACAATATGTATCCACGTCCTCGTACCTATATCCTCGGTTTGAAGTTTAATTTCTAATCGTCTAAAATCGACTAAGTATTATGAAAAATATCAAAATTTTGATGATGTCTTTCGCCGCAGTGGCAACACTCGGTCTTAGCTCGTGTGTTAAGGATTTGGAGACTACGCCTATCGATCCTAACATCCAGCTTCCACAAGACGTTTTGAAGGATGAGGCTGCTTTCGAGGCTTTGTTGGCAAAGTGCTACCAGGGTCTTGCTTGCTCATCATCTGATGGTGCTAATGGTGGTCCAGATATCAACGGTGTTGATGGTGGTTTCGGTCAGTACCTTCGTGCTTATTTCAACCTCCAGTGCTTGACTACTGATGAGGCAACATGCTGCTGGAATGATACTGGTTTGCCAGATATGCACAATATGAACTGGCAGGCATCTAACCAGTTTATCGTTGCTATGTACTATCGTATTTTCTACCAGATTAGCCTTTGCAACGAGTTGATTCGTCAGGTAAATACTAACCCTGCTGGCGTTGTATTCCAGAATAAGGGTGCTCTTATCGCTGAGGCTCGCGCACTTCGTGCGTTGTCATACTACCACGCTGTAGATATGTTCGGTAATGTACCTTTCGCTACTGAGCACGACTCTGTAGGTGCTGTTGGTCCTAAGCAGATCAACCGTGCTGACTTGTTCGAGTATATAGAGAAGGAGTGTAAGGAGTTGCTTGAGGGTAACGACCTTGCAGCTGAGGGTACAAATGTATATGGTCGTTGCGACAAGGGCTTAGTGAAGATGATTCTTGCTAAGTTGTACCTCAACGCTGAGGTTTACGTAGGTCAGGATCGCTATGCTGAGTGTGCTGCACTTTGCGAGGACTTGGTAGGTACTTATACATTGGCTGAGAACTTCGCTGATTTGTTCGCTGCTGATAACGATCGTTTTGCTGTAGGTACTAAGGAGATTATCTTCGCTGTTCCTCACGATGGTATCAACACAACATCTTACGGTGGTACAAACTTCCTTATCTTCGCTGGTACAGGTGGTGATATGGATGCTTCTGCTGCAGGTATCTCATCTGGTTGGGGTGGTTTGTCAGTTACTAAGCAGGTTGCTGAGCGTTATGCTGAGGGTGATGCACGTGCATTGTTCTTCACTGCTTACGGTTCTGAGATTGTTGACATCTTCACTTTCACTTCAGGTGGTTACAAGTCAATGAAGTTCCGTAACGTT
>JAGBUS010000036.1 GCA_017630735.1 Alistipes sp. | reverse complement strand
CTTTAGAACAGATAACCAGTGTTGATATAGAACGCACCCTTGCCATCCTGATTCTTGATGAATGGGTCGCTACTAAACTTGCTTAGTGGCATACCATACTCAAATGCAACGATGAAGTTCTGATTCATAATGAAGCGCAAGCCCGCACCAACGGTGATATGTGGACGGTCTGCTGTGCGGTAGCCTGTGAGAGCCATATACTCGTCATGCTCTGCACGATACTGCTCATCACCCTTAAACGACATATCGTAGTTCTTAGTAACCATAGTACCGTCGCTGAAGAGGCTCAAACCAAATGATATATTCTGCTTCCAGAGCTGGAACGATACAAATCGCCAGCGGAACTCTGCGTTATATGACGCCACGTCGAGACCCTGCACACGGTTACGCATCAAACCTCGGATTGTGCGGTAGCCACCCATACCATCGCGGTCGTAGTTCGAACCCATAACAGTGATAAATGGCAATACGTAGTATGGCGCATCATTGCCAAAGGTACCCTCATAATTTAGACGATAAGCGAATGTGAGGATATCGTTTTTCACGATAGGCACATAGTGGCGGAATGTTACCGAGTAGCGGTAGTAAGGATTTGTTGTGCCGAGCCACTTTGGAGCAACCATAGCGTGTGCCTCAGCCCAGATACCGCGTGATGGCGCAGCCTCCTTATCGCGAGTGTCGAACAAGAGACCCAAACGAAGCGTGCTGCTAAGACCGCCCCATGCCTCCTCCTCAGAGATTATGCCCCACTTACGGTATAGGTCGAAAATAGGCTCCTCAGTCTCAGGGAATATCTTGTTCTCATCCTTGTTCTTATTAATCTTAGCGAGGTTTAGTGCCTGCTTATTGTCGTAGCCCTGCTTGATGTAGCTAAGGTGATAGCCTGCCTCCCAGAAGAACTTGTTATCCCAGATATTGCCTGTAAAGTCAGTCTTGAATAGTAGCGCAAGGCGGTTTACGCGATACTTTGGCGTATAGATAAAGTCGTTGAGATTACTCTTATCCTTTCCCAATGCTACGCGCTCGGCATCATAGTAGGACATATATCCGTTGAAACCATAAAAGTCCATAGCCTTGTCGTTGGTGAGTGTCACTGTAGACGAAAAACGCACTCCAGGGATAGAGAATTTATTGTCATACGACACTACAAAGAGCTGTGAGCCTTTGGTGAAGAACGAAGCCTCGAAGTACCACTTCTGGCGTGGGTTAGGGTAGTCAGAGCCATCACCAAAGTCAAAGATATTCAATAATGCACCCAACTGAAAGCCCTTATCGGCGTCGAAAGCCACGGCAGGCAGAGGTCCGTAGTTGTAACCCGTCTTGATAATCTCGCCATTCTCGTTGTACTTAACCTCCTTCTTACTCTTCTTGCTTGAGGTCTCAGCAGTATTATCTGATGTCTGTGCGCTAAGCGCAAATGGCATACACAATAGGAGTGATGCTATAATAATATTACGTATCTTCATAGTTATCAATTATTTGAATGTTAGTTGTCTAATCTCGGCATATTTCTCTCTAAGTGCCTTATTGCGCCATAGCTTGGTCTCCGACACCAAGATACGCACCAAGCGATAGCCCTCGTGTACAATAAATGGCGAAGGGAGTATTGCTAATGTGAGTATCAGTGCGGTCTGCCAAGGTAGGAAGGCATAGGCAAATGCAGCATATATAATCATAAGTATTGGCCATACCACAAGGTTGATGATGTAGCGCACCGAGTTGTGGAATGCCGAATCTTTGAACTTGCCGTTTAGGAAGTTGCAGAGTAGGGTGATAGGCAAGCTGGCGATAACCGTAAGAAGTGTGTATGGTAGCAATAATATGAATATTATGCTCTTCAATACACGTGAGAAGATAGGGAAGCGTACAGCCACAGACTTCATGCTGATGTTTTCGGCTTTACGCATCTCCATAGCCTCGCGACCCAATGTGAGGAGTCTCTCCGCGCGTGCAGGGTCGTTCTTCTTCATCTCCTGAATCTTCTTTACTATAACGTTGTTGGCAGCAAAGTATGCCTCCATACCACGTAGCTGTTTGTTCTCTCGGCGTAGGTGCTTCTTTTGGCGCGATACAGCCGCAGCACACACCTCAAGTGTTGCCTCATAATCCTCATCGTTAGGGATGTAGAATATCGAGTCGCGCAGACGCTCCTCAAGCACCACACGCATAGAGTTCATCTGCTCCTGAGGAGTTTGCTCGCTATTTGCCTCGAAGAAGTCACGAACGTTTATCGGATCGCCAATCTGCACGCGCACCGTAGAACGGAAGCGGAAGAAGTTACCATAGCGAATACCTACAGGAACTATATATAAAGGTGTCTCTGGCATCAACTCCTGTGCCTGGAATGCAATGCGGAAGATACCCTTTGCGAGTGGCAATGTTGAATATTTCGTCTGGTGCTGACCCTCTGGGAATATGCAGAATGGTATTTTGTCACGCAAAACATCTACAGCCTTCTCGATAGTCTCGTTATTACGCTTCACCTCGTCAATACCATCACGCATACGCATGATAGGCAAAATCTTGAGGAAGGTAAGTATCTTGGCAATCTTTGGATTCTTGAAGATGTCGGCACGTGCAACGAATACCTTAGGTGTGGTGTCCATAGCCAACAACAACATCGCATCCATCAATGTTCCTGTATGGTTTGGAGCATATATCACTGCACCATCCTTTGGTATACGATCGAGCCCAACATAACGAATGTCGCGGTATGACAGTCTCACCATAGCATCCACATAGTGGCGCAAGAAACTGTATAGCCAATCGTAATCCTGAATCTTACGTTGCTTTGCCATAATAATATATGTTTAAGCGTTACTAAGAAACTATTAGATAGTTGTCTTGCGAAATATTGTTGCAACGCTCAATCCTGAGACAATGTGCCAAACACCCCAGAGTGCAGTAATGATAACCATACCACCGTTGTTTGACCATACTGTAGGGTCAAAAATCGCAGGGTTGAAGAGTAGTGCAAGACCAAGACCTGAGTTCTGAATACCTGTCTCGATTGTTAAGCTTCGGCGGTCAGGGGTAGCCACTTTAGCCAAACGACCAGTAAAGTAACCTGCACTAAGTGCCGTGGCATTGTGGATAATAACGACTACAAAGGCACAGAGAATAGCTGCGTATACCACCCACTTCTGCTCCAATGCAGTAAGTACCTGTGAGAGAGCTACAGCAACCATACCCATAAACAATATGATAGACATCCACTGAGTAGGCTTCATAAGGCGTTTCGCACCATTAGGAAAGTAGTGCGCGAAGAGCATACCCACAACAATTGGAAGACCCAAGATGAGGAGGATCTGCTCAAGCATATCCATAAAAGGAATCTCAAGAGTAGGGATGTCGTTCTTCACTGCTGCGAACTTGCAATATAGCGTACCCCAGAACCAGAAGTTTACAGGGGTGACGAATGGCGCAGCGATGGTAGTGATAGCGGTCATCGATACTGAAAGCTCAATGTTACCCTTCGAGAATGCCGACATAAAGTTCGAGATATTACCTCCAGGGCACGATGCCACGAGAATCATACCTATGGCAACCATAGGGGTGATGATAGGGTTAAGGATGATGGTAAGTAGGCAGGTGATAGCTGGAAGGACCAACCACTGTAAACCGATACCTAAGAGTACTGATTTTGGATTTTTGAAAACATCCTTGAATGTTTGAAATTTGATGCCGAGAGCCACGCCAAACATTACAAATGCGAGGATGCAGTTTACTACGACCATCTCACCTGCTCCGAGGTTGATGTTTAGCGAGTCAAGAAATGCCAAATGTTCCTTCATAATCACAAGTTATTTACGCCCTGTGGGGGCATACGTTTTTGGTTATTAGTTTCTAAAAAGCAATATTTGTTATGTCGTGTTTTCTGCGTTTTGACACAGAATTGGTATACTATTGACTATATTCCAACATGCGAATATATTAAAAAAATTTCAAAACACATCGGATTTTTTTGATAAATATACCGATTTTAAGTATTAATACGTATATGTACTTACCGAAAACGACAGAAAATAGAATATATTTGTGTCAAAATTCGGACATCTATAACACTTACTAACTATGACAATATTAAGCTACATTGTTGCATTATTGTTCTTTTTAGCTACACCTGCCCTTGTACTTTGGATTTGCCGTCGTGTTACGATTCTTGGCAAGATAGGTCCTATTATGGTGCTTTATGCTTTAGGTATGGTTGTGGGTAATCTTTTTACGTTGCCTGCGGAGATGCTTATGCTTCAGGAGTTACTGCCCAATGTTATGGTTCCGTTGGCAATCCCAATGATGCTCTTTGGATGTAGCTTTTCGCGTAGCGAGTTGGCACTACAGATAAAGGTCTGTGTAAGTGGCTTTTTGTCGGTTGTTGTAGCCGTTGTAGGTGGTTACTTACTCTTTGGTTGTAAGGTGCCTGAGGGTGCTGAGGTAGGAGGTATTATCTCTGGAATGTATACAGGTGGAACTATTAATGCTGCAGCGTTGCAGACCATATTCAAAATAGATAGCTTCACCTTTACGCTTGTTAATTCGTATGATATTGTAATATCATTCCTCTATTTCGTCTTCCTTTTCAGTTGTGGTATACGTCTGTTCCGCCGTATGTATGGCGAGAAGACAAACCGCGCAGAGGGTGCGGAGATGACAGATATTGCTGTAGCAGATGAAAAGAAGAATCCATATTCAGACCTCTTTACTCGCAGTGGCTTGCGTGAGCTCGGTGCAATTTTAGGCGTTACGATAGGCGTTGTGGCAGTTTCGGGCGGCGTCGCCTTCCTTATGCCTGAGGGCTGGTTTATGGTGGTGTTTATCTTGATGCTCACCACGTTAGGTGTTATACTTTCGTTTGTTAAGCGCATCAGAGCGATGGAGCGTAGCTACGATATAGGAATGTACCTTATATATATATTCAGCCTTGCCATTGCCTCTATGGCTGACTTCTCGAAGCTCGATTTGGCGCAGGGTGTTAACCTTGTTCTGTATATGCTTTTTGCAGTCTTTGTGTCACTCTTTATACATGCCATCTTGTGCCGTTTGTTGAAGGTAGATGCCGACTCTATGACCATCACTTCAGTTGCGTTTATCAACTCACCTCCATTTGTGCCTATGGTCGCTGCGGTGATGCAGAATCGTAAGGCGCTGATTACAGGTCTTGGTGCTGGCATCGTGGGTTATGCGCTTGGCAATCATTTGGGTGTTATCGTTGCCCAGTTGTTGTCGGCATTGTAGCTGTAGAAATGAAAAAAATAGCGTTAACGGTCATCTGTTAACGCTATTTTTTTGTCCTAAATATCGTGCGATAGAGGTGCTGGAACAGCCTCGCGCATATCGAAATCTCCCCAACGCTCTGCAACGTAGTCCAGTGTCGAGAGAATCTCCTCGGTGTCGAACGATGTCACGAGTTTTAGGCGTGTCTGCTTGAAGTCGGGTAGTCCCTTGAAGTAGTTTGTGAGGTGGCGGCGCATCTCCAAGATGCCTACTCGGTCACCCTTTATCTCCAACGACTTTGCGAGGTGCTCCTTGGCTATTGCAACGCGCTCTATGACAGATGGTTGTGGTAGTAGCTCACCAGTTTCGAGATAGTGGCGGCACTCGCGGAATATCCATGGGCGACCATACGTTGCACGTCCTATCATCACGCCATCAACGCCATAGCGGTCAAACATCTGCTTGCACTTCTCTGCTGAGTCAACATCGCCATTGCCGATAATAGGAATCGTAATACGAGGGTCATTCTTAATCTTGCCGATGAGGGTCCAATCAGCCTCGCCACGATACATCTGTGCGCGTGTGCGACCATGGATGGTGAGGGCTGCGATACCCACATCCTGAAGGCGGAGAGCTATCTCCTCGATATTCTTCATCTCGTCGCTCCAGCCGAGGCGTGTCTTCACCGTAACAGGCTTATTCACAGCACGCACAATCTGGCGTGTCATCTCCACCATGAGGTCGGGGTCGCGCATCATGCCTGATCCTGCGCCACGTCCCGCAATCTTCTTCACGGGGCAGCCGAAGTTGATGTCAATAATGTCGGGATTGGCACTCTCGGCAATACGTGCTGCCTCGACCATAGGCTCTATTAGGTGACCATAAATCTGAATACCCACAGGACGCTCATAGTCGGCGATGTTAAGCTTTGCGCGTGACTTCCAAGCATCGCGTATCAAACCATCCGACGATATAAACTCTGTATATACAACATCGGCACCGAAACGCTTACACATATAGCGGAACGATGGGTCTGTAACATCCTCCATAGGAGCCAAAAAGAGAGGCTGTGGGCCAAGTTCTATATCAGCAATCTTCATAAATTTCAATAATTATAGCACAAAGGTATGAAATTTTTGTCGTAAAAGGTGAAAGTTTCGCAAAGAAAACTTACCTTTGCAGTTTAGAAAGTAATTATATTAACATAAGTATGATCAATATTGAAGAGTTTATCACCAGTGTTGTGGCGCGTGCAACCGAGGAGTTGTATGGCGTAAGCGACAACCTGCAGATACAGAAGACACGCAAGGAGTTTGAGGGTGACTATACTGTTGTAGTATTCCCATTGCTTCGTGCATCTAAGAAATCACCTGAGGCTACAGCTACTGAGCTTGGTGAGAAGATTACATCTACAACACCTGAAATCAAGAGTTTCAACGTTATCAAGGGCTTCCTAAACCTTGTTGTTGATTCATCGTTCTGGTCGGCTCGTTTTAGCGAGATTATTGCAACCGAGAATTTTGGTATGGCAGAGCCTTCAGGACGTACTATAATGATTGAGTACTCATCACCAAATACAAATAAGCCACTTCACCTCGGTCATATCCGTAACAATCTTCTCGGCTACTCTGTGGCTACCATCTTGAAGGCTAACGGTCACAATGTTATCAAGGTAAACCTTGTTAACGATCGTGGTATTCACATCTGTAAGTCGATGCTTGCGTGGCAGTTGTACGGTGGTGGCGAGACCCCACAGTCATCAGGCATGAAGGGTGACCACTTGGTTGGTAAGTACTATGTTGAGTTCGATAAGCACTACAAGGCTGAGGTTAAGGAGCTTGTAGCTGGCGGTATGTCAGAGGACGAGGCTAAGAAGAAGGCTCCTATTATGCTCCAGGCGCAGGAGATGTTGCGTAAGTGGGAGGCTAAGGACCCTGAGGTATACTCTTTGTGGGAGACCATGAACGGCTGGGTATACGAGGGCTTCGATGTTACATATAAGGCTCTCGGCGTAGACTTCGATAAGGTATATTACGAGTCACAGACATACCTCTTGGGTAAGAGCCTTGTTGAGGATGGTCTTCAGAAAGGTGTATTCTTCCGCAAGGAGGATAACTCAGTATGGATCGACCTTGAGGCTGATGGCTTGGATCAGAAGCTCTTGCTTCGTGGCGATGGCACATCGGTATACATGACACAGGACCTCGGTACTGCTCTTAGCCGTTTCGAGGAGAATAGCCTCGACGATATGATCTATGTTGTGGGTAACGAGCAGAACTACCACTTCCAGGTGTTGAAGCTTGTGTTAAAGAAGCTCGGCTATGAGTGGAGCGACAACATCTTCCACCTCTCTTATGGTATGGTTGAGCTTCCTGAGGGTAAGATGAAGTCTCGTGAGGGTACTGTTGTAGATGCCGACGACTTGATTGCCGATATGGTAGGCACAGCACGTGAGATGTCTCAGGAGTTGGGTAAGCTTGATGGCGTATCAGAGCAGGAGGCAGCAGCAATCTGTGAGATGGTAGGTCTCGGAGCGTTGAAGTACTTTATTCTTAAGGTTGACCCTAAGAAGACTATGCTCTTCGACCCACGTGAGAGTATCGACTTCAATGGTAACACAGGTCCATTCATCCAGTATACTCACGCTCGTATTCGCTCTATCTTGCGTAAGGCAGAGGAGTCTGGCGTTACTACAGCAGGATACGATAAGGCAGAGCTTCTTCCAGAGGAGATCGAGCTTATCAAGGCATTGTCGGAGTACCCAGCAACGGTACGTGTCGCAGGTCAGCAGTTTGCACCATCAGTTATTGCTGCCTATGCCTACGACCTCGCTAAGCAGTTCAATGGCTACTACCACGACCACTCAATCCTTAAGGAGGAGCGCGAGGAAGTACGCGCTTTGCGCTTGATGCTTGCGTCGGAGGTGGCACGTGTGATACGTTCAGCGATGGCACTTTTGGGTATCAATGTCCCAGAAAGAATGTAGTAAATATTTAGAGTGCCTCCATTGCGAGGCACTCTTTTTTATATATTGTGCAGATGAGAATAGTTAATATACTTTTTGCGGTGCTTTGTGCTGTTGTATTCTCGCAGTGTGGCGGTGTTAAGCCTAAGGCACACGAGGAGCAGACTAAGGTCGTATATGAGCCTGGTACACGCACCATGAAGCGTAGTGTGGCAGGTGGCGTCTACTCAGTACGTAACAAGGCGGAGTATGATGCTATGGTGGAGCACTATTGGGATGACTTCGATTTTGATGCCGATAGTGCAGTTGTTGCATACGACACTATAGATATCATTTATGCTATGGGCGATTATGTTGCGGTTATTCCACCTCAGCATGCCGACTCTCTGTTGCGTCAACTTGTGGCACGTGCCTCGGTTAGTCGTCCGATGTTGGACTTCTTCGCGTTGGTTACAGAGGCTGTTCTTCATGACCCGAATTCGCCATATCGCAACGATGAGTATTATATCCCTGTGTTGGAGGAGATATTGAAGTCTCCACTCTTGGATGAGTATGACCGTATTGCTCCTATGTACGACCTTGCGATAGCACAACAAAATCGTATCGGTAGGGTAGCCAACGACTTCGTCTATACGCTTCGTAATGGTAAGCATAAGCGTCTCCACGATATAGACGCAGAGTATACGATATTGATGTTTACAAATCCAGGATGCCCTATGTGCCGCGAGATTATTGATGAGATTGTCGCCTCGCCACTCATTAACGAGATGAATGAGAATGGTCGCTTAGCGGTGCTTGCGGTATATCCCGATGAGGATCTTACAGCATGGCGCGACTATCATAGCCAGATGCCATCGTGGTGGATAAATAGCTATGACGAGGATCTAAATATCAGTAATAATCGCCTCTATAACCTTAATGCTATACCGTCGTTGTATCTCCTCGACTCGGAGAAACGCGTGCTTATCAAGGATGGCGTAAGTGTTGTACATATCGAGGATGTTCTCTCTATTATCGATGCACAGTAGGTGTGCTTGGATGATTTAACAAGACAAAATTTTGCTTTTGCACTAAAAAATACTATCTTTGCAAAAGTAGATGAGCCATACATAGGCTCGAAGAATAATTAGCATAAAACCTATATTATGCGTAAACTCTATATCATAGCAGGCTGTAATGGCGCAGGTAAGACTACGGCATCCTATACTATGTTGCCCGAATTGTTGCACTGCCACGAGTTTGTCAACGCCGATGAAATAGCACGTGGACTCTCGCCATTTAATCCCGATAGTATGGCTATCGAGGCGGGACGATTAATGTTGCGTCGTATTAACGACCTGCTTGAGGAGGGTACCGATTTCGCTTTTGAGACCACACTTTCTACACGCACATACCAGAAGTTTATCGAGCGCGCACAGGAGAAGGGCTACTTCGTCTCGCTCTTGTACTTTTGGCTTCCTAGCCCTGAGCAGGCTATCGAGCGTGTTGCTAAGCGTGTAAGTTTGGGAGGACATAACATTCCAACAAATACCATACGTCGTCGTTATGAGAGTAGCATGCGCAACCTTACAAAGCTGTATGTCCCTATCTGCGACTATTGGGTGATATATGATAACTCCACCGCCGAAGGTGTAAGAAAGATAGCATACGGTTCTAAGAGCGAAATAAAAGAGGTCGTTGATACGTTAGCTTATCAGAAAATATTGAGTTATGAGTGAGTTTGAGATTAGAGAGCTTCAGGAACGTATAGATGCAGGTATACTTTTGGCGCAACGTCGCCTCATCGAGCGTACCCGCCGAGATAATGGTGATTTGGTAGTTATGCGCGATGGCGAGGTCGTGCGCCTCACCCCCGACGAGCTATTGTGCTACGGCAAGCAGTAGCCCACCTATCACTAAGTATTAATTTATTGTAAAATAGGATTGTCCAACAATAAAGAGACCCCAAAAGTTTAAACAAAAAACTTTTGGGGTCTCTTCTTATCGTTAATGCCATCTTTTTTCATAATACCCCGCAAAACGCGCTTAATGGTCAAAAAGAGACCTGAAAGAGGGGGTAAAACAGTTTAATGGTTAAAATGTTGTAAATTCTCAATATAAAATAGTAATTTTAATCAAAAAATGTGTATATTTGATGAGAAAAAGATATAAGGCGAGAAAATAATTTATTATTTGTGTAAATATGACAAGTTTAACCATATTAAATAGAACTATTATGAAGATGAAAAAGTTACTATTGGTGCTTATAACAATGTTACTAGGTGTGTCATGTGCCAAAGATATTGTTGATGAT
Organism: Alistipes sp.; assembly: GCA_017630735.1. Lineage (GTDB taxonomy): Bacteria > Bacteroidota > Bacteroidia > Bacteroidales > Rikenellaceae > Alistipes. The sequence continues at coordinate 22,441 of JAGBUS010000036.1, read as the reverse complement.
AATTCAAGAGTACCAAGCGATAGTTATTACGGCAAAGGTGATCTTATTATCTTAAGAAATGGTTGTGATAATTTAAATGCTGATGATTTCAAGTTATACCTACAAGCAGATAACGGAGATGTTATTGTGCGTACTGGTAGACACGTACGCCAGGATAAATCTTCTCATTTGAAGATTGCCAATGGCTTAAAAGCAGGAACCTACCGTCTATTACATTTGGAGTATGGTGATGGCGATGATAAGAAGGAATTAGGTTTGGGCTGTAGAGTTCGCATTAATGAGGATAATAATGCAGAGGTGCTTAGTCATTGGCGCGAAGATATATGTATGTATAGCTCGAAGAGTGAGGTAGATACCGTATATATATCGCATCATGATCACATGATTGCTCTCGGTGTAATTGTTGGTGATGCTATATGGAATAAAAAGCATGACGATTCGTTATATTTCCTTCAGGTTGCCGATCTTAATGGTGATATGATGTCGGGTAAATGTGGTACTCATGACGGTTGGCAACCTATCGGAGCCTCTATGTCTCTGCCATTTAGAGGTGTGTTTGATGGTAATGGTTATAGCATTAATAACCTCTGGATAACTCGTGAAAATTCGATAGGTGTTGGTCTATTTGGCTACTCACATGGTGCTACAATTAAGAATGTTACGATTGATGGAGCGTCTATTATCGGTAACTTGGGTGTTGGAGCAGTGCTCGGTATTGCCCTCACAGGTACGGAGACAGATCGCCATCCAACAATTATTGATAATTGTAAGGTTATAAATAGTACTCTTAAGAACTCTACGGGTAATGGTTTCGGTATCGGTGGTATATTGGGCTGTATTGATATTGATGCTGCTGCTATGGTATGTGATTGTGAATCAAGTGGTAATATTATTGAGTCAGCATATAATGCAGGTGGAGTTGTAGGCTCTGGATTCAAGCGTTCGAGCATTATGGCAACCAACTGTAAGAGTAGCAGTAGTGTTACAACGCGCTATAGTGGTAGTGGTGGTATTGTAGGTACTGCAGACTCACTATTTGTCGCCAATTGTAGTAATACTGGTGAAATCGTAGGTGGTAGAGATCATGTCACAGGAGATAAAACGACTGGAGGCTTTGGAGCAGGAGGAATTGCTGGTGCAGCAGGCTCCTCATTGATTGTTGCTTCGGAAAACAGGGGCGGTGTGCATGGTCATACAGGAGTTGGTGGTATCATTGGTAGTTCACAGTTTATGGGTAGTGAGACAGAAGATGGTGATAAGAATATCTCGGTATTAGGTAATAGTATAATACGTTACTGCGAGAATTATGGCAACATTAATGGCGAACAGGCGGTTGGAGGTCTTTGTGGAGGTGCTCAGGTGAGTCTTTTTGGTGGTATTAATCACGGAGCAATTAAGGCTAATGGTAAATATGCCGGAGGTATTGTTGGATTGAGTGCTATAGCAGAGGTTATCAATGCTGTAAATAAAGGCTCTGTAACAGCCTTAGATAGCGTTGCCGGAGGTATTGTTGGTGGCATGAAGATGGGAAATATAGCGTCGAATTGTAATATGGGTGACGTAACTGTATCTAATCAGCATGTGGCAGGTATTGTGGGTGTCGCGGGAAATCAATCGACGTTTAATTTTTGCGCAAACTATGGAAATGTTAAAGGTGATTCGGATGGCGCAGGTGTGACATCAGAGGCTGGTGATACGTCTGAATTAACAGAAATTGAGAAGGTGCAAATACTTGTTGTAGCAATTGAGGCGTTTGCGACAATTTATTCTACACGTGAATTTGCTTATGCAGAGCGCATGACTGGCATACCAGATGGCGATACAACAGGTCAGAAGTTTAAGCGCATATTAATCACTTGCAAAAGTACACTTCCAAGTTCGATTTTGACAGCATTTGATGCAATGATGCTTGGTTGGGGAATCAAGACAACAGTTGATCATATAAAGATTGAGGATAACCTTACAGAACTTGAGGAGGAAATGACTCCTTATATTTTGGATATGAAGGATCGTATAAAGAAATATGTTGAGGATGCGAACATTCAAGTCCCTGAAGGATTTGATATTAAGGCAACTGACTGTTTCAAGGATAATATGGCTAATCTTTGTAAAAAACTGGCAATAAGCGAAGAAGATCTCACAAATTATATCGACAGCATTAACGCTATACGCGAGGAGCATCAAGCAAATAATTTGGATGAAGCTATTACAAAAGAGATCCTTCACGAAGTTGCATCGAGTATTGCTATTGCTTGTGCTTCAGTCTCAACAGTCATAGATATAGTAAATTCTGTATTTATGAACCCAACAGCTGCTGCGGTAGGTGTAGGATTAAATATATTTGGAACTGTGCTTGGAGGTGTTAATACAATTGTACAGATTGCTACAACTCCAGAGTATAATGCATTTGACATGACACAGTGTGCTAACTTCGGAGATATCAATATCAAAAATAGAGGTGGAGGTTTGGTTAACAATCTTCAGAGCTACTCTATCATACGTAACTCAATCAATCTTGGTTCGGGAAATGCAAGTGGTAGTCATCTTGTTAACAATGTTGGTAAGAATGCTGAGATTCACAATTCCATATCTATTGCACCATCAGGTAGCTGGGGTAGTGTGATTGGAAATGCGTCAAAATGTACACTGTCGAACCTATATTACCATGCCGATGGAGATAAAACTCATAGTAATGCTACGGGACTTTCAACAGAACAGATTGGTAATCCATCGAGTTACAATAATTGGGATATTGGCACGACCAATAACCTATGGACAATTGTTAAGGGTGATGGAAATGCATTCCCTGTGCCATTTGTTTCTGAGTGTTTTTTGTAATAAACTAATTAAAATTATATAATTATGCGAAGAATATATTTTATAATTTTGCTTGCTTTGGTATCGTTTACCATACTAACATCTTGTCATAAAGATGAAGTTTTGATTGATGATACGACTATGCCAGAATCAACTACGGAGTTCTATGAGGGTGGTTGTGAGATGAGGTTTGCAATACCGTATGTTCCGAGGAATCCTATATCGTTTTTTAATATCAACGTAACGCTATATCCCATAGATAATATGATTGAACCATGGTCTTTGACCGCAAGTATTATGGTTGTTAATACATATTGCTATGTAACGATGAATGTCCTTTATGTTGATATGAGTTCATCGTCATTGCCAGATGGCCACTACCTATTCAGTATGCGTGATAACCAGGAGTATGCAAGATATATCCTGGAAATTGTTGATAGTAAAGTTGTAAATGTTATTGAGCCCTATGACTATCAGTTTAAGGATATATCGGGCGATGGTTCAAAGTTATCACCATTTATTATCAATACATCCAGCGACTTCAAGGAGTTTTTAGCTGCTGTACATAGTGATCCTATTCATGGTAGAGGTCTCTACTTTGAGCAAGGGGCTGATATCACGTTAGGTTCCGTTGATAGAGGAGTGCAGAATGTTGTATTTGCAGGTAACTATAATGGTGCAGGACATACTATAAACAATATTACTTATGACGCAATTGACGAGACGTGCTCGAAGGTAGGTCTATTTAGCGAACTTACCAATGGAGCAGAGGTAACGAATCTGAATCTACAGGGTATCTTTAACAATATCAATTCGAAAAGTGATGAGAAGTCTATGTGTGGTGTGCTCGCAGGTAGTGTTAGCGGCTTGGTTAAGGTTAGTAATTGTAAAATCAATACAACTATTTCAACAAGTAATAATACTTATTGTGGAGGCTTGATAGGTCACATTGCAAGTGGCGATATAACTATCGATGATATTTTTATTGAGAATGTGAATATAACAGATAGTGCCTCATCAACAGGAGGTATTGTTGGTCATATCAGTGGTGGTAAAGTTAATATTAGTAATATAACAAATACTGTCCATAGTTTATCAAGTCACCAGGAGTATAACTTGTTGTTAAGGGGTAAAGTTGATGTGGGTGGTGTTGTCGGTTATGTAGACAATGCGACTGTTGATATTAATAATGTAGAATTTATACATGTCGTAGACGGTGAGAATGTAGCATCTAAGCGCATAAATGCAACACAATCGGGTGCTGGTGGTATCATCGGTTGTACGAGAGGTAGTATTGTCTCTGTTGGCAATTCTACTGTAGTATTGACTGTCGGTAGCTCAAGTACATCATATGCTGGTGGTATTGTTGGCTACTGCGACAGTGATCTTACTCTTACAGATGTTACTGTATCGCCATATATTGCAGTAGATAATTATGCTGGAGGTCTTGTTGGCGAGACTACACACCTTAAGACTATGGGTATCATCTATGTTATCCCACGTTTTGGTAGCGCAGCAGCAGTTATAGCTTCGAAATATGCTGGAGGTCTTGTGGGAAATGGTACTGGTCTAAAATTAAATAGTGGCGAGAGTATTGTGATGGCATTAGAGGTTGGTAACTCCGACTCGGAGTATGTAGGCGGTCTTGCTGGCCGTGTCTATGATTGCGAGGTGAGTACCAATAAATTGGAGATGGGTGATGGCTCAACCGAAAATATAAAAACTTCTACGATTCCGATCAAAGGAGCAAAGTATGTGGGTGGCCTTATTGGTCAACTATACAATGCAACTTTGCGTGGTCACGATGCCAATGTCTTCGACTATAACGAAGGTGCCGGAGTAACACTGCCTTCGAAGAGCCGATTTGTTTGGGATGTTAACTATAAAGTGAGTGGAACTAAATATAGTGGAGGTGTTGTTGGCGAGATGGTTGAAGGTAGCAATATTTATAATATCTGCTCGAATGCTACTGTTGATGGAGATGATCGCATAGGTGGTATTGTTGGTAATGCCTCTAAAACGGGTAATGTAATAGATTGCGTTAATCTAAATACTGTTATAGTCGATACGACAAGTGCTGGAGGTATATGTGGATATGTTGATGGTAATACAAAATTCTTGGATTGTATTAATTTTGGAACAATTACTGGTGGTCAATATATCGGAGGTATTGTTGGTTATGCTTCGTGGTGGGATGGTCATACCGATATTGATTGGTGTGTAAATTGTGGAGATGTAACAGGGCAAAGAACAGTAGGAGGTATTATTAGTTATTACGATACTGAAGGTCATTGGGATTATCGTTCGAACAGCAAAAAATATTTTGTAGAGATTGCTTATAAATGTGCAAACTATGGTACTATAAAAGCAAGTAATGATGGTGATGGAAGTAATCATGCTCAGTCTATTGGTGGTATTGTAGGCTCGGCTACTAATATAAAGAATTGTATAAAGCGTTGTGTCAATCATGGTACTGTTGATGGCGGAGATAGTGCCTTTGGAGGTGTGGGTGGTATTGTTGGATCAATTGGTCATGATCCAAAATTGTGGTATGAGTATGATAACTGCCGAGTATTGGAGTGTGCTAATTTTGGAACGATAAAGAATACTGGTAATAATACTAATACTGGAGGTATTGTCGGCTATATGGAAGAGGGATGGGACTCCAATGATAGTCTAATTGAAGATTGTTATAACGATGGCATTATTCAGGGAGATGGTGATGATGGAGGACTGGTTGGCTACCTTGATTCGTATGGTTGGGTAAGATTGTCAATTAATTTCGGAATGGTGCAAAATGGTGGTAATGCTGTATGTGGTGAAATAAAGCTTGCAAAGACGATGAGTAGCGTATACTACGTCGAAGGTACAGGAGATGCTTTTTCTGATTGTGGTGTCATTGAAGATCCAAGTGATCCTACCCAATATTCCGTCTATTTTCGTGGTACGGATCATACTGGTTCGGCAACGAACTGGGAAATGGGTTCTAAGCACCCAATGCTCAGAAACACACCATTCCAAGAGGTGTACTACAATAAATAGTTAATATTAACAATTGAGAGCCTGCCTAACAATTTAGAAGTTAGGCAGGCTCTTTTGGTTATAATATTACAAGGATATGGCTTGTGATTTTCTTTGCACTAAAGCTCAGGTTTATTGCTTTAGATAACTTTCCAATAGCACCACCCCCCATCTCACCTCGCTTTGCGGTGGTGGCACTGTTTTGTGCAACCGTTGCAGCTGCTTGTGGTGTCGCCACAGATGAAGAATCGCCAGATGCGGCGTGCCAATATCGCTATTACAGCAACGGCTATTATCGCAACACTCCAATCCTGCCACGTCATAGCCTAAACGATTAATGAGGTTATGAGGAAGCCTATCCATGCCACGATCCATGCAACTGCGCTATTATAGAGTGCTGAGCCTACTGCCCATTTCCAATTAAGCTCCGCGCCGATAGCCATAATAGTGGCTATACAAGGGAGGTAGAGGAGTGAGAAGATAAGGAAAGCTACAGCCGTAGGTATGGACATGCTATCGGCTATGCGTTTGCTGGCTGATGGCGACAGCTCCTCGTCGCTCTCTGCTTCCACGTCATCGGGGTGGGCATAGAGCACGTTCATGGTGCTCACGACAATCTCCTTAGCTGGGATGCCCGAAATAAGGGCGATGGTTGCCTGCCACTCCATATCCATAGGTGAGAATACAGGCTCGCACAGCTGACCGATATATCCCATATACGACTGTTCATATCGAGGCATTGACTGCTCGTTGTTATCCTCATTAGGACGAGGGTAGTAGCTGAGCATCCACACCACAATTGAGGCGATGAGGATGAGTCCACCCATCTTTTTCAGGTATTGTGTACACTTCGACCACATGTGTCGCACGGTGGTTGTTGCTGTAGGTATGCGGTAGGGTGATAGCTCCATAACAAATGGAGCCTCCTGCTCGCGGAACATAAATCTACGCATCAGGCGTGCCGAGATAACCGCCATCGCCATGCCTCCCACGTATAGTAGGAATAGGGCAGTGCCGGCATGCTCAGGAAAGAACGTGCCCACGATCATCATATAGATAGGTAGGCGTGCGCTACATGACATGAATGGCACAACCATAATGGTTATAATTCGTGATGTTGTACACTCGATAGTTCGGCATGCCATGACTGCTGGGACATTACATCCGAAGCCCATAATCATCGGTATGAACGACTTGCCATGCACACCCATGTGGTGCATCACCTTATCCATGATAAATGCTGCGCGTGCCAAATATCCTGAGTCCTCCAGTAGCGAGATAAAGAGGTAAAGAATCATGATATTCGGAAGGAATACGAGTACGCTACCCACGCCACTGATAACGCCATCGGTAAGCATATCGCGCAATGGTCCTGCGCCCATTATGCTATGTACATGGTCGTAGAGCCATGCTACACCCGCCTCAATCCACTCCTGGGGGTATGCTCCGAGGGTGAAGGTGCAGTAGAACATAAACCACATTAGGGCAAAGAAGATAGGAAAGCCCCAGATGCGGTGTGTGACTATAGAGTCGAGCTTATCGCCCAGGGTGTCGCGCTTACGTTTTGCTACGGTATATGTCTCCTTCAGCGCACCTGAGATAAATCCATATTTCTCGCCCGCAAGAGCTGTCTCGATATCCTCACCAAGAGCATCCTCAATGTTTACTCGCGCACGCTCTGCCATCTTTGTCCATCGCTTGGCATGTGGCGAGGAGCTGAGTAGTGCCTCCACCTCTCGGTCTCTCTCTATGAGCTTTATTGCGTAATATCGTGGTGGGAAGTGTGCCGTAATCTCCTCACGGTACTGACGCATATCGCTATTTAGTATCTGCAACTGCTCCTCAATCACCGAGCCGTAGCCGATGTGAATATGGCGTACTCGTGGGTCGCGGTTCTCATATACCGAAATTACGGTGTCGAGCAACTCCTCGATGCCACGACCTGTGGGTGCCACGATGGGTATCATCGGCACGCCAATCATCTCGCCGAGGGTTTCATGGTCGAACTTCGCACCGCTGCGCTCCAACTCATCGTACATGTTGAGTGCGATTACCATCTTAGGGCTTATGTCGATAAGCTCGGTGGTGAGATAGAGGTTACGCTCAAGGTTTGACGATACAACAGTGTTGATAATAACATCGGGTGTGTTCTCCACAAGATGACGACGCACGTATACCTCTTCGGGTGAGTATGCCGAGAGGGCATATGTTCCTGGAAGGTCTGTAACCTCTATTGTGTAGCCATTGTAGGAGAGTGTGCCACGCTTAGCATCTACCGTAACACCGCTGTAGTTACCCACATGCTCGCTACGACCACAGAGAGTGTTGAATAGCGATGTCTTGCCCGAATTGGGATTACCCACCAAGCCTACGCTAATATGCTTATGTCTGCTACGTACAGCCTCCACAAGGATGTTCTCCTCGCTCTCGAATGTCGATGCCTCGGTCTGCGATAGCTCGGCTGCCTCGTCGCGTGTCATCACAACGATCATCTCCGCCTCCTTGCGTCGCAGCGATATGTCATATCCCATGATATGATACTCGATAGGATCCTTAAGTGGGGCATCGAGGATTACCGTAACCTCCTGACCGCGCACAAATCCCATCTCCATAATACGACGACGGAAGCCACCATAGCCAAGCACCTTGACTACGACAGCTGTTTCGCCTGTTTTAAGTTCACTTAGTCGCATCTACTTTAATTTATTCTTAAATTGGCTACAAAGGTACAAAATGTCGCACTTTGTCACAATCCCCATTTGTGGGGATTTTTCGTAGTTATGATGCTTGGATTGATGGAGTAAAATCAGAGGAGGTTTATGTGGGAAAACACTCTTATGGTGATGAGTGTTGGGCTTATCCACTGCGTATGAAATAATCACCTGCGTAACGTAGAGGGGTAATGCAAAAGGGTCTGTTCGATAATATAAATGTTGGGCAGACTCTTTTGTATTGAGTTTTTCTTGCGATGGAGAGATGGAGTTTTAGCCTGCATAAAAGAGGTGAATATTTATTGATTTATCGGAAAATCATCACATTATGGGTGAAAAAAGTTACATTATTATTTGCAAAATAAAAATAATTTATAACTTTGCAGAACGATAAACCTTAAAAATTTTATAGATATGAAGACTTTAGTAGAGAACATTGCTGCCCAGTATGAGGCATTTGCAACAAACGCTGCATTGCAGGTTGAGAAGAATAACAAGGCTGCTGGTACACGCGCTCGTAAGGCTGCGTTGGAGCTTTCAAAGCTTTTGAAGGAGTTCCGTGCTGCATCTGTAGCAGAGTCAAAGAAATAGTCTCTTTGTTGTTATAAAGCAGCATCTGCTGCCGCTAACAAAAGAAAATGAGAAAGGGTAGTACGTCAAAGTACAGCCCTTTCTCTTTTTTTGCCGAGCGTTGCATCTGCTATCTATCTCTCCCCATAATTAATCCCTTTTCCTTCTCTTCTCTTGCTGATGATTTTGTTGTTTCGGAGAAAATTACTATCTTTACACGATTTAGATTCTTTTTTTGAAAAGAAACAAAAACTATATAAACTATGAGAACAGGAGAGATACAGGTACTGCACGTGAGTCGAATATCTGACTTCGGACTATATCTTAAGGATGATGAGGGCAACGAGGTGTTGCTCCCTAATCGTTTCACACGCCTCGATATGAAGGAGGGTGACGAGGTTGAGGTGTTCGTTTACCACGATTCTGAGGACCGTCTTGTGGCATCCACCGAGAAGCCTTATATTAAGGTGGGTGAGGTTGCGGCACTTAAGGTTGTTGACAAGAGCATTCATGGTGCCTTCCTTGATTGGGGACTTTCGGGCAAGCACCTATTCCTCCCAAATCGTAATCAGCAGGGTGGTGTTGTTGCGGGACAGAAGACCGTAGTATACATGTATGTTGATGAGCGTACAGGACGTTGTGTGGCTACCAACAAGATTAAGCCTTTTGTCTACAACGACGATCCTATCACCGTTAAGTTTAATGACGAGGTAGATGTATTTGTGGCGTATGAGACACCTATCGGCTACCGTGTGGTCATCAACAATCGTCACTGGGGTATGATATACAAGAATCAGCTCTTCCGTCCTATTCGCATAGGTGACAGATGCAAGGGTTGGATTCGTAAGATTACTGAGGATATGCGTATTGATGTCAGCCTTCAGCAGACAGGTCTTGCCGAGGTGGAGACATCGGTTGTTAAGCTTGAGGCTCTGCTTAAGAGCCATGGTGGTGTGCTCAGCGTAAACGACAAGAGTGAGCCTCAGGACGTTGCACGCCTTACGGGCATGAGCAAGAAGGTCTTTAAGCGTGCTTTAGGTATGCTTCTCAAGCAGGGTAAGGTGCGCCAGACAGAGTACGGTATCGAGGAGGTAAAGTAGGCAATGGCAATCAAGACTGCAGAGAGAGTATCGCGCGATGCCAGCGATAACTACGTATTCCAGCGTTCGCGTTTGGCATACGTCGAGGCTTCGCGTATGGTCTCAGGAGGTGTTCTTGAGATTGGCACAGGCACAGGCTATGGTGCGGAGATTATTGCCCCCTCTGCCGAGTGCTTCACCACAATCGACAAGACCCGCTCTGAGGAGCTTGGTGTGTTGCCTGAGAATGTGGAGTTTGTGGAGGCTAAGGTGCCACCACTCCCCTTTGCAGATGCTTCGTTTGACTATGTTGTATCGTTCCAGGTGATAGAACATATCGCTAAGGACAAGGAGTTTGTTCGCGAGGTGCATAGAGTGCTTAAGCCTGGAGGAAAGTTTATTGTGAGCACCCCAAATAAGCCGATGTCGCTTACGCGCAATCCATGGCATGTGAGGGAGTATACAGCATCGCAGTTCAGCGCGCTGTTGTCGTCCTTCTCTTCTGTTAAAGCTCGTGGCGTGGAGGGCAATGAGCGTGTTTGGGAGTATTACAAGAAGAATGCTGAGTCGGTACACCGCATCATGCGCTTCGATGTGTTGCGTATGCAGTGGTGGTTGCCACGTTGGCTGTTGCAGATACCATACGACATTATGAATCGCCTTAACCGCCGTAAGCTCTATAGCGCAAACCGTAGCCTTACGGAGGGCATAGCGATGGAGGATTATAGCGTTGTAGATGTGCATGATAAGTGTTTTGACCTCTTTTATATAGCAACAAAGTGATGAAGCAGCGAGTGGCGATAGTTCAGCGCGATATTGCGTGGCGTGATGTGGAGAGTAATCTCGCACAGCTGGAGACTATGCTCCAGGGTGTCGAGGCGGATGTTGTTGTGCTATCGGAGATGTTTCAAACGGGCTTTGTTACCGACCCTGAGGGTGTGTCGGATGAGGGCGCAACACTCTCTTGGATGCAGCGCATAGCTCAGAGGATGGATGCCGCGATTGTAGGCTCTGTATCGGTAAAGGAGGGGGATTGCTACTATAATCGTATGTATTTTGTGAAGCCTGATGGTGGGGTAGAGTGGTACGATAAGCACCACCTATTCTCTGTCGGTGGCGAGCATAAGCACTATACGGCAGGTAGTGAGCGCAAGGTTGTCGAGTGGCGTGGCGTGCGCTATCTGCTTGAGGTGTGCTACGATTTACGCTTCCCTGTGTGGAGCCGCTGTCGTGGCGATTATGATGCGATATTGTATGTCGCCTTGTGGCCTAAGCCTCGCAGAGAGGTGTGGCGCACACTGCTCCGTGCCAGGGCTATCGAGAATCAGGCGTATGTCGCGGGAGTAAACCGCATAGGCGAGGAGCCAGGGTTGGAGTATGTTGGCGACTCTGCGGTTATAGACTTCTATGGCAGGGAGGTCGTTGATATGTCTTCGCACGAGGGCGTAGAGGTTGTGGAGCTGGATATGGAGGCGTTGCAGAGATTTAGAAAGAAGTTTAATGTCGCTGCCGATGCAGATGACTTTGATATAAAGAATAGATAATATGAGTGTTAATGAGATAGTTTTGCTCCTTCTGTCTGGAGTTATCGTGGGTATTATCAACACGTTGGGTGGCGGTGGCTCGGTTATTACGATGTCGCTGTTCATGGCTATGGGTATGCCGATAGCTCTTGCCAATGGTACTAACCGTATAGCCGTATTGTTGCAGAATCTTTCGGCTACGGTAGCCTTTTTGCGTAAGGGCATGTTGCACCTGAAAAGTGGTGTGCTACTCTCTATACCTGCTATCGTGGGTAATATCTTCGGTGCGCTGGTGGCTACGGAGGTTAGCGAGTCGGTATTTAAGATATGCCTCAGTGCGGTGCTTGTCATCATCCTTATCTATCTGGTCATGGGTAAGGATAAGCAGCAGATTTCGGGAGGTCACGGTCTTAAGATTAAGTGGTGGCACTACGTGTGGTTCTTCATCATCGGCTTTTATGGCGGATATATCTATATAGGTCTTGGATTCTTGATTCTTGCCGTTACGGTATGGTCTATGGACCTGGATATCATCACGGCAAATGTCATTAAGGGCTTTGTTATCTTCCTATCAACGCCTTTCGCCCTTGCTGTGTTTATCTACAACGGACAGGTGGAGTGGATGGCAGGCTTGTTGCACGGCGCAGGAAATATCCTCGGTGCTGTCATGGCGTCGCATTGGGCGATGAACTGGGGTGTTAAGTTTGTTCGTTGGTTTACGCTCTTCATAATAGTGGTATTCTTCATCGACCTTATGGGTTGGATATCGCTCCAAACAATGTTATCACATCTGTTGCAGTAGAGTATGGCAAAGAAGCAGATTGAGGTTATCGGCGCGAGGGTGCATAACCTTAAAAATGTGGATGTCACCATCCCACGCGATGCGTTGGTTGTTGTTACTGGTCTTTCGGGGTCGGGTAAGTCGTCGTTGGCTTTCGATACCATCTATGCCGAGGGACAGCGCAGATATATGGAGACCCTCTCAGCCTATGCGCGTCAGTTCGTCGGAAACATGGAGCGTCCCGATGTCGACCATATCACGGGTCTTAGTCCTGTTGTTGCCATCGAACAGAAGACGACAAACAAGAATCCTCGCTCTACGGTCGGTACAGTTACCGAGATAAACGACTTCCTGCGACTTCTCTATGCACGTGCGTCGCGTGCCTACTCACCCTATACAGGTGAGCTTATGGTGCGCTATAGCGATGAGCAGATATGCAACCTTATGATTAGTGGCTTCGATGGTCGCCGTGTAGCGTTTCTCGCCCCTGTAGTTAAGGGACGTAAGGGTCACTACCGCGAGCTCTTCGAGACGATGTCGCGTAAGGGATATATCTATGCACGCATCGATGGCGAGATACGCGAGATATCGCCAGGCATGAAGCTCGACAGATATAAGATACATACGATTGATATGGTCATCGACCGCCTTGTTATTGGCGATGCTCACCGCGAGCGTATGATGACCTCGATGGGCGAGGCTATGCGCCAGGGTAAAGGCACTATGATGCTCTACGACTATGCCACCGAGGGTGTACGCTACTACTCGCGAAATTTGATGTGCCCTACTACGGGTGAGGCATTCGAGGAGCCACAGCCACATACCTTTTCGTTCAACTCGCCTAAGGGTGCTTGCCCAGCATGTAATGGTCTGGGCGAGAGGGCAGTATTCGATATCCGTAAGATAGCCCCTGATGGCTCGCTGTCGATACGAGAGGGAGGTATTGAGCCTCTGGGCAAGTATCGTAGCAATATGCTCTTTGCGATGATGGAGGTTATGGGTCGTCGCCACGATTTCACACTTGATGACCCTGTAGACACGCTCTCTACCGAGGCTATGAATGTAATCCTCTATGGCGATGCTGAGCCTATGATGCTCAATGTCTCGGAGTTCTCGTTTGGCGGTGGCACGACGATGTGTCAGTGGGTGGGACTCTCGGAGTGGCTTATGCGTAATGTCGATGAGGAGAATAAGCGTGGCGAGAAGTGGCGTGATCAGTTCCTCGTTATGGAGAGTTGCCCTAAGTGTGGCGGTTCGAGGTTGAAGGATGAAGCACTCCACTTTCGTATTGGAGATAAGAATATCGCTGAGGTGTCGGCAATGTCCATCGTCGAGTTCCAGGCGTGGATATCTACTGTCGAGGAGCATCTGAATGATAAGGAGAAGATTATCGCGCGCGATATCATCAAGGAGATTCGTGAGCGTACAGGCTTCCTTGTGGATGTGGGTCTGGGTTATCTGTCGTTGTCGCGTGCATCGCGCACCATATCGGGTGGTGAGGCGCAGCGCATACGCCTTGCTACGCAGATAGGCTCCAAGCTTGTCAATGTGTTGTATATCCTCGATGAGCCGAGCATCGGTCTTCACCAGAGGGATAACCGCAAGCTTATAGATAGCCTCAAGTCGCTCCGCGATGCTGGTAATTCGGTTGTTGTTGTGGAGCATGACGAGGATATGATGCGCTCGGCAGACTATATTGTCGATGTTGGTCCGTTGGCAGGTCGCCGTGGCGGTAAGATTGTCGCTGCAGGAACGTTTGAGGATATCTGTAATAGCGATAGTATCACTGCGGACTACCTCACAGGACGTAGGAAAATCGAGATTCCAGAGACCCTGCGTGAGGGTAATGGAGCATATCTCACCCTTCGTGGAGCTTCGGGACATAACCTTAAGGGTGTGGATGTGAGTATCCCGCTCGGTAAGTTTGTATGTGTTACGGGTGTCTCAGGCTCAGGAAAGTCGTCGCTCATTAACGGCACACTACGACCTATACTCTCAAAGCATTTGTACCGCTCCTACGACCAGCCTCTGAAGTATGAGTCTATCGAGGGCTTGGAGCATATCGATAAACTCGTTGTTGTCGACCAGTCGCCTATTGGTCGCACGCCACGTAGTAACCCTGCAACATATACCAATGTCTTTGCCGACATCCGTAAGCTCTTTGAGATGACTCCTGATGCGCAGATTCGTGGCTATAAGGCGGGACGCTTCTCGTTCAATGTCAAGGGCGGTCGCTGCGAGGAGTGCCGCGGTGCGGGATTTCAGACTATAGAGATGAACTTCCTGCCTGATGTCTATGTGAAGTGTAGGGCGTGTGGCGGTAATCGTTATAACCGCGAGACACTGGAGGTGAAGTATAAGGGCAAGAGTATCAACGATGTGCTTAATATGACCATAAATATGGCTGTTGAGTTCTTCGAGCATATCCCTTCAATATACCAGAAGCTACGAGCTATACAGGAGGTGGGTCTTGGCTACCTCACCTTGGGACAACCATGCACCACACTTTCGGGCGGTGAGTCGCAACGTATAAAGCTCGCCACGGAGCTCTCGAAGCGCGAGACAGGACGCACGCTATATATCCTTGATGAGCCAACCACAGGACTACACTTCGAGGATGTGCGCCAGCTCCTCGGCGTTATCAATCGCCTTGTAGATTGTGGCAATACGGCAATCGTCATCGAACATAACTTGGATGTTATCAAGGTTGCCGACTGGATTATCGATATGGGTCCTGAGGGCGGCAGTGCTGGCGGTATGGTCGTTGCCGAGGGCACACCCCACACCATCGCCACCACCCCCGAAAGCTATACAGGACAATACCTTAAGCCAATGCTCAAGTAAAGTGAAAAGTGAAAGGTGAAAAGGGAAAAGTATGGTGTCTGCGACGCATTTAAAACTCGCGCGAAGCGCACCTCACTTTTCCCTTTTCACCTTTCACCTTGTATGTCATCCTGAGCAGAGCGAAGGATCTTCCAGTTAGCACAACTACTCTAACAGTTCACACACCGAGAGATTCTTCACTGCGTTCAGAATGACATAAACAAAATTCCACACTTTTCCCTTTTCCCTTTTCACCTTTCACTTCGTCTATATTCCCATCACGTTGCCGGTGTACTGCACGGAGTTGTAGAAGGGGGAACTTATGGTGAGCATAGCTCCGCCATAGCGTGAGTATATCTCAAGGTGGAAGGTGTAGTTGGTGGTGGAGAAGAGGGTTGATGAGAATGTCACGTTCCAGCCGTCGGAGGTCTGCTCGGCAGTATATCCCGAAACGTATGGAACTACATAGTTGAACACCACAGTATAGTATGGCGGTGTGTAGCCCTTAATATATGGAATACAGATGTCCACATCTTCGCTACGTACCACAATCTCGTATGCAGGGTTTGCAAGGTTACGCATTATGCCTGCAGGGAGTTGCTGTATTGTCTGTGGCGTAAACCTATAGTTATGCGATAGTACCAGCGAGTCAACATATCTCTCGTATGCCGCCATGCGTTCTGCGCGGTGTTGCTGGCGTTGGTTCTGTGCCGCGGTGTGTTGTGCCTTCTTGGTGGCTTTGTCATCGTTTTGTGCTACGATAGATGCTCCTATTGCCATAGCTGCTATGGTAATAATTGCTGCTGTGATAATATAAAAACGCCTCATAGAATAAATGTTTACTCTACGAGGCGCAAATATTATACCACGATACTCTTACTTTGTATCCTCCTTCACGAAGCGGTCTACAACTGCCGCACAGGCTGCATCACCGGTGATGTTAAGCGTAGTACGCATCATATCAAAGATACGGTCGAGGGCGTAGAAGAGAGGTAGACCCTCAAGAGGGATGCCTGCTGCTACGAGTACCGCTGCTGCGAGGAGTGTAGGACCAGGAACACCTGCCTGACCGATAGCACCAAGGGTGCAGACGATGGTTATAGATACGTAGTCTGCCATCTGAAGGTCAATGCCGTAGAACTGTGCGAAGAATACAGCGAGGAGGGCGTAGTAGATAGCATTACCTGCCATATTGATTGTAGCACCGAGTGGAAGCACGAAGCCTGATGTCTGCTTCGAGATACCCATCTCGTCACACGCATTCATATTCACTGGGAGCGTGGCGAGCGACGAAGCGGTCGAGAATGACACAATCTGTGGCTTAACCATAGCGCGGAAGTAGTCCTTGAGCTTCACGCGTGAGAAGAGCGATACGCACATAGGGTACAATCCAAGACCGATGAGGACAATAGCGATGATGTCAATCCATAGCACGTTTGCTACCTGGAGTAGAATCTCGAATCCGAACGTTCCTGTAGCGTCGGCGATAAGACCAAACACACCAAATGGAGCTACGAACATCACCTTGCCGATGCACCAGATGAGTGCGTCGAGAATCATATTCAAGCCATTTGATACCTTAATGCGCTTCTCGCGCTCAAGAGCCGAGATGCCGAAACCAAAGAAAAGTCCAAAGATGATGATTTGGAGTATGTTGCCCTCTGTCAAAGCTGCGATAGGGTTTGCAGGAATCATGCCTATCACCGTGTCCCAAAATCCCATAGGTGCTGGTGCTGTTTGCTGTGCCACCTCATAGCCCTCAGCAAGGGAAGTAACTGTAGACTGGTCGATAGATGCTCCAGGCTGGAACACCTCACCAAGCACCAATGCCACAACGATAGATATTGCGGTTGTAACGAGCATAAAGCCGATGCTTATAAATCCAATCTTACCCGCCGACTTTGTCTCGCCGAGTGCTGCAGCACCGCTGATGATAGATACCAATACCAGAGGTACAACGAGCATCTTAATAAGCTGGATAAAGAGGTCGCCAAGGGGCTTGAACATCGAAGCGTCGGGACCCATTGCAATACCAACGATAATACCGATAATCATCGCGATGATTATCCATAAACCAAGATTTTTGAGAGCCTTTTTCATCTACAATAAATAATTACATTTGCGACAAAGGTAGTGCTTTTAGTTAAAAGTGACAACCTCAGCCGATAAAAAACTTGCTTAAAATGAATTTTTGTCTAAAATTTTGTAACTTTGGAGAATAAAACCGAGAACTATGAAGAAGAGAATAGTTGTTTTTACGGGTGCTGGTGTGAGTGCCGATAGCGGTATCTCCACGTTCCGCGATTCGGATGGTCTGTGGGCTAACTACCGTATCGAGGATGTTTGCACTCCTGAGGCATTGAAAAATAATCGCGCGCAGGTTATCGAGTTCTACAATATGCGTCGCAAGGAGTCGCTCACAAAGAAGCCTAATGCTGGTCATATCGCCATTGCCGAGATGGAGCAGTGGGCAGATGTGTGTGTCGTGACGCAAAATGTGGATAACCTCCATGAGCAGGCGGGCTCTACACGTGTTCTGCACCTCCATGGCGAGCTTATGAAGCTACGCTCGGAGCGTAACCCTGGGCTTATCTACGACATAAACGATGGCTGGGAGCAGAAGATGGATGCACGTGGCGAGGATGGTGCATTGCTACGCCCACATATCGTATTCTTTGGTGAGTCGGTGCCGATGTTCGATGCCGCGTGCCAGATTGTTGCCTCGGCGGATATACTTATCGTTGTGGGTACGTCGCTGGCGGTTTATCCTGCAGCGTCGTTGGTGTTCCATGTTCGTGACCGCCAGGTACCTATCTACTTGGTGGACCCTGGAACGCCCGATACGGCGATGATTCGTAACCCTCTTACCCATATCAAAGAGCGTGGTGCTGTAGGTGTGCCACAACTTATCGAGAGATTGAGAGATGAGCTTACGAAGTAGGGTGGCGGAGCGTGCCGTGGCACTTAGAGAGTTTTGCCAGCGCGAGGGGTATAACACTCGTGTCGCACTCTTTGTTGACCTCTCGCGCCACTCAGGTAGAAACCGCTTTGTGGCGTGGGATATGGTGCGAAATGTGCCAATGTTCACGTGTCCCGTTAGTCATGGCAGTGGCGCGCAAAAGTCGCACGTGCGCTCAGCATACGCAAGGCTCTCGAATGAGGATGGCTCGCACCTGTCGAGTGTAGGGCGTGCTATTGTTGCTGAGCGTTATGAGGGTCGCTATGGCGTGGCTTATAGGCTCGATGGCTTGGATGCTACAAACACCAATATGCGCCCACGTTGTGTGGTGCTTCATGGCTGGGAACATACTACCTCCTACCCGATATTTCCTCTTGCTACTGTCGGTAGCTTCGGCTGCCCAGTGCTTTCGCGTAAGATGATGGCGAGGGTGGATGATATCCTTAAGGCTGAGGAGCGCGTGATAATAGATATTTTTATTTGATATTCTTTGCAAAAGAAAAATAAATTGCTAAATTTGTATAATTAATCAAATAAACTAAACCTAAATCTTATGAAAAAACTATTCTCTTTTGTGGCAATCTTCGCCGTTGCTATGATGCTTACAGGATGTGGTTTTACATCTAATTTGTCATCAAATGTTAATGTTGTTGAGACAAGCGTAGTATTGTCAGAGGCAAACTTCAACGTAGTACGTAACGTATCAGCTGAGGTATCTTCAACATACGTATTTGGTATTGGTGGTATTGGTAAGAAGGCTCTTAAGGATGTTGCTGTAGCTGAGCTTACTGAGAAGGCAAACCTTGTTGGCTCACAGGCACTTATCAATGTTGCTGTTAAGTCAAGCATCCAGAACTACTTTATTGTTAATAAGGTTACCTTTACTGCTACAGGTACTGTAATCGAGTTCGAGAAATAATAACAAGGTTATTTTGGCGTTGCACTCATCATCAAAATCCTCATTTACACCTTAGTAAACTGCGGTTTTTCGGATTTCGTGCGCCTAAAACTAACTCTTGTTATGCGATTTCATAATGAAGAGTCAGGGCTGTTGAACATTGCGTTCGACAGCCCTTATTCTTTGATGTGGAATGACATTCTGTGTTACAGTAGGTAATTCTGGGGAGAGTCGCTTCGCTCTGGGTAGTTCTGGGTAAGTCCGCTTCGCTCTGGGGAGCGTTCTATATTACCCGCGCTCCTTAAGCTCCCTAATTTCCTTAAACTCCCTATTAAAACCGCGCGAAGCGCACCTTACCTTTCACTTGTTACTTGAAGTAGATATCGAGAAGCTCCTTAGCGGCGATGAACGATGATAGCTTAGCCTCCAATACGCGCTTCTCTACCTCTGCCAAGCGAGACTCAATCTCTGGGTTATTGTAGAAGCTCGACTTAAGGGTCTCGTTGATGGTCTCATACATCCAATACTTATTCTGGCGGTTGCGGTTAGCCATAAAGTAGCCATTCAGCTCGATATGCTGAAGATACTGCTCCACACCCTGCCATACCTCCTCAAGACCTGTGCCCTCCAACGATGAGCATGTGTATACCTGTGGTCGCCACTCCGACTCGCCCATAGGGAACAAGCGTAACGCACCCTGATACTGCGCCTTAGCAAGCTCCGCCTTCTTGATATTCTCGCCATCCGCCTTGGTGATGACCATCATATCTGCCATCTCCATAATACCGCGCTTAATGCCCTGTAGCTCATCGCCAGCACCCGAAATCTGGAGCATCATAAACATGTCGACCATAGAGTGTACTGCAGTCTCCGACTGACCAACGCCCACAGTCTCGATAAATATCACATCGTAGCCCGCAGCCTCGCATAGTACGATAGTCTCGCGTGTCTTACGTGCCACGCCACCAAGTGAGCCTGCCGAAGGTGAAGGGCGCACGAAGATGTTGGGGTTGTGACAGATGCTCTCCATACGTGTCTTATCGCCGAGGATAGAGCCACCGCTACGCTCCGAAGATGGGTCGATAGCAAGCACCGCGAGCTTATGTTTATACGACGTTACCATGTTACCCACCGCCTCGATGAAGCTCGACTTACCAGCACCTGGAACACCCGTGATACCTATACGTATCGAGCGACCAGAGTGGGGTAGACACTTCTCGATAATCTCCTGTGCCTGAGCATAGTGCGTAGGGTTATTGCTCTCGATGAGGGTGATTGCCTGGGCGAGGATTGTGATGTTACCCTCAAGGATTCCTGCAACATACTCCTCGGTAGTCATCTGACGGCGTTTCTTACGCACGAAATATGGGTTTACCACAGGCTGACTCTCCACGCCATCGGTGACGTTAAGCGCGCTGTCGTGGTGCGCATCGAGATACTCTTTCTCGTAGTGCTCTATCTTAGTGTATGACATATTATATCTTTGTGTTTTAGATTATTACAAAATTATTTGAGACCCTCCTCTATCTGCTCCACCAGACTACCATCGAGTTGCTGTACAGGACCAAACCACTCCACGATTTTGCGCTTCACGCTGTAGATTACCGCAAAGGGTATATAGTTGATGCCAAAGGCTTTGTATGTCTTGCCCTCGATGTCGTAGGCAATGGATAGCTCCGTGGCTCCTATGCGCTCCACAATCTCGTCGTGTAGCTCGTGGCTCTCGGTGGTCAGAAGTATGATATTCATCTTCTCAAACAGTGCGCGGTCAATCGTCTGCACCGCCTCGATACATGGAACGCAGTGGGAGCTGACGAATACCAGACATACCAAGTCTCTCTCTACATATTCAAGCTTTGAGCCATACTCCGACATCACGCTCACCTCAGGCATACGCTCACCAAGGCGCACACTCTGAGCCTCCGCCGAGAGGGTGAAAAAGAGAATCGTGGTGAGTATGACGAAAAAGTGTCTCATGAGCGTCTCTACTTAGTAGGTTGATTATGCGAAGTTACGAATATTTCTTGAAATCACAAGTTGAAAGTTTGCTTTTTTTAATCTCCACATACATTTTTGTTGCCTAAATTGTGTTGTATGTCGAAAAGTTGAAATATTCGAAAAAAAATAGTCGAAAATATTTCGTTGTTTCAAAAAGTTAGACTAACTTTGGGTGATTTTTATGTAATAAAACTGTTGACACAGTAACAAAAAAATATTATACTAAACTTTATAAAAATTTAACTACTATGAAAGTATCACACATTGAGCATCTTGGTATCGCAGTAAACAGCCTTGAGGAGGCAATTCCTTATTGGGAGAACGTACTCGGTTTGAAGTGTTACGCTATCGAGGAGGTAGCTGACCAGAAGGTTAAGACCGCATTCTTCATGTTGGGTCAGACTAAGATTGAGCTTTTGGAGCCAACATCTCCAGAGTCTACAATCGCTAAGTATATCGAGAACAAGGGTGTTGGTATCCACCACATGGCTCTCGCTTGCGAGAACATCGAGGAGCAGTTGGCAGACGCTGAGGCTCACGGTATCCGCCTTATCGACAAGACTCCACGTAAGGGTGCTGAGGGTCTTACTATCGCGTTCCTTCACCCAAAGTCTACACAGGGTATTCTTACTGAGCTTTGCGAGAACAAGAATAAATAATCTAATTTGGTTATTTTGGCGTCTTTGTTGATATAACAGCGCATCTACTGCCGCCAACAAAATTTTCACCAATGGGCAGTACGCCTAAGTACAGCCCATCGTCTCAAATTTTGCCGAGCGTTGTATATGCACTATTCTATCAACAAATGCACTCGTTCTCGAAATCCTCATTTACGTCGTGTAAACTGCGGTTTCTCGAACTTCGCGCGCCTAAAACTAAATTATATCATTTATTAAACAAACGGAGTGGCTGTCTCTGATGTTAGGCTACTTCATACAAACTGAAACAGACTAAAACTAATAATAAAATTTCACTATGAGCGAAATTCAGAAAGCAATTGAGAAGTTGATGGATAACCGTCAGACTGCTCGTATGGGTGGTGGCCAGAAGGCTATCGACAAGCAGCACGAGAAGGGTAAGTATACTGCTCGTGAGCGTATCGCTATGTTGTTGGACGAGGGTAGCTTTGAGGAGTTCGATATGTTCGTTACTCACCGCTGCTACGACTTCGGTATGGACGCAAAGCACACATTCGGTGATGGCGTTGTAACAGGTTATGGTACCATCGCTGGTCGCTTGGTTTATGTATTTGCACAGGACT
>JAGBUS010000035.1 GCA_017630735.1 Alistipes sp. | reverse complement strand
GTAAGAAAAATCAGGTGATTATACATCTTATTGTTTTTCAAATAAATTGTTTAATGTTTCTATAGATACAAAGATATTTAATGTAAGTAAATAGTATGAGATTAGAAGGTAATTTTTATAAGGTTATCACAATTGACCAAATAGAGAATAGTTATAAGATAGAAGTGGAGTTATTCGCTAACCACTCTATTTACAATGGGCATTTCCCTCAACAACCTGTTGTTCCGGGTGTATGCACCTTAACCATTATTAAAGAGTGTATCGAGAAGATATATTCTAATAGTGTTCATTTTAAGGCAATAAAGGAGTGTAAATACTTGTCAGCATTGATACCTCAAGAAGGCTTGAGAATAATTATAAATCTTGCAATTGAAGATGATAAGAAAGTAAGTGTCACAGTGTTGAGAGTTGATAATGAGCAGTCAGTTCTTAAATTAAAAGCGAGTTTAATGTAATGAGCGAAACAACAATGACATACAAGGAGAGAATGTCTGCATTGAGATGTGTGGTTATCATGCCTACATACAACAATGCAGGAACAATCGCTACGGTAATTAGCGATGTTAAAGCGTTTACGGACGATGTCATTGTCGTAAACGATGGCTCAACGGATGACACCAAAAATATCTTATCTTCTATTGAAGATATAAAAGTTATAGATTATCCCAACAACAAAGGCAAAGGATATGCGTTGAAGTTGGGCTTGAAAAAGGCTTATGAGTGGGGATATCGTTACGCGATAACTATTGATTCTGATGGTCAGCACTACGCTGATGATATTCCTACGTTCATAGATAAGATTGAAGAGAAGCCTGATAGTTTGCTTATAGGTGCTCGCAATCTAACGGCTGAAAATATGCCGTCAAAAAATACATTTGCCAATAGATTCTCAAACTTTTGGTATAAGGTTGAAACAGGACAAGAGCTATCGGATACTCAATCGGGTTTTAGATTATATCCGTTAGATAAATTGCAGAAAATCTATTTCATTACAAGACGTTATGAGTTTGAGGTGGAAATCATTGTGCGAGCTGCGTGGCGAGGAGTAAATGTTGAGAACGTTCCTATTAAGGTATATTATCCACCTGTTGAAGAGCGAGTGTCACATTTCCGACCTCTACAAGATTTTACGAGAATAAGTATTCTTAATACGGTGCTCGTATTGTACGCATTGCTATTATACTATCCTTGGAAATTTTTGCGCGCTTTAACCTGGACAAATATTAAGAATTTTATTGACAAACAAATCCTACATAGCAAAGACACTAATTTGCAGATGGCAGCAGCAATGGGGTGGGGTGTGTTCTGTGGAATTATCCCACTTTGGGGATATCAGATGGTATTTGCAGGCGTTTCAGCACACTTTATGAAGCTCAATAAGATAGTTGCCGTTGTATTCTCAAATATTAGCATACCTCCTATGATTCCGTTTATACTCTACGGTAGTATGGTCGCGGGAGCATGGATTCTTAATATTGACAATATCTTCTCTATCGACAACATATCATTGCAGTCTGTAGGACAAAGCATAAGTCAATATTTAATAGGTAGTATTGTTTTGGCAACAATATCGGGAGTAGTAGTCTTTACACTCTCCCTATTAGCAATGATTATCTGTAAACGCAGTAGTAAAAATGAGTAAGTTATTTATTAACATATACGAATGGTTTGAACAACATAGAGTAGCCTTTTATGCTATTCTAATTTCATCTGTTGTTGTTTGTGCAGCATTTGCATCACAGGTGTCCTTCCAGGAAAATATCACAAACTTTTTTAATAGCTCGGATGAGAAGAAAAATGCAACATTTGAGAATGTTGCTGTTAAGGATAAGGTAATTGTTATGCTGTCTGGCGAAGATCCCGATAGCATAATACAATCTGCGGAAATATTTGAAGATGAAATAAGTAAACTTCAAAATGAGGGGTTAATAAGCTCTGTAACATCCTCAGCGGACGAGGAGACAATTGGTGCAGTAACATCGTTCATTTACGATTATTTGCCAATTTTTCTCACAGATGCAGATTTCAAAGAGTTAGAAGATAAAATATCTGAACAATCTATTGCTCAGAGTGTAGAGAATGTATACAATCTTCTTACATCACCATCTGGCATGGTTATAGGTGATGTAATTATGCAGGACCCGCTCAATATCGGAACGCCTCTGTTGGAGAAGTTTCAGCAGTACAACCCCGATTTGCAATACGAAATATACAATGGTAGACTCTTTACTAAAGACTTAACTACAATGTTAGTATTCATTCAACCTTGTCATGGTATGGGTGATACTGGAAATAATGATAAGTTAGTAAGTGGTCTTGAGGATGCAGAGCGCAAATCAGAAATTAATGGAGTAAGCGTCGATTGCATAGGAGGTCCTATAGTTGCCGTATATAATGCACGACAAATTAAGAGAGATACGACAATCACATTAGGATTAGCATTTGTATTTATTCTCCTTGTTATTTTCCTATCGTTTAGGAATAAGAAATCAATACCATTGATTGTCATACCTCCTATCTTTGGAGTTTTATTTGCTCTTGCTATGGTATGGCTTATTCAAGGTAGTATTTCAGCAATAGCAATCGGTGCTGGAACTGTTGTTTTAGGAATTTCGTTGAGCTATTCAATTCATATAGTTTCTCATCTAAACAATATGTCATCTCCTAAAGAGATTATTAGGGAGCTGACAATGCCCTTGACAATTGGCTGTTTTACGACAATCGGTGCATTCGCGGCATTGATGTTTACGTCGTCGGTGTTATTGCAGGATATGGGATTATTCTCTGTATTTACCCTTATTGGAACGACCATATTCTGTCTTGTATTTATGCCACAGTTTCTACGTGGTTTCAAGGCTAATAATAAAAGTGCTCTTTTAAGCAAAATAGAACAGGCTGTTGGTTATAAATATGATGGCAATAAGTGGGCATTACTATCTATTATTGCGCTATCCATTGTTGCTCTATTCTACTATCAAAAGGTTGAGTTTGATGACGATATGTCAAATATCAACTTTATGCCTTCACATATTGTCGAAGCAGAAAATCGTTCGTTAGAGATCTTCGGAGACGAAAGTAAGGATGTATACATTGTTACTGGTGGTGAGAACCTGGAAAAACTATCAGCAGAATATAATAAGACTGTAGAGATACTCAATGAGTATAAGAGCACAGGGCATATTAGTGACATCATTACACTTAATGACTTTGTTATTCCAGAAAATCTTCAGAAGGAAAGAATTGAAAGATGGAATAATTTCTGGGAGGAGAGAAAGGCAGAAACACTTTCTTACGTAGATAAAACCGGTCAGAATATAGGTTTTAAGCAAGGTGCTTTCAGTAAATTTCAAGAGTTAATCGAGAAGCAATATAGTGTTTGCTCGTATTCAAAAGAGGAAATAGCAACTATTCCCATTATTTCTGAATGGATGACCGTCTCTGATAATGCTACGTCATTACTTTGCTGCATTACGATTGATGAAGAGCATAAGCCAGCAGTATATGATGAGTTGGACAAATTGGAAAGCACTGCGGTTATTGATAGAGGATATTTCTCCTCTAAGATGGTTGAGTCTACAAGTGAAGACTTCAATTATATTCTACTGGTTTCATCGTTAATAGTATTCTTCGCACTACTTATATCGTATGGTCGCATAGAATTAACTCTATTAACATTCTTGCCAATGGCGATAAGTTGGGTGATCATACTTGGAATGATGGCTATTTTTGACATCAAGTTCAACATCGTAAATATTATTCTTGCGACATTCATATTTGGTATAGGAGATGACTTCAGCATATTTATGATGGATGGTCTTCTTCAAGAGTATAAAAATGGCAAGCAAGTTCTCGGCGCACACAAAACGGCTATCTTCTTTTCAGCTTTCACAGCTATAGTCGGTATGGGAGTATTGATATTTGCACAACATCCTGCGCTCAAGTCCATAGCCCTTATTTCTGTCCTTGGACTTAGTGTTGTTGTTCTTGTATCTTACACCGTGCAGCCAATGTTGTTTAGATTAATGATTACATCTCAAACAAAAAATGGCGGGTTCCCATACACCATTGGCAGTATACTTAACACATTCTATTGCTTCGTATACTTTTTATTCGGATGCATACTGTCTCAAGTATTTATGCTACTATTGATGCCGTTACCTATCAAGCGTCAATTAAAGAAGCTCGCTTTCCATAAGATGATTTATTGGTTTACCAGAATCTTCCTTAGAACGATGATTACAGTCAAAACCATCAGACAAAACCAATGTAATGAAACTTATGAGAAGCCAGCAGTCATTATCGCCAATCATCAGTCGTTTATTGATATTTTGCTACTACTCTCAACTACGCCTAAGATCGTCATGATGACAAATAGTTGGGTGTGGAACTCTCCTTTCTTCGGATGGATAGTTAAATATGCAGATTTCCATCACTCTGCAGATGGGTATGAGGCATTAGCAGAGCGATTGAAGGAGAGGGTAAGTGAGGGCTATTCTATCGTGGTATTCCCTGAGGGTACACGTTCTGTAGATTGTTCTATACAACGATTCCATAAGGGTGCATTTTATTTAGCACACTTATTAAAATTGGATATTCTTCCAATGCTTATATATGGTGCTGGACAAATCTCAGCTAAGAAGCAGGGATTCTATATTAAGTCAGGTATTGTGGCAACACGCACCTTGAAGCGCATTGAGTATGGAGATAATATATTTGGCGATACATATCAAGAGCAGTCTAAGAATATCCGCAAATGGTATGTAGAGCAGTATCGACTCTTCAACGACGATCTTGGCAGAAGTCATAATGCCTATTTTAGAGATGCGATAATTAAGAACTACATCTATAAAGGTCCAGTATTAGAGTGGTATATGCGTGTCAAATGCCGTATTGATGGCTACTATGACGTGTGGGATAGACTAATACCGCGCAATGCAACCATTACGGATATCGGTTGTGGATATGGTCAGATGTCATTCATGTTAGCCCTGTTGTCTCCTGATAGGACAGTACATGGCGTGGACTATGATGATGAAAAAATAGAGGTTGCAAAGCACACTTTTTTGTGCAAAAAGTGTAATGTTAACTTCCAGCGCGCAGATATGAGAGAGATGAAGATTCCTCTATCTGATGCTATCCTATTTAATGATAGCCTGCATTACATTGATGCAGAGGCACAGAAGCAGGTTCTGAAAAAGGCTGTTGCAAGTTTGAACAAGGGAGGTATGATTATCGTGCGAGATGGCGACTTAAGTCAAGTTGATAAGCACGAAAAGATTAAGAATACTGAGGTTTGGTCAACACAGATTATAAAATTCAATAAGACTACTGCGGAACTTACATTCGTGAGCGAAGATTGGATGAAAGAGTTCGCTCAGCAGAATGAACTAAGTATAAAAATTCGCAGATGCGACAAAGATAGTTCTGAAACACTATATGTTTTAACACGATTGAGCTAATGAAGACGTATGATGTTATAATTATTGGTGGCGGATTAGGCGGTCTCTCCAGTGGCGTAATGTTAAGCAAGGAGGGCTTGAATGTGTGTGTGCTTGAACAGCATAGTGTAATTGGAGGATGTCTACAGTCTTTCCAACGAAATGGTCATATTCTGGATACAGGTATGCATTATGTTGGAAGTCTATCACAGGGGCAAATCATGCATCAATACTTCAAATATTTAGGCGTTATCGATGCTCTGAATTTGAGAAAGTTAGATGAAGATGGCTTTGATCATTTCCATTTCGGCGATGGTACTCATTATTGCCATGCTATGGGATATGACCGCTTTATTGATAACTTATCGACACATTTCCCTAAGGAGAAGGAGAATATAAAATCTTTTGCCAAACTCCTTCAGCAAGTAGGACAACTTATATCACCTGATGTATTAAAAGAGGGTAGAATCTCTAATGGTGGTATGGAATATATGTCTATGTCTGCATATAATGAGATAGAACGACATATCGGAGATGAGAGCTTACGACGAGTTCTTGCAGGTAATAGTGGCTTGTTTGCGGGAGATAAACTCACAACCTCGCTATATGAGTATGGAATGATTACTCACTCCAACATAGAGGGAGCGTATGCCTTTGAAGATGGCTCACAGCAACTTGCCGATCTCCTTGTTCAGCAAATTAAACGCAATGGTGGAGATGTCCTGCTAAAATCTAAGGTCTCGAAAATTGCGTTAAATGGAGATAATGTTGAGTATATAGAACTCGCTAATGGCGAGAAGATGTCTGCAAAGTGGGTAATCTCCTCATTGCATCCATCAACAACATTCTCGTTATTAGAAAATAACACAATTTACAAAAAAGCATTCTTCACCAGAATCAATTCATTAGCAAATACATACGGGTTATTTACTACATATTTATTGTTGAAGCCTAACACTATTAGATATGTAAACCAAAACCATTATCTATTTAATAACCCTGATGTTTGGGCAATGTATGGTGACTATAAGGGGTATAATATACCATCGACCTTATTGTGCATGCAACCAAGCCACAATTCAGAATTTACGAACGTCATAACACTATTGACTCCTATGCCTTTCTCTGTTTGTGAGAAATGGGCTAACTCAACACTCGGACATAGAGGAGATGATTATAAGGAGTTTAAGGAGTGTTTTAGCGAGGCTGTAATAGACTTTGTTAGCAAATATTACCCTAACTTGCGACAAAGTGTCGATAAAATATATACAGCATCTCCTTTGACTTACCGAGACTATACCTCTACGCCAGAGGGTAGTGCGTATGGTATAGTCAAGGATTGTAGAAACCCAATGGTCACATTAATGCCCGCAAGAACAAGAATTGGTAATTTGTTGCTTACTGGTCAAAATCTGAACATACATGGTTGTCTTGGAACTGTCGTGTCATCTACGGTTACTTGTTCTGAAATTTTGGGTGTAGAGTATTTATCCAAAAAGATTGGAAATGCGTAATATAAAGAAAACTATATTAATCTCGGTTGCAGTAATTTTAGGAGTTCCACTGGCTTTAGTCGTGATACTATTGGCGGTCGGTACATACCTATATTTAACTGCCGATTTCTTGCAACCTAATGTGGAGGTCGATTTAGATAAGTACGAGCTCTCAATTCAGGGTGATTCCCTGCGTACTTGTGAGCAATCCAGTTTATTGCTTAACCAGTACGGGTCGTGGGAGGCTCATATCTCTGGTAGCCCAATTGAAATAGGTGCAAAATATGGTGTTCTTTGCAAGGACCTGTTAAAGACACAGGAGGATGTTTTTGTAGATCAAATACATGAGATTATTCCTTCGGATTATTGGGTTGAATATCTACATAAATTTATTATAATATTCAACCGAAATATGGCTCAATATATCCCAGAGGAGTATAGAGAGGAGATTTATGCAATTTCTTTATCCTGTACAGATGACTATAATTCTTATGGGTCGCCATATCTCAGGCAACTGAATTATCATGCAGCACATGATATTGGACACGCTATGCAGGAGTATATGCTTGTTGGATGTAGCTCTTTTGCATGTTGGGCAAATGAGAGTGAAACCAATAACCTTATCATTGGCAGAAACTTCGACTTCTATGTGGGTGATAACTTTGCCAAGAATAAAATGATTCTTTTTGTAGAGCCTGATAATGGTTATAAGTTTGCATCCATATCGTGGCCTGGCATGATGGGAGTATTGTCTGGTATGAATGAAAAGGGTCTTACTGTTACTATAAATGCAGCTAAGGGTAAGATACCAACTTCTTCTGCTATGCCAATATCTTTGTTAGCCAGACATATTCTGCAATATGCATCAAATATATCGGAAGCTTATGCGTTAGCACAAGAATTTGAGACATTTGTTTCGGAATCCATTTTAATAGGCTCTGCGCAAGATGGATATGCTGCTATTATAGA
Source organism: Alistipes sp. (assembly GCA_017630735.1). GTDB lineage: Bacteria > Bacteroidota > Bacteroidia > Bacteroidales > Rikenellaceae > Alistipes. Next base: position 11,463 of record JAGBUS010000035.1, on the reverse strand, counting down.
GAAAACTCCTAATCAAATCGCTTTGTATAAGAGTGATACATCAAGGATTGTATGTACCAATCATTATCAATCTTCTGTCTTTGCTGATGATAAATACAATAAGGAAAATATTGCTTCAACCGACAGTCCGTATAGACATCACAGAATAAACGAGTTATTAGACGCAAATGTCCCATTAAATAGTCACGAGGCAGTTGGTATATTGCGTAATAGGTATGGTCTGAATAATGTAGATATAGGTTTGTCGAATGAAAAGTCAATAAATCAATTCATCGCTCACCATTCCGTCGTGTTTGATCCAACAGAACTGCGCTTCTGGATATCTACCTCCCCTTGGCAATTAGGCGAATATGTATGTTATGATTTAAATGATATTTTTGATACTACAGATAGTACTGTAGAATCACGTATCATATCAGATTATAATATTCCAGCTGATAGCACGGCTATAAACGATGAATATTTACGAGTTTGTCGCTATAGAGAGCAGTACAAGGCTATAACGTCTGCAATTGATAATAAGCAACTTGTTTCGCCTGAATATAAAGAGGAGTTTTTAATGACTAATCCAAATTACTTCCAAGTTTATAATACTTTGGGTGATTACGAGGAGTCTGCAGGAAACTATGACCAAGCTATTGTATATTGGCAAAAGGCTTTGATGCTTGAAATACCGAGAGAGGTAGAAAAAAGAGAAATTATAAGCAAAATACAACAATATGATTAAGGATAGAAATTTACATTACCAAGATCTAACAACGATAAAACAATTCCAGGAACAACGCTTAAGGGAGACATTATCTTATGTTTCGGAGCATTCTAAGTTTTACAAAAGAGTGTTCCAGGAGAGGGGTATTAATATCGACGAAATCAAAACCTTAGAGGATTTGACGTTATTGCCAACCACCTCTAAGCAGGATTTGCAACTATATAATAATGATTTTTTATGTGCAGATTCTGTCGATGTCATTGACTATGTGACAACCTCTGGTACGTTGGGTAACCCAGTTACATTTGCTTTAACAGAGAACGATTTGCAACGCTTGGCATATAATGAGGCCAGTTCGTTTACAATCGCAGGTTGCACAAAAAACGATGTGATGCAACTTATGACAACGATTGATCGTCGTTTTATGGCTGGATTAGCATATTTTATGGGTGCTAGAGAACTTGGTTGTGGCATCGTGCGTGTGGGTAATGGTATTCCTGAACTACAATGGGATACTATCAATCGAGTAAACTCTACAACATGTATGGTAGTGCCATCATTCTTGATGAAGATGATAGAATTTGCCGAGAATAATGGTATCGATTATAATAATTCTCGCCTTAAAAGAGCAATCTGTATTGGTGAGGCCTTGCGTACACCAGATGGTGAACTTACTACCTTGGGTAAAAGAATCAATGAAAAATGGCCATCTCTTGAGTTGTATTCAACTTATGCATCTACCGAAATGCAGACATCCTTTACTGAGTGTAATGCTCATGCGGGTGGACATATCCCTGCCGACTTGATACTCGTTGAGCTACTTGACGAGAACGACCAACCTGTAGAAGACGGCGAGTCAGGCGAGGTTACAATCACTACTATTGGTGTTGAGGCTATGCCATTGGTGCGCTTCAAGACAGGCGATATCTGCATCCGTACAAGTAAACCTTGTAAATGCGGACGAAATAGTCCTCGATTAAGCTCTGTTATCGGTCGTAAAGGTCAGATGATTAAGTTTAAAGGAACAACTATTTATCCTCCAATCTTGTTTGATATCTTGGACAATATACCTGAGGTTGAGAACTATGTAGTGGAGGTATTTACAAATGCCCTTGGCACCGACCAAATACAAATACGCGTTGGAAGCAATAATCACTCCGATGCTTTCGTTAAACAAATAAAGGATATATTTAGATCAAAAGTAAGAGTTGCTCCAGACATCAAATTTGAGTCTTCGGAACTTATTGCGAGATTGCAAATGCCACCAATGAGTAGAAAGGTTGTGAAATTCTTTGACTTGCGAAGCAACATTTAAAATTTACATATATGAAACGACTACTATTTATGTTAATGTGCATATTCAGCATCTCTATGCTGAGCGCACAAAACAACGAGAAGATTTATGTGTATGGTGTTGACTATTCATTTGCTAAGGTTTATGCCGCTGACGAGTCAGTTGAGCAATTTGCAAAAGCATTTGAGGGAATTAATATGCTAATCATCACAGAGCCAGAGAAATATGACTTTTCGCGTGTGGTGGGCAAACGTGTTGATGTAGTAATTGAGCCAATGTTGAAGGTCGTTACATCGGCAGATTATGCTAACCTAAAATCTTTAAATAGCACTTACGAGGAGCCTGATTATTCAGAGATTGTAAAGAACTATAACATCCCACAAACGGAGGGCGTCGGACTTGTATTTATTGCAAAAGTGTTGAACAAGCCAATGGCTCAAGCATCATACGAATTGATTACTTTTGATATCTCGACCCGCGAGATTTTATTAAAAGAAGAGGTATCAGGCAACGTCGGAGGTTTCGGTTTGAGAAACTATTGGGCACGTTCATTATACAATGTTGTAAATGAATTTAGGCTATACTAATCAAAATGAACTCTTCAGACAAATAGTTTTCGAAGGGAGCTATTTTTGATTGGGACGAATTGATGTAAAAGGAGAGATGGGAGATATGTGAATTACACATAACTCCCATCTCTCCTTATTATTTACTATTCCAATCGCCTTGCCGAGGTGATGTGGGGTAGGGGTGCTACTTGTTGTTCTTTGCCCAGGTGTGCTCCAGAGCTTTATAGAGGGCAATGATGATAATTAGCGATAAGATGCATGCTCTCTCTCCTCCGTTGAAAAAGTATAGCAATATCCAATCTGAAACGAATATTAGGAGCAGTGCTATTCCTGTTAGGAATCGTAGGCGTTGCACGTTATATTGCTCTCTTTTCTCTGGCGGACTGAAGTAGTAATCAATCATCAGCAAGTCTGCCTTGCCCCTTATTATGGCTATTGCCAATGCCACAATTATAAAAGCTAAAATAGCTAACAGTACGATATATCCAGTGTTCATAATATCAATAGTTTATGGCGTGTAGTTAATCTTTTTTCTTTGCCCAGGTGTATTGCAGTGCGATGAGGATGATGGCAACGGGTACGATGACAAAGAGTGTAACCATCTCATTTATACCGTAGAGTACAAGGGTAGTGACGATGCCGATAAGGAAGAACGACATAGCGTAGATCACTCTCAGGCGTGGGATATTATACTTTCCCGACTCGCGGATATGCTTCTTAATGGCGAAGTCCGCCTTGCCGAGTAGCATCATAATGCCGATAACGCAAAACGCCAATGTCATCACCAGTAGATATATATTCTCAAGTTTCATGGTGGTACGGTTTTAGGTTTTAATGTTTTATTGCATTGCAGGACTATATATGGTATCCCAAAGATAGCTGTCATCATCATCCTGCTGTTTTTCGCTCTTTGGTGCGTTTGCCTTGCGGGTGAAAGTCTCTACAAACTCCCACACCAAATCCCTCTGAGGGTCGTTGAGGTCTATCTCCAAGTCGGGATATAGATACTCTGCATCCTCGACAGGGCTATACGAAGGACGTAAAAATATCTTATGGCTTACGGTAGCCATTGTTCCGGTGTTAGGCAGTCTGCAGTATAGGATATCACCATAGTGGCTTGGGCGACCTCCCGAACGCTCACCAACGATGCTTCCGATGTAGTTGTCACGCGCTGTTGTAAGAAGCAACATTGCGCTACTAAAGGAGTCCTTGCCCTGTATGAAGATTACATCGCCCTTAAATATACGCTCTGGGTCAAGGTTAAGTACGTGTCGCGCAGAGTCCTGAGGTGCGGTGTAGTCTATCTTTGCATCTCGGTTGTGGTCGAACTTGCGAGCCAAGTATGTTTCGCCAATCTCGAGAGGCTTGCCATCGTAGGTAAACTCCTTATAATAAGGGTAGTAGGTTAGCATCAACTCCGAGATACGCACTTGGGTGTTGAACTGCTTCATCACACGGTATGGCTTCAACCACGACAAAAGTACATTGCCCAATACGCTATTGCCACCGCTATTATACTGAAGGTCTACGACAAGAGTCTTCACGTTCTTCGCCTCCATATCTGCCATCATATCGCGCACAAACTCATCGAAGCGTGCCAGCTGTGTGTATTGAGGATGTGTAACCCTGTCGGCAAACTGATTGAATTGCATATAGCAGATGCCCTTATCCTCGTAGATGGTGTAGTCGAAGAGCGCGCGGCGTGGTGCTGTGATGCGTCCCGACATATCCTTCTGCAACTGCGCGATTTTCAGATCGCTCTTGTTGATTGCAGGTATTGCTATGGTGCTGCCGTCGGTAAATGTGATGTTGAGCACCTCGTCACTCATACCCATCATCGCCCAAAAGTCCGTAAGGAGCAGATACTCCTGAACGAGATTCTCGAAGTTGACAGCGTTGTCGGCACTCACAATCTCTCGTGCCGCGTTGAGAATCTTATTCAGCGGCTTGCCGTTTATGAATTTGACCTCCTTGCCGAGGATGTCGCGATACTCATCTTGACATAGGTCGACAATCGAAGGAGCATTGCCATTAATGGTAAACCTCACTGGAAATATCCTATCTGGCGAACTCCAGTAGTATATCGCAGTATGTCCGTCGTGTAGCGATGCTGCTACTTTAGCGAGGTAGAGCTTAAACTCCGTAATATGGTCTATTTTGCCACACTCCTTGTACATCTTACGTACGCGCTTCTGCAATTTAGCGCGATGCTCGGCATTAGCGTAGTATGGGTGCGTATCGCCAAGCATATCGGCATAGAGGAGCAAATCTTTCTGATAGGCGTTACCTTCCACATACTCTTTCGAAGCCTCTATCTCTGTGTCGTGATACGCGGGGATATTCTGACCATAGGCAATGCCCAATGATAGTAGGGCTGTTGCCATTAATGATATACGTTTCATAGTCGTTAAACTTTTTTTATCCATCCTAGCTCTATCATCGCGCCAGCTACGCCAAGGGCAATGAACAGATAGCTCGCATACTCGTCAAAGATATCCGTTGCATTTAGTACTACAATCGCTACCATAGCAATGAGTATCTCTATTGCAAATGCCCTTCTCCAGCGGGCTATTCTTAGTTCCGAGGGTTTGTCGTTATCAGCCTGGCTCCAAGAGTACCACTTGTCGAGCTTGCCCATTATAGCCAATAGGGATAATGAGGTAAGTATCAGGCAGATAATGGTGATGATGAGAATATGAGTCGAGGTAGTCATAGGTTAAAGATATTGTGCCTTGCGGCGACGTTTTTCTCTTAGTCTCATCATCGCAATCTCCTCTCGTGAGCGGCGACGTATGTAGCGAAAGCGAAGGTAACAGCCAAGTGTAATTGCCCACACGACGAGTGAGCCGAGCGATACCTCGATAGCGGCATTAAGGCTGAAGTTCTCACCATTTATTAAGTAGAGTATCCAAGGCACAACGCTCCACGCCGTAGCCAATAGGCCTGTGGCGTAGGTGGCTTTGTGCCAGCAGGAGCGGGGTGGTTTGCGGTAGTATCCCACCGCTAAGCCCACCAACATAATTAGTGTCGGTATTCCTGCCGCGACAAGTTCACGATGGGGTAGAGTCACAGGAAGTCTGTCGTAATTGACAAATGCTGCCATAGCGAGGCAGATTATAAACTCGCTCAAGCCGAATTTGCCCTCATCGGGGCTTTTGCCCAGACGGCGATTTGCCAGTTTCTCTATTCTGCCGAAGCGAATTTTGTAAAAGCTATACTTATTCTTCATTTTGTGGCTCCTCCTTAGCCTTCTTTGCGCGAGGCTTGCGCCCACTGCGACGCAGAGCCTCGGCAATAATCCATTGCAGTTGTCCATTCATCGAGCGAAACTCGTCGGCTGCCCACTTCTCAAGGGCATCCATCGTCTCGCCGTCGATGCGTAGCACGAAACTGCGTGTGTTAGAATCCTTTGTAGCCATAGGGGGTACTTCAAAAGGGTGTGCTAATTATGCAAAGTACCAGTGTTTACTACAGGCTGTGCTGCCTCATCGGCGCAGAGAACAACGAGCAAGTTGCTCACCATAGCTGCCTTGCGCTCCTCGTCGAGCTCCACAACCTCCTCGGTAGAGAGACGCTCAAGGGCAATCTTAACCATCGACACAGCACCCTCCACAATCTTCTCACGTGCCGAGATGATAGCATCAGCCTGCTGACGGCGAAGCATAGCAGCAGCAATCTCTGGAGCGTATGCAAGGTAGTTCAAGCGTGCCTCGATAACCTCGATACCCGCGATTGAAAGGCGCTCATTAAGCTCGTCGGTGAGGCGGTCGTTAATCTCATCACCACCCGAACGGAGTGTCACCTCGTCCGATGCGTTGTTAGAGTTCTCGTCGTAGGCATACATACCTGCTACCTGACGCAATGCCGAGTCGCTCTGTACAGCCACGAAATTTTCCAATACGTTCATACGTGTGTTAGAGCCAGTTGCGCCAATCTCCAATGGAGCATCAATCTCGAATACAGCGTTATAAGCACCGTCATTCTTAATCTTCCACACTACAACCAAACCGATAAGGATAGGGTTACCAGCCTTGTCGTTAACCTTGATAGGGTCTACGTTGAGGTTACGCGCACGCATCGAGAGCTTCTTCGCGCTCATAAATGGGTTAATCCACCAGAAACCTGTGTCGTAGAATGTACCACGATAGTTACCAAAGAAGAGCAATACGCGTGACTCGTTAGGCTCAAGCATAATGTAACCGCACATCATAAGTACGGCGCAGAGGATAGATACGATAAGCAGTGCAAGTGCCCAGCCGATAAGAACTTCGTTGCTTGCAAGGACTGTGATAGCGTAGATTGCCGCACCTACAAGAGCAAGGTTAAGGATAAGGGCGATGAAGCCATTGAGTTTCCAACCTGAATAAGTGTAATTTTTCATAATGGTAGAGTTTTAAGGTTTATAATTTAGATTTCGTTTCGAGTTTTATGATGATATCATTTTGATATCACAAAGATAGTGCATAAAATACCATATCTCCAAATTTTTTTAGAACTTTTTTTACGCTTGGATATAAAAAAAGACAACCCGAAGGTTGCCTTTATATATAAGGTATGGTTATTGTCGCTCCTCGTCGCTCCATTCGGAGTAGGGGTGGGCGCGAAGGTGTGAGTTGTAGAAGCGGCGTTCGCCCGTAACCTCTCTACCCAACCATTCGGGACGCTCGAAGCTCTCGTCTACCGCAGTTAGCTCTACCTCGGCAATCACAAGACCTGTGTTCTCGCCAAGGAACTCATCCACCTCAAAGGTGTGACCCTCAAAATCCACGAGATAGCGGTACTTGTCGATAAGCGCACCTTCAACCAAGGGTAGTAGCTCCTTAGCCTCGTTCTGCGAAATCTCCTTTTCCCACTCCAGACGCGAGAGACCATCATCTGTTGACTTGCCCTTTATCGTGAGCCATGCACGATCGTCGCTAAGACGTACACGTACGGTGCGGGAGCCTGATGCGATATAACCCTGCGTTAGATGTAGTCGGCTATGGGCGAGGTGCTTATACTCGCCCATAACCAAAAATTTACGCTCTATTTCCGTAGCCATAGCACTTTTGAAGTGAAAAGTGAGAGGTGAAAATTGAAAGGTTTGGTGTCTGCGACGCATATTAAAAACTTGCGCTTTAGCGCACCTTACTTTTCCCTTTTCAGTTTGTTTTACATCTCTGGAGCAAACATAGGGTCCCACGATGGAAGCATTATAGGCTTCTGCTCAAGGAGCTTGAGAGTCTCAGCAGGGATATACTTCTTGTCTACCACCACGCGGAACATATACTCCTCAAACCACTCGTCGGTCATAATGAGGTTGCCCTTCCAACCTGCCTGAGGACCCCAGCTATTCTCTACCATCCACTTTTTAGGTGTGCCATTCTCGTCGAGGTCTACGGCGATGAGGGTCATGGCGTGTGATGAGCCACTTGCGAAGGTGCGCACACGCTCCTCCTTGTTCATTGGGAACTCAACGCCCATAAGCGACTCATAGTCGAAGTTGTTGATGTCGAGAGTACCCTTCTTTGAGAGCAAGAACTTACCCACGTCGCAAGAGAAGTACATAGCGGTGTTGTCCTTGATAGATGCAATGGCAAGTGCCTTAACCTCGTCGATAGGGAGGTTGAGATATACCCAGTTGTCGCCGTCGTATACGTGGCGGTCATACTCAATCTCGTATACCTTATAATACTCGCGCGATGGGTCGTTCATGACCATTACAAAGTTCTTCTCAAGGTCGATATCGCCGAAATACTCCTTGTAGAACGACTGTGGAGTGTATGTCTTGGTAGAGATAACCTCACCAGCCTTGTTGCGTAGTGTCCACTCAAACTCTGTTGGAGGCACGCCGTATGCACGTGCAAGCATAGAGTAAAGCTCTGTGAGCATCTCGGTCTTGAGAGCTACAGGAGCACGACGGTCCTTCTGTGCGCGGAGCTTAAGACCATACTCGCGGAGCTTCAACTTTAGGAGGTTAGAGATCTGTGATGTGTTGTTCGACTGATAGTTCTCTGGCATAATCTCTGATGGCACAACGCCATACTTCATCACGAGGTTCGAAACTCCAGTAAACTGACCACCATCATTGAGAGGATTCTTGAACAACCACTCTACCTGACGATCCTCCATAGGCAGATGCTTGGTGTCGATTACTGCCTGAAGGAAGAGGTTGCACTTCTCCAACTGGTCGTAGAAGAAGAGGTAGTTGTGCGAGAATGTCAACTCGCCGAGGTCGAGATCCGAGATCATCTTGGCACGCAAGACGTTAAGACCTGTGAACAACCAGCAACGTCCCGACTGATGCTGATCGGTGATGCCCTTTGTTGCCACGCGGTGCGAGAAATGAGTATCTATCATCGCGAGATTCTCGGCATTTGTTGCCAACTCCGAGATGGGATTAATAGCCAAAGCGTTGCGAGCTGCGCGCTCAGCCAGTGTGTTTGTCTGAGAGCTACGAATCTGCTGCATCATCTCAGCCGTGATGCCACCATTATCCTGCTGTGCAAAAACAGCACCAGCGGTCATGAGTGTTAGAGCTAAAGTAATTACTTTTTTCATAATATCTAAGTTTTAGTTGTTTGTCAAAGTGCAACGTACAAAGATAGGAAAAAAGTAATAAAGTTTCAACACTTGATAAAATTATTATATGGGATATAATGTCGTAGTATATCCCTAATCATCCGAGCCGAGGACGCGATTGCGGCGATAGAGGATTGCGGTGGCTATGGCAAGAAGTAGTGATATTACGCCATTGAACATAAAGGCAAACCTATCGCTCGTGGTGTGGAAGATGTCGTCTACGGCGTCGATGATGAATGGGGCTACGAGGATAGCGGCATAATTCACCGACATCACGATGGATAGTGCCAAGGTGGCGAGGTGGGGTGGTGCGTTTGTCGCTGCCTTATCATATATTATAGGTTGCATAACGCCGTAGCCTAAGCCTGTCAATATCACGCCCACGATAAGCCATAGTGCTGAGGTGTGGCTGATGGATATTATACATAGTCCTGCGCCCATAACGATTAGTGCCCAAAGGTTTGTCTTATTGCCAAATACTGCTATTATTCGGTTTAGAATAAATCCAGGTGCCATAATTGCAAGGAAGAATAGCGATATTATCACTCCCGATGTTGCAGCACTCATGCCATCCTCGTCTACGAGGTATGAGGTGTTGAATGTTACGACAAGCGAGCAGTAGGTGATAATGAAATAGAAGAGCATGAGTCCTACGATCATACCACGATTGAGGCTTTGTTGGCGATGTTGTGCTCCTGTTGATGGCTCAGGCTCTGGAGTGGTGTGGCTAAGTGCTGGGATGAGTAGTAGGGTTATGGCGGGCAGAAGATATACGGCAAACGATAGGTGCCATTCGCGCTCTGCGAGCCAGCCCACGACAGATGTAGCAACCACCAATGTCAGGTTGTTTACTGCCGAGCTTATGCCGAGTTGCTTCACGCGGTAGTCTCCCGTGAAGTAGTCGACGATAAAACCTGTGGAAAGGGGTATTATGATGCCTGCTCCAATGCCCATTATAGCACCTAAAATAATCAACTCTACAAGTCCTCGTGCGAGTAGTGATCCTATGCCACTAATAAGGAATATCGTGCATCCTATTATAAGCAATTTGATTTTATTGTATCTTATCGACCATCGTCCAGCAAGTAGCATAAATGGAATGATGAGCAACGAAGGTAGTGATTCGAGCATATCCACCTCTAGCTCACTTGCCGAGGGAAATATCTTGTCTAAGTCGTTGAGGATTGGCGAAATAGCCAATCCTGGTAGTGATACTACTGCCGAGATTGATAGTATGGCTATGAGAGCTACGAGAGATATCGAGCCTTTACCTGTTGCAATTTTCATAGTGATAAATTTTTTCTTGGCTATGATGCAATAGGCGTGCCGAAAACAAAAATTCCACTTGGCGGTATACCAAGTGGAATTTTTCTTAAGACTTAAGTCTTTGTTATGCTACTACCACGCGAAGAGTGGATACTGTGACATCAACTCGTTAACATCCTTGCGAACGGCAGCGATGTTTGCCTCGTTCTCAGGATCGCTAAGTACGCGGTCGATAAGCTCTGCGATATAGTCCATCTTATCCTCCTTCAAGCCACGTGTTGTGATGGCAGGAGTACCGAAGCGCAAACCAGATGTTGTGAATGGAGTGCGTGAGTCGAATGGAACCATATTCTTGTTTGTTGTGATGTCGGCAGCTACTAAGCACTTCTCAGCAAGCTTGCCTGTCAACTCTGGGAACTTAGTGCGAAGGTCAACGAGCATAAGGTGGTTGTCAGTACCGCCTGAAACGAGCTTCATACCTCTCTTTACAAATCCCTCTGCCAAAGCCTTTGCGTTCTCAACAATGAGCTTCTGGTAAGCCTTGAAATCGTCGCTCAAAGCCTCACCGAAGCAAACTGCCTTAGCGGCGATTGTATGCATAAGCGGGCCGCCCTGTGTGCCGGGGAAGATAGCCTTGTCAATTTCCTTTGCGTACTCTTCCTTGCAGAGAATCATACCGCCTCTGGGACCGCGGAGAGTCTTGTGAGTAGTGGTGGTAACAACGTCTGCATAGGGAACGGGAGAGGGATGGAGACCTGCCGCAACAAGACCTGCGATGTGCGCCATATCAACCATAAAGTAAGCGCCAACCTCTTTTGCTACCTTGCTCATTCTCTCAAAATCAATAAATCTGGGGTATGCGGAAGCACCAGCAACGATGAGCTTGGGCTTGTGCTGAACGGTGAGAGCTTCAAGCTGTTCGTAATCGAGGTAACCGTTGTCATCAACGCCGTAGGGAACGAACTTGTAAATCTTGCCGGACATGTTTACGGGGCTTCCGTGAGTGAGATGTCCGCCGCATTCGAGAGACATGCCGAGAACGGTATCGCCGGGATTGAGAAGGG
>JAGBUS010000034.1 GCA_017630735.1 Alistipes sp. | reverse complement strand
TATGCGTATCAAGGGCCGTGTATGGGCAACACGTCCAGGACACTTCGCTAACACAGAGTTCATGAAGGATATTTCACGTGTTATACGTCGTAGCGGTGAGAAGCCATCGTTCAAGTATAGCGCAAAGGCTCAGCCTTTGATGGACATCAACAAGATTAAGTCGTTGTTGCCACATCGTCCTCCATTCTTGCTCGTTGACCGTGTGTTCCATATCGAAGATAACGCTATCGGTGGTATCAAGAATGTCTCTATGAACGAGCCATTCTTCGTAGGTCACTTCCCTGAGGAGCCTGTTATGCCAGGTGTGCTTATTATTGAGGCTTTGGCGCAGTGTTGCGGGATCCTCGTATTGAGCCGTGTTGAGGACCCAGAGTCATATTCTACATACTTCCTTAAGGCTGATGGCGTTAAGTGGAAGCGTAAGGTAGTGCCTGGTGATACACTTCAGCTTGAGTGTCATATCATTGATATGCGTCGTGGTATCTGCACTGCAGAGTGTAAGGCATTCGTAGGTGGTCAGCTTGCATGTGAGGCTACGCTCACAGCTCAGATGGCTAAGAATAGATAATCAAACGGAGACAAACAATTATTAACACCAAAATAGATTATGATTAGTAACTTAGCTTACGTTCATCCAGATGCCAAGATTGGCAAGAACGTAACTATCGAGCCTTTTGCCTATATCGAGGGTGATGTAGTCATAGGTGACGATTGCTGGATTGGTCCTCACGCTATTATATATAATGGTGCGCGTTTGGGTAAGGGAAATAAGGTACACCCAGGAGCATGTATCGCTTGCTTGCCACAGGATTTGAAGTTCGCAGGCGAGGAGACAACGGCTGTTATCGGTGATTATAACGATATTCGTGAGTGTGTAACTATCGCACGTGGTACTGCATCTCGTGGTACAACAGTTGTTGGTAGCCACAACCTCCTTATGGCATACGTTCATGTTGCTCATGACGATGTTGTGGGTAGCCACTGCGTTATCGCAAATCGTGTGTCTCTTGCTGGTGAGGTGGAGATTGGTGATTGGGTAGTTATCGGTGGTCATGCAGCTCTCCATCAGTGGATTCACGTTGGTGACCACGCAATGATTCAGGGTGGTGCGCTTGTAACTCAGGATGTTCCTCCATTTATCATCGCTACAAATGGCGAGACTCACTATGCAGGTATCAATAAGGTAGGTTTGTCACGTCGTGGCTTCACAGCAGAGCAGATTGAGTCTATCCACAATACTTGCCGTATCTTGTTCCAGAGCGAGTTGAACTACTTGGCAGGATGCGATAAGGCTGAGGCAGAGGTTGCTGAGACTCCTGAGCGTAACAAACTTATTGAGTTTGTACGTGGCTCGAAGCGTGGCGTTATCAAGCAGTACCAGAGCCGTAGATAATTCTTTTGTATGTATAAGAAGTAGGGTGTTCCAGAGTATGGGACACCCTATGTTATTTATAGTGTGGAAGTAAGTATAAGTACCTATTTTGCGCTCTTTGGGGTTAAAAATCAACCGTATATTGCCGTTTGTGTGGTTTTAAATGGTTATATTTGTAGATATTAAAACTACTACCTATATGGCAAGAGAACGTAAACCAAGACAACATCCGCTCTTTTTAAAGGCTTTTCGTACATATTTACAATTTGTAAACTCCGGTCTCTATTTCCGTAAGGAGCATATCATTGGTCTGGAGAATGTCCCCGTGGATGGCACTCCTGTAGTTGTGGTGTCGAACCATCAGAACTGTCTCAACGATCCGTTGTGTGTATGTTTGCAACTGACCGACCGACGTATGAACTTCATCGCGCGAGCAAATGTGTTCAAGAATCCTATCTTCAACAAGGCGTTGCGCGCTATGGGTCTGTTGCCTGCATATCGTATGAGCCATGAGGGCTTTGCAGCGATAAACAACAATCGTGATACTATGGATGCTGCAGGGCAGGCACTCACCGATGGTGAGACACTTATGCTCTATCCCGAAGCAGATCATCAGGATAAACGTTGGTTAGGAAAATTCAAGCTTGGATATTTGCGCATAGCATTCGATGCTGCGGAGCGCATGGAGTTTAAGCAGGATGTCATGATTTTGCCATCATGTAACCACTATTCCAATTACTATCATGCTCGTACAGATATGCTTATCAAGTTTGGCGAGCCTGTCTCTCTGAAACAGTACTATGACGAGTATCGCGAGGCACCACGTGAGACGATGGTGAAGATTAATACCCTTGTGCGTAGTAAGATTCAGGAGATGATGCTTCATGTTGATGACCTGGAGCATTACGAGGCTATCGACTTCTTGCGTGAGACAGGTTACGGTAGAAAGTATGCTAAGGAGCATGGCTTTAAGTTCCACTATCTCCCATCGCGCTTGCTCTCCGATCAGCAGTTGGTGGATGCTCTGCAGAGGGCTTATGATGCTCATCCTGAGGAGATGGAGAGTGTATATAAGGATACTTTGGAGTTTGCCGAGGGTATTCGTAGCCTGAATATTCGTGATTGGCTGTTTATTCATAATCATGGTGTTGAGGCTGTTATACTTCGTGCATTGGGACTATTATTGCTACTACCACTCTTCATCATTTCGATAATACCTACGGGATTGCTGTTCTTGATTCCTAAGATATTTTTAAAGATACTTATCAAGGACCAAATGTTCGTGAGCTCGTTTAATGTTGGAGTAAGTGCCTTTATCTCTGTGCCATTGTGTTTGATAATCCCAACGGTGTTGTTATGGGTATTCTCTGGTTTCTGGTGGGCACTCGGCTATTTCGTTGCTTTCCCATTCTTGTTTGTCTTGGCATGGAACTATATGCGTATATGGCAGAAGTTCGTGGGATCATGCAACTATGTAGCACGCCGTAATCGCAGTGCTGTGGAGCGTCTTCGTAAGTTGCGTGCGAGCATCTATGCGCGTCTCGACGATATGCTTAAGTAGTATATATATAGGTATAGAAATACAAAAGGCGACCAATTGGTCGCCTTTTGTATTAAGTGTCCGAAGACTCTTAATAAAAATTATTTCTGAGCGAAGAATGCCTTAATCTCATCCTCCTCAAGGATATTCTGAGTCTGGAATACATAAGCACCAGTCTTCTCAGACTTAACCATCTTGATACACTTAGTGTACTTCTTAGCAGTACCCGTCTTAAGGGTCGCAACTACTTTCTTTGCCATACTCTACTTACTTGTTAAAATTACTTAATCTCACGGTGTAAAGTTACTCGCTTCAAGTAAGGATTGTACTTCTTACGCTCCAAACGGTCAGGAGTATTCTTCTTGTTCTTAGTGGTTACGTAGCGTGACATACCTGCAACGCCGCTCTCCTTCTGCTCGGTGCACTCAAGGATTACCTGCACTCTGTTACCTTTCTTTGCCATCTTTTGTTACTTTTTT
>JAGBUS010000033.1 GCA_017630735.1 Alistipes sp. | reverse complement strand
AGTAAACCCATATATATGGCGCATCATAAGGTCCTCTATATGTCGATGCACACCACTCAAGATGGCCCTCGCTCCAATCCAGAGAGATGCCTAATGTTTTGTCGGGAGATTGCACATAGACACCAGCAGGATGTTTCTCGGCATTGGCGTTGAAACAAAGGAGTGTCGCTATAAGTATGAGTAGCAGTCGTTTCATCTTTGGTTACTTCTTCTCTGCAGTTGATAGTAGTCCGCACGCAGCCTCGATATCCTCGCCACGTGAGGCACGAAGGGTTGTCTGAATGCCACGCTTTGTTAGCGTGTCGCGGAACTCGATAATCTTCTCTAACTCAGGAGAGTAGAATGGCGAGTCGGGAATCTTGTGGAAGCGGATAAGGTTGATGCGACACTTGATGCCGTCCAACAATCGCGACAACTCCTTGATATGACGCATCGAGCAGTTCATACCCTCAAGCACAATATACTCGAATGATACGCGACGCTGGTGCGTGAAGTCGTAGCGACGTAGGATGTCGCACACCTCCTTAATAGAGTATGAGTTCTCGATAGGCATAATCTCCTTACGCTCCTCAGGGAAGGGGTTGTGGAGCGATACGGCGATATGCACCTTCGACTCGTCGAGCAGACGAGGTAGTGTGCGGGCAACACCCGCCGTAGAGACTGTGATACGTGTTGGTGACCACGCCAAACCCCACTCCGAGGTGAGGATTGAGAGTGTGCGCATAAGGTTGTCGATGTTGTCCAGCGGCTCACCCATACCCATAAAAACGAGGTTAGTGAGCTTGTCGCGCTCAGGGATAGAGATTATCTGGTTGATAATCTCGGTGGAGGTGAGGTGGTGGCGGAAGCCCATACGTCCTGTGGCGCAGAATTTGCAACCCATTTTGCATCCAGCCTGCGACGATACGCAGAGCGTCATGCGCTCACCATCAGGGATTAACGCCGACTCTATGTACTCGCCCTGCAGGGTGCGGAAGAGGTACTTCTTAGTGCCATCCGTAGACTCCGAAACCTTGAGGGGTGCGCTGAGTCCCAAGTCGCAATGCTCCTTGAGTATCTCACGTGCTGCCTTCGAGAGGTCGGTCATCGCGTCGATGTCGGTCACAAAGCGCGAGTATAGCCATTTGGCTATCTGCTTATGTGCGAAACGAGGTAGTCCAAGAGTGCCACAGATGTTCTGCAACTCTTCGAGCGATGCGCCATATAGTTGATATTTTATCGTATTTGTCATTTCCTTCAAATCTTATCCCGACTACAAAATTAATAAAAATTAAATATTTTTTCGCCTAAAACTACTTTTTTTGAAATTTTATACATATCTTTGCGTAGTGTTGTACGTGTGTGTACGAACGCTTCATAGGCTAAGATATTAAAAACTAAAAAATTAGACATAAATGGAGATTAAGAAATCACCTAAAGCAGATCTTCAGAATAAGAGAATGCTTTTCTTGCTCTTTGGTCTTGTAGTTGCATTGGGCATCACAGGCCTTGCTTTTTCATTGAGTTCAAAACCTGAGGCTGGTGAGTATACACCACCAAAGCGCGAGACTACCGAGATGGAGCAGATCGACAACACACGTCAGGACCAGCCAGAGGTTCAGCCAGAGCAGCAGAAGGCTCAGGCACAGGTTGTAACCGATGTATTGAACATCGTGTCTAACGACCAGAAGATCGAGACAAACATCGTCTTCGTTGATGACGCTGATGAGTTTGCAGACTTCGAGATGGTAATCGAGGATAAGGAGGAGGAGATTGTCGAGGAGGAGATCTTCTTCACTGTAGAGGAGATGCCTAAGTTCCGCGGTGGTGGTCTTCCTGAGTTCCGTACATGGGTACAGCAGAACGTAAAGTATCCACAGATTGCACTTGAGAACGGTATCCAGGGTAACGTAGTTATCCAGTTCGTTGTAGGTCCTGATGGTAAGATGACAAACTTCAAGGTTCTTCAGTCTCCTGATAAGACATTGTCTGATGCTACTATCGACGTGTTGAAGAAGGCTAACGAGATGAAGAATGGTTGGAAGCCAGGTAAGCAGCGTGGTAAGCCAGTAAAGGTGTCATTCACATTGCCTGTAGCGTTCAAGATTCAGAACTAATAAGCTACACGAATGGTCTTAGGGGTTCCACTGGCTAAGTGGCACCCCTTTATTATATCGTAGTGTCGGCGATAAACCAAAATGTTGTAAACTATACATTATAATATATAAATGAGAGAGGAGAACGAGAAGCCTAAAGGCAAGAGCAAAGAGCCAATACCTACCGTCGAGGAACGCGAGACACGTGCTGTGCTCGTGGCGGTAATTCGCGATAGCCAGAACCCTGCTACGGCGGTGGAGTATCTCGATGAGTTGGAGTTCTTGGCTGAGACTGCAAATATTAAGAGCGTGAAGCGATTTACTCAGCGTCTGCCACAGCCACTATCGAAGATATATGTGGGTCCTGGTAAGCTTGAGGAGATTGCCGAGTGGTGTAAGGAGAATGAGATAGATATCGCTATCTTCGACGATGAGCTGTCGCCAGCACAAACACGTAACATCGAGGCGGCGATGCCTTGTAAAATCATGGACCGTACGCGCCTTATTCTCGACATCTTCATGTCGCGCGCGCAGACAGCATACGCCAAGACTCAGGTAGAGTTGGCGCAGTTTGAGTATCTCTATCCACGCCTTACAGGTATGTGGACCCACCTTGAGCGTCAGCGTGGTGGTACGGGTACTCGTGGTGGTGCTGGTGAGCGTGAGATTGAGACCGACCGTCGTATTGTACGTAACCGCATTGCGAAGCTTAAGGAGGACCTTAAGAAGATTGACCGTCAGATGGCTGTGCAGCGTTCTAACCGTGGTCAGATGGTGCGCGTGGCGTTGGTGGGATATACCAATGTGGGTAAGTCTACGCTTATGAACCTTATCTCTAAGAGCGAGGTGTTTGCCGAGAATAAGCTCTTCGCGACGCTCGACACTACGGTGCGTAAGGTGGTCTTCGACAATCTTCCATTCCTCATGTCCGACACCGTAGGATTTATCCGTAAGCTCCCTACCGAGCTTATCGAGTCCTTCAAGTCGACGCTCGACGAGGTGCGTGAGGCAGACTTGCTGTTGCATGTTGTCGATATCTCGCACCCAGGCTTCGAGGATCAGATTGCCGTTGTGAAGCAGACGCTTGCCGATATCGGTGCTGGAGATAAGCCTACATTCTTGGTATTCAACAAGATTGATGCATACACATACACCCCTAAGGAGGAGGATGACCTTACGCCAGTGACCAAGGAGAACCTCTCGCTTGAGGATTTGAAGAAGAGCTGGATAGCTAAGGCTAACACGCCATGTATCTTTATCTCTGCACGCGAGAAGATAGGCGTAGATAAGCTACGTTCCGACCTCTATGGCATGGTGCGCGAGATACACGCGGGACGCTATCCGTTCAATAATTTCCTATACTAACGTAACACACGAAGCTATGGTAAAGATACTCAATAAGGAGAACTCTATTCTCAATAAGTTTGTCGCACAGATGCGCGATAAGGTTGTGCAGCGTGACCCTATGCGCTTCCGCCGTAATATGGAGCGTGTGGCGGAGATTATGGCTTACGAGATATCTAAGAAGCTGAACTACACGACACGCATGGTCGAGACACCTCTGGGCATTGCTGCCGTGGAGGAGATATCGGATAAGGTGGTTGTGGCAACCATCCTGCGTGCAGGTCTTCCGTTCCACCAGGGCTTCCTCAACTTCTTCGACGATGCTGAGAGTGGCTTTGTTGCGGCATACCGCAAGAGCCGTCCTGATGGTAGCTTCATCGTGGAGGTGGAGAGCGTCTCTACCTCGGCACTTTCGGGCAAGACCCTTATCCTTGTCGACCCTATGCTCACCACAGGAACATCGCTTATGCTCGTCTACGATGCTTTGATTCGTCGTGCTGGCGAGCCTGAGCATACCCACTTTGCTGCAGTCTTTGCCTCGGAGCAGGGCGTAGAGTATGTCCAGAAGCATACCAACCCTGAGAAGTCTACATTGTGGTGTGCCACCGTCGACCCAGAGCTTACCTCGAAGTCGTATATTGTGCCGGGTGTTGGTGATGCTGGTGACTTAGCCTACGGCGTAAAGCTGTAGAAGTCGCCTAACAAGGTTATTTTGGCGTTGCACTCGACCTCAAAATCCTCATTTACGCTCAGTAAACTCCGGTTTTTCGGTCTTCGTGCGCCTAAAACTAACTCTTGTTATACGACTTCTAAAAGTTGTGGTTTGTCTTACGATTTTAAGGAACTTAGGGAGCTTAAGGAGCGCGGGTACTAGCGCGGGTACTATAAAACGCTCCCCAGAGCGCAGCGGATTTACCCAGAAAAATAAACCTCGCGCTTTAGCGCACCACACTTTTCACTTTTCACTTCTCACTTTTCACTTTTCCCCTAACAAAAATGGCTGTCCTACGTGGTGTGGGACAGCCATTTGTTGTAGTGTTGTGCGATTATCTGTATAGCTCAACGTCTGATGTCTCAGAGGCATGGATGCATGATGACGCCTCCTCAATCTTGCGTGTTGCGTACTTAACAAAAATCTTTGTTGGGTTGAGGTACTCTGCCTCCATCTCGCCAGCCTGACGAAGCATGATGTGCGACATGATGATGTAACCTGCAATCTCTACCAAGCGGCGTGAGTGGAAGTCCTTATATCCCTGTGTCTCCTTGTCGAGAGTCTCAACGCGCTCAACAGCTGCCTCATACTTCTTACGCAACTCAACGAGGTGTGCGCCGAGGGCTGCGGTAGCCTCTGTGCGTGGGTTCTCCTCGTAGCGCATGATCTGCTCAAGGTAGGTGCCCTTAGTCACGTGGTTGATAGCCGCAACAACCTGAAGCTGTGTGGTACCCTCGTAGATGTTCAAGATACGTGCATCGCGGAATAGACGCTCGCAAGCGTAGTCCTTCATATATCCTGAGCCACCGTGAATCTGGATAGAGTCGTAAGCAACCTCGTTCGCGAACTCCGAGCCGAACATCTTAGCAATAGGCGTGAAGCCATCAGCAAGGCGGTTGTAGAACTTCATCTCCTGACGCTCGTCACCCTCCAACGAACGCTCGTGTGAGATATGGTTAAGCTGCTTATAGATATCCACGAAACGTGCTGTCTCATAGAGCAATGCGCGTGATGCGAGGGTCTTAGCCTCCATATTCTTAAGCATCTCCGCTACGGCAGCAAACTGCACGATAGGCTTGCCAAACTGCTCGCGCTCATGGGCATACTTCAATGCCTCGCGGTATGCCGCCTCAGCCAAACCTGTAGACTGTGCCGAGATACCCAAACGTGCGGCGTTCATAAGCGACATTACGTACTTGATACGACCCATCTTGCGGTCGCCAACAAGTGTTGCTGGTGCGTTGTTGAAGACCAACTCGCAGGTAGGTGAGCCCTTGATACCGAGCTTATTCTCGATACGGCGAACGATAACACCACCATCGCGCTTGTCGTAGATGAGCATCGATAGACCGCGGGCATCCTTAGTGCCATCCTCGGTACGTGCCAACACCAACGAGATATCGCCATCACCATTGGTAATGAAACGCTTACAACCGTTCAAACGCCATACGCCAGACTCCTCGTCCCATGATGCCTTGAGCATAACAGCACCAAGGTCAGAGCCTGCATCAGGCTCGGTGAGGTCCATAGCGCAGGTCTCGCCAGCAGATACACGGGGCAAGAACTTCTGCTTAATCTCCTCGGTAGCGAACTCGTTGATGGTCTCAGCGCAGTCCTGCAAACCCCAGATATTCTCGAAGCCTGCATCGGCACGTGCTACCATCTCGTTAGCCATAGCGAAGCAGGTAACAGGCATATTCAAACCATCGAAGCGACGTGGAAGGGTCATGCCGCCCAAGCCTGCCTCGTTCAATGCCTCCATATTGCGAACGGTACCCGATGCATACTCTACGTGGTCGTTAACAACACGTGGACCCTCATGGTCGACGCTCTCGGCGTTAGGTGCGATAACCTCACCACACACATCACCAACAATCTCCAACACGCGGCGATATGAGTCCATAGCATCCTCCGCATCCTGTGGTGCATAGTCGTAGACCGAAGCATCTGCGAAGTTACGCTCCTTAAGCTCGATAATCCTCTTCATCAATGGATGTGAGAGGTGGTACTGTAGATCTTTATTATCTAAATAAAAGTTTGCCATATCTCGCCTATTTTGAATTCTGTTTGTAATACTTAATCATCTTAGGGATTACCTCCTCGACGCTACCTGTGATAGCATAGTCGGCAATCTTGTTGATAGGGGCGTTAGGGTCGGTGTTGATAGATACAATCATTGCCGAGCCATCCATACCTGCAGTGTGCTGAATCTGACCTGAGATACCACAAGCGATATAGAGCTTAGGGCGTACGGTAACCCCTGTCTGACCAATCTGACGCTCATGCTCCGTGAAGCCTGCGTCGACAGCAGCGCGTGATGCACCTACCTCGCCACCAAGAACCTCTGCCAAGTCGTGAACGAGCTGGAAGCCCTCCTTAGAGCCTACGCCATAGCCACCTGCAACGATGATAGAGGCACCCTTGATGTTAATCTTGCGCTCCTCGATATGACGCTCAACGATACGTACAGCAAGGTCAGTATCCTTAATCATTGGCTTCCACTCAATCTCGCGAATCTCGCCAGCAGCAGGTGTCGCCAAAGCCTCCTTACGCATAACACCCTCACGCACGGTAGCCATCTGTGGGCGGCACTCGGGGTTGACGATAGTGGCGATGATGTTACCACCAAAGGCGGGACGAATCTGGTAGAGAAGGCTGTCGTACTCCTTGCCGCTCTTGGCATCCTTATGCTCGCCGATAACAAGCTCTGT
>JAGBUS010000032.1 GCA_017630735.1 Alistipes sp. | reverse complement strand
GAGTACTTCAAGAATCACCCAGTATACTACGCAGGTCCTGCTAAGACCCCTGCAGGCATGGCTTCAGGCTCGTTCGGTCCTACAACAGCTGGTCGTATGGACTCTTACGTAGACCTCTTCCAGAAGGCTGGTGGCTCACTCGTTATGGTTGCTAAGGGTAACCGCTCACAGCAGGTGACCGACGCATGTAAGGCTAACGGTGGCTTCTACCTCGGCTCTATCGGTGGTCCTGCAGCCATCCTCGCGAAGAACTCTATCAAGAAGGTGGAGGTTGTAGACTTCGAGGAGCTCGGCATGGAGGCTGTGCGTAAGATCTACGTTGAGAACTTCCCTGCATTCATCATCGTGGATGATAAGGGTAACGACTTCTTCGCAGATTTCGCACATTAATAATCAGTTAATATGTGTGACGCTCGGCATGGCTGTGCGTCACACATATTCTGTTTAATAACAATAAAACGCCCTCCGAAGCGTTTACTAAATATCGGAAAGAGGGTTATTTATATGAAACTGCTTATAAGATTATCTCTTATTTTTATGATGCTCACCTCGGCTGTTACGTCGTGGGCACAGGTATCGTTTACGGTGGATGCTCCAGCACTTACAGCTTTGGGGCAGCCTTTTCGTGTGGAGTTTACGGTAGACAAGGAGCCTGAATCGGGTAGCATCGAGGCACCATCGTTCGAGGGCTTCGACATCTTGGCTGGACCTTCGGTATCCACAGGTCATTCGATACAGTTTATCAACGGCAAACAGACGACAAGCTATAGCTGTACATATACCTATGTACTTATGCCTACGGCGGCGGGTAAGTATACCATCGGCGCAGCATCTATAAAGGTCGACGGCAAAAGGTACAGCACAAAGCCACAACCCATAGAGGTTATTGCCGAGAAGAGTAACACTCAGCAAAACAGGGGCTCGAACAACCAAAACCCTGAGTCGCACATTGGCAAGGACGACATCCTCCTACGCTTAAAGGTCTCTGAGACAGAGCTATATAAGGGCGAGTCGTTGCGTGCATCGCTGGTATTATACACACGCGCCAATATCGACGACATAGAGAACTTCTCGTTGCCTGCGTTCGATGGCTTCTGGTCACAGGAGCTATCCTTCGACAATACCCCTTCGCGTGAGGAGTATAACGGACGCATATACGAGACATACAAACTTACAGAATTGCTACTCTCGCCACAGCAGACTGGCGACATCATAATACCTTCAGCGTCGCTCACAGCACGCGCACAGGTGATACTTCAGGATAGCCGCGGTGCTAACCCCTTCTTCGGCGGACGACAGATATACCACGTATCGCGCGACCTAAAGAGCACCCCCGTTACCATCCACGTTAAGGAGTTCCCTGCAGGAGCACCAGCATCGTTCAATGGTGCTATCGGAAGCTTCCGCCTCTCAAGCAAGATGCCTGCAAAGGAGATTGAGAGCAACTCCGCAGACCAGATAGAGATTACAATCTCTGGCGGCGGCAACCTCAAATTTATCACCGCGCCAAAGATATCGCTCCCAGAGTCATTTGAGCAGTATGACACAAAGGTTGTGGATAACATCATGGTCAACGCCACCGACACTTCAGGTAGCATAACATATACCTACCCATTCGTGGCACGCTCGGCAGGAGAGTTCACCATAGAGCCTATATGCTTTACCTTCTTCAACCCCACAACAGGCGAGTATCAGACCATTGCTACCGAGCCATTTACAATCACCGTCCTCGATGACGGCACAGCCACAACAACGGCAAAAGCAGAGCGTTACGTGGGCTATGGCAGCATCATGCGTCAGCTGGACCGCGACATACGCTATATTCACCTCGGCAAGCTACCAACAAAGGCAGCATCGCTCTTTGTGCTTACACCACTCTACTGGCTTATCGTTGTGGTTATTGTAGCGATATTCATCGTGGCATACGTGCTTCTTAGTAAGCGCATCCGCGACAACCGCAATATCGTGGCACGACGCATGAAGCGCGCCGATAAGGTAGCCATTCAGCGTCTCCGCGCCGCAGAGCGTTATATGAACGAGGGTAATCGCCATGCCTTCTACGAGGAGATGCTACGTGCCTTGTGGGGATATATCAGCGATAAGTTCAACATCCCTGTCTCTAACCTCACTAAGGAGCGCATCCGCGAGGAGCTATATCGTCGTAACGTCTCGGCAGCTATCGCCGAGCAGTTCTGCGAGATAATATCTCGCTCCGAGGAGGCACAATACTCACCTACTACGGATGGCGAGATGAACGATGCATATAGCGAGGCGGTAGATGTGATGTCAAAAATCGAGGGTGCAATTAAACGATAAAGAGGAATGAGACGAGTATATAACTATATAATTGGTATTGTCGTAGGTATTCTCGCTGTTGCTATGCCTACCAACATACAGGCTGCCGATGCAACAACCACCGCTAAGGTACACTGGGAGGAGGGCATCGCAGCATACGAAAATCGCAACTATAAGGAGGCTGTGGAGGCTTTCGAGAGCATTATCGCTCTTGATGAGGCTTCTGCCGAGGTATACTATAACCTCGCTAATGCCTACTTCAAGCTTGGTCAGCATAAGGAGAACGCAGCGCGCCCCTTCTCAGCGGGTGAGCTTGGCAAGGCAGTGTTAAACTACCACCGCGCCATAAAGCTCAACCCCGCAATGGCAGATGCACGCTACAACCTTGAGCTTGCCGTAGACCACACAAACGACACCGAGAACATCCCACAAAGCTTCATAGCAACACTATGGCAGGGCTTGCGCTCGATGATGACATCAAACGGATGGACCATAACATCTATCGTAATGCTAGCGATGGCTCTAATCCTTGTGATGTTCTACCTACTCTCGGCAAACATCCTGCTCCGCAAGGTCGGCTTCTTCGTTGCCATAGTGCTGATTGTATCATTTATTGTAACCTCAGCACTTGCCATGTCGAGCCGTCGCGCGCTACTAAATGATGATCGTGCCGTAGTCATCTGCAACGACACTACCCCCGTACACGCATCACCCGACAGTGCATCGAAGATTATCCGCCAGCCATCGCAGGGCGTTACCGTGCGTATCTCGCGTGTGCATGGCGACTGGACTGAGATATCCT
Source organism: Alistipes sp. (assembly GCA_017630735.1). Classification (GTDB taxonomy): domain Bacteria; phylum Bacteroidota; class Bacteroidia; order Bacteroidales; family Rikenellaceae; genus Alistipes. Next base: position 4,734 of record JAGBUS010000032.1, on the reverse strand, counting down.
TTGCCGATGGCGAGATGGGCTGGATACGCAACAGCAACATCGAAGCGGTATAAAGTGAAAGGTGAAAAGTGAAAGGTGAGAAGTGAAAGGTGAAAAGTGAAAGGTGAAAAGTGAAAGGTGAAAGGTGAAAAGTAAGGTATCGTTGGTTTATGTCAAAACTTCTTGATAACGTATGTAGTGAATTGCAGCGACTGCCAGGCATAGGTCGTCGCACGGCGTTGCGTCTGGCGATGCATATACTTAAGATGGAGCCAGAGATTGTTGACTCCCTCTCGAAGAGCATATCGTCGTTCCGCAACGATATACGCTACTGCCAGAGTTGCAACAACCTATCGGATAACACACTCTGCCCCATCTGTAGCGACACGGCGCGTGACCATAGCACAATATGCGTTGTCGAGCAGGTGCAGGACCTTATGTCTATCGAGAACACCGGGCAGTATCGTGGCATATATCACGTCTTGGGCGGTGTCATCTCACCCATGCAGGGCATAGGACCCTCAGACCTGAAGATTGACCTTTTAGCCGACAAGCTACTAACAGGCACAGTGCGAGAGGTTATCATCGCCATATCGACATCCGTCGAGGGAGAGACAACACTCTTCTACCTTCTCAATCGCCTTAAGGCATTTCCCGATGTTAAGGTTACGACCATCGCACGTGGCATAGGCTTTGGAGATGAACTTGAGTATGTGGATGAACTAACTATCACACATGCACTTATGAACCGCCGCGAGGTGAAATAGTCGTTTCACCGCCCTTTTGGGTCTATTCGCCACTAATTTTTGGGGATTTGGAGTTTTTATCAGCGAAAATTTTTAAAATTACACTATATTTGTAGTAATTAACAAAACAACGAACAACAATAACGCTATGAAAAGGTCACTTAATATAATGATACTATCTGTCGTGGCACTGCTACTGGGTAGCTGCTCCGCGATGGTTAACTCATCGTACTACGGATCAAGCGATCTTTATCGAAACGACAATCGCATTCAGGTAGCCAACGAGCTTAAGGCAAAGGCGGAGGCAGAGAAGGCAGAAGCCGAGGCACGCAAGGCTATGTGGGAGGCACGCATCGCCGAGGCAAATGCCTCAACAGCCGAGGCGGAGTACTATGCCGCAACATCACCATCCTACACCTCTATCGTGGCGGATGACTACGAGAGTGCATACGCACGTCGTCTCTATGGCTTCACCTCGCCAACATACCAGCTACCATCGAGCTACTACAGCTACTCGACATACGATGCACTGCGCTATGCTACGGCATACGACCCAGCACAATATAACATCATGATTTCGGGCGACCAGGTGTGGGTTGAGCCTCGCTACATCACCTCGATGTTTGGCTCGTGGGGTGCTACAAACATCACCTTTGGTCTCTACTCGTCGCCATGGAACTTTGGCTGGAACATATACGTAGACCCATTCTACTACACATGGTGGGGCTATCCTCACTACTCGTGGTACGACTGGAACTGGAACATCTGCTATAACCCATACTACTGGGGATATGGCTACTCGCCATACTATCCTGGATACTACCCATACTACCCTGGATACTATCCACACATGCACTACCCTCCACGTCCACCACAGCCTCCACACCCAGGACATGGTCCTGCGTACAAGCCAGGAGGTAACGGACATAGCAACCTAAATGGCGACCGTCACAACACGGCATCTCGCTACACATCACCAACATCGAACAAGAATTATGGTGGTGGCGTGCGTAGCAACAACGGCTCTTCGGTAAGCAGACCACGCAGTGGTGCGGTATCTACGGGTATCAACTCGTCAAAGACCTACCGTCCATCGTCAGGCACGTCGGGCACTACAAACCGCGGACAGTATACTGGTAGCAGCACACGCAACAACAACTCGGCAGGTAGCAGCCAGAGTAGCAACTACCAGCGTAGCAACAACTACCGCCAGTCGTCATCATCGTCGTCAAGCAGTAGCTCATACCGCCAGTCGTCGAGCAGTAGTAGCAATCGCTCTACAATGTCGTCGGGCAGCAGCTATCGCAGTTCGTCATCTGGTTACTCATCAGGCAGCAGCAGTAGTAGTCGCTCTGGAGGAACAACCTCTTCACGTAGATAAAGATATAAATAAGATATCCTATGAAAAAGATTTATAATATAATCACGATGCTCGCGCTGAGCGTTATGACAATGAATTTTAGCCATGCGCAGATGGTAGACTTTGGAGGTACAACAATGAATAACGACATTGTTGGATGGACAGACCTCTACGAGATGTCGTTTACCTCGCACAACTACGGTACAGCACGCTCTATGGCTATGGGTAACGCCTTCACCGCCCTCGGTGCTGATATGATATCGGCATCGTTGAACCCTGCAGGTATAGGTATGTACGTGCAGAGCGACGTGAGCATATCGCCAATGATGCAGTTCACCAAGAGCCCAACACAGGGTGCCGAGAGCTTCTATGCTCCTGGCACACCTAAGCATGAGCAGCGTTACAAAGACCGATGCGCACCATTTAGCATGGCAAGCATAGGTGGTGTGGCAACGGCATACAAGGGCACAGGAGCACTTACGAATGTAAACTTCGGCTTTGTATATAACCGCATCGCCGACTTCAACCAGAATACCGCCTTTGCATCGTTCGGCAACAAAGGCACGGAGTCGTTGGCAAACATCTTCTGCACCCTCGCAAATGTGGATGGTCTGCAGACAAACAGCGATGGCACTATGCCTTTTGGTAACGACCCATTCTACTGGGGTCCAACACTCGCGTATAAGAATGGTCTTATAAACAAGGATGAGCAGGGCTGGTTCATCGACCGCATCGACGATAAATTGGCAGAGGTAGACCAATACTCCGCAGTGGAGACACGTGGCTCGTTGGGCGAGTATGCCATATCGTTGGGTCTTAACTTCAAGGATATCGTCTATGTAGGTGCTACGCTCGGTATTCAGAGCCTCAACTACAAACGTACGGTGTTCTATGGCGAGGACTACATCTACGCCAATGGCGAGCCTTCAGGCGAGGAGATGCCTTACCAGCTCACATATATGAACTATGAGCAGCGCACACGCCTCACAGGCACAGGCTTCAACTTCAAGATTGGTGTTACGGCACGCCCTGTAGACTGGTTACGTATAGGCGTTGCATATCACACACCTACATTCTATAGCCTCACACTACGCTATGGTGGCGATATGTGGTCGGAGACACTTAGCGCGGGCAACAACCCCGAAGACTACGACATCAACCGTTTTGGATATATGCACGACAACGTGGGCTCTCCTATCTGGGAGGATGCAGGTCCTAACTCATGGAACTACCGCTCGCCATCACGTCTTATGATGGGTGCTGCCGTTACCCTCGCTAAGCGCGTTATCCTCTCGGCAGACTACGAGCGTAGCTGGTATCAGAGCATACGTCTACAACAGTCGCCTATCATAGGTCTCAGCTATACAGGTAGCATGAAGGAGTATTTCAAGGGTAGCAACACCGTGCGTGTGGGTGCTGAGGCATACGTGCTTCCATTCCTCCCTGTACGTGTAGGTTACATCTGGAATGGCTCAACACTCCGCGATGGATATAAGGATATCGTAGCAACACACCCTATGCCTACCCAGCAGAGCTACATCACTGCAGGCTTCGGCATCAAGTTCAACAAGTGTGTATATATGGACTTTGCCTACCAGTATGGCACAACAAAGTATTCAAGCTATCAGACCTTCTATGCAATTGACGAGTTTGACCCTAACTTGAATATCGAGAGCAGACTATTTACCACTAAGACAAATCGCCATATAGGCGTTATCACCCTCGGATTTAGATTTTAGGGGTAAGGTCACTACGAGACATAAAAAAAGTAACCCACTTGGAGTAAACCAAGTGGGTTATCTTTTTTAGGATATGGTGCAGGTTGCACCCTATCACAAGTGCTTATTAAGCCTCAGGAGCGATAGCCTCAGAAGGACAAACACCAGCGCAAGTACCGCAGTCGATACACTTGCTAGAGTCGATTACATAGATATCACCTGCTGAGATAGCCTCTACTGGGCACTCGTTGATGCATGTACCACATGCAACACAAGAATCTGAAATTTTGTAAGCCATATTACTTATAGTTTTAATGAGTGTTTATACAGTTTTACACTGCAAATATACAAATTATTTTATAAAATCAAATCCTGTGTAAGGAATTAACACCTCAGGAATGCGAATTCCCTCCTCAGTCTGGTTATTTTCGAGCAATGCCGCAACTATACGTGGCAATGCAAGAGACGAGCCATTTAGTGTGTGAGCCAACTGTGTTTTGCGGTTATCATCGCGGTAACGTAGCTTAAGACGGTTAGCCTGGAACGACTCGAAGTTAGATACTGACGACACCTCCAACCAACGCTTCTGTGCCTCAGAGTATACCTCGAAGTCGAAGGTGAGAGCCGAGGTGAATGACATATCGCCACCACAAAGACGCAAAATACGGTATGGAAGACCGAGCGAAGCAACGATGCTCTCTACGTGAGCCACCATAGCCTCCAACGCCTCGTATGACTTCTCAGGGTGTGACACCTGAACGATCTCCACCTTGTCGAACTGGTGAAGACGGTTGAGGCCTCGTACATCCTTGCCATATGAGCCTGCCTCACGACGGAAGCAAGGGGTGTAGGCTGTCATCTTCACAGGCAACTCGCTCTGCTCGAGGATTACGTCGCGGAAGATATTTGTCACAGGGACCTCTGCCGTAGG
>JAGBUS010000031.1 GCA_017630735.1 Alistipes sp. | reverse complement strand
TTCTAACGAGTGGCTCGAGAAGAATATGTTGCCATTCTACGAGCTCGGCGATTTGAAGGACACAACTAAAGAGTAAGCAGTTATGAAAGAAACAGTAATCATTGCAGGTTTCGGAGGACAGGGTGTCCTCACTATGGGTAAGATTTTGGCTTACTCTGGTATTATGCAGGATATGGAGGTTACTTGGATGCCTTCATACGGTCCTGAGATGCGTGGTGGTACCGCTAACGTAACAGTTATTCTTTCAGATAGCGCAATCTCTTCACCTATCGCTCACGAGTTCGACTGCGTTGTTGTTCTTAACCAGCAGTCTATGGACAAGTTCGAGGCTCAGGTGAAGCCAGGTGGCGTACTTATCTACGATACTAACGGTATCACACACCACCCTACACGTACTGACATCAGCGTATATCAGATTGATGCTACTGCTGAGTGCGCACGTTTGGGTCAGGCTAAGTTGTTCAACACTATGATCCTCGGTGCATACCTTAAGGTTCGCCCTGTGGTTAAAATGGAGAACGTTATGGAGGGTCTTAAGAAGACCTTGCCTGAGCGCGCTTGGAAGATGCTTCCACAGAACGAGGAGGCTATCAAGCACGGTGGTGAGATTATCCGTCAGATTCGATAATCCGCTAACGCAACCAACGAAGAGGCTATTCCCAATAGGGAGTGGCCTCTTCTTTTTCTAACACCATATAAGAAAACTCACACTCGATTTTTTTTGAAGTTGTATAAATATTTTGTATATTTGTAGATGTTAACCATAACATCTTTATTCTATGAAAAAACTTTTACTAAGCCTTATAGCACTATTTTGTCTTCTCCCCAATATTAATAACGTATCAGCACAGGATGATGGCAATTTCCGTTTTGGCTTTAGAACGAGCTACTATTTCCGCACCAAGGCATACAGCATTGGTGTTTATGGAACATACGGCATTGCCGATTGGCTAAATATTGAGCCAGGTATCAACTATATATTTAAGGAGAATAGTACTGTTGATGTATATTGCGATTTGCAGGTACCTCTTGAGATTTCCTCTCATTGCTACATATTCCCAATTGTTGGTCTCAGTGTCAACGACATCACATCTCATGGTGGAACTATTGATGGCTGGGCAGGAGGTCTTAATTTAGGTATAGGCTCGCAATACTACTTTAACCGTCGATGGAGCTTCAACGGTCAGGTTAAATGGATGGGACGATTGCCTAAAAAGCACAAGAGCGCAGTGATACTATCACTCGGCGTAGACTACAACTTTTAGGCTAACAGATAGGCTCACGCACATATATTTCATCAAAGAGCAGGCAAAAAGATAGTTTTTTATAGGAAATATCAACAACAACGAAATTTATTCGCATTTTTTGATACAGCCTAATATTATTTTTACTATATTTGTATGAAATTATGGGCACCTAATTTTTAGGTGGTCAATTTGGTGTATATAGAAAACAATAAACTAATAATATATAACAACAAACTACACTACAATGGACAATGTAAACGTACAGCAGTTGCAGGATGTGGTTATCCGTTTTTCGGGTGACTCAGGTGATGGTATGCAGCTCACCGGAACACTCTTCTCGGATACATCAGCACTGTTCGGCAATGGTATTTCAACATTCCCAGATTACCCAGCCGAGATTCGCGCCCCACAGGGAACAGTAGCAGGCGTATCTGGTTTCCAGGTACACTTTGGCTCAAGCCGTATTGACAACCCTGGTGACTATTGCGACGTATTGATTGCAATGAACCCAGCAGCTCTTATCGCTAACCGCAAGTGGTTGAAGCCTTCAGCAACAGTTATCATCGACGGTGATACTATGACTGAGGAGAACATCGTTAAGGCTGGTTTCAAGACTATGGATCCTATCGCTGAGCTTGGTCTTGAGGGCTTCAATGTGGTTATTCCAGACATTACTACAATGACTAAGGAGGCATTGAAGGATACTGGCATGGATAACAAGGCAATGGTTAAGTGTAAGAACATGTTTGCTTTGGGTATATGCTTCTGGATGTACAACCGTCCAGATGACTTTGCAAAGAGCTTCCTTGACTCAAAGTTTGCTAAGAAGAATCCTCTTGTAGCTGAGGCTAACAAGAAGGTTATCGAGGCAGGTTACAACTATGCTGCAAACACACATCAGTTTGCAAACAACTATACCGTAGCACCAGCTGATTTGGAGAAGGGTGTATACCGCTCTATCAATGGTAACACAGCTACAGCATGGGGTTTCTGCGCTGCATCTGAGAAGTCTGGTCTTCCACTCTTCTGCGGTTCATACCCTATCACTCCAGCTACAGTAATTCTTGAGGAGCTTGCTAAGCGCAAGGATCTCGGTGTTAAGACTGTACAGGCTGAGGATGAGATTGCAGGTATCTGTACATCTATCGGTGCTGCCTATGCTGGTAACTTCGCTGTTACAACAACTTCAGGTCCTGGTATTTCGCTTAAGAGCGAGGCAATGGGCTTGGCAGTTATGGCAGAGCTCCCACTCGTTGTTGTTGACGTACAGCGCGGTGGTCCATCAACAGGTCTTCCTACAAAGACTGAGCAGAGCGACCTTAACCAGGCACTTTACGGCCGTAATGGTGAGTGTCCTATGGTTGTTATCGCAGCTTCATCACCAAGCGACTGTTTCCACTATGCATTTATGGCAAGTAAGATTGCAATGGAGCACATGACTCCTGTAATGTTGCTTTCTGAGAGTTTCATCGCTAATGGTTCAGAGCCATGGAAGATTCCATCAATGTCAGAGTATCCAGAGATCGTTCCTCCTATCGTTGACCGTGTTGAGGGCGAGGAGTTCTTACCATACGCACGTAACGAGAAGTTGGCTCGTGGTTGGGCATTCCCTGGTAAGGAGGGTCTTGAGCACCGTATCGGTGGTTTGGAGAAGGATCACCTTCGTGGTACTATCTCTCACGATCCTAAGAACCACCAGGAGATGGTTACAACACGCAAGCGCAAGGTTGAGCTTGTTGCTGATGTATTGCCAGAGTTGGAGGTATTCGGAGCTCAGGAGGCAGATGTACTCGTTATCGGTTGGGGTGGTACACGTGGTCACCTTCACAGCGCAGTTAAGCAGTTGCAGGATGAGGGTAAGAGCGTAGCACACCTTCACTTCAACTACATCTACCCATTGCAGAAGGGTGTTGACGAGATTTTGAAGCGTTACAAGCGCATCGTAGTATGTGAGTTGAACGAGGGTCAGTTTGCTAACTACCTCCGTCAGCAGTTCACTGGCGTTAACATCGAGTCTTACGGTAAGACTGAGGGTCAGCCATTCACCGTTGTAGAGCTCAAGGAGAAGATTAACTCAATGTTATAATAAGTACACCACTAAAAACTAATAAAACTATGGCAGATTTTAAGTATACACCCGCTGATTTCAAGAGCGATCAACAGGTAAAGTGGTGTCCAGGTTGTGGCGACCACGCAATTCTTAACGCAGTACAGCGCACATTGCCTGAGGTAGCAGATGCTTTGGGCAAGCCACATAACAAGTTTACATTCGTATCAGGTATCGGTTGCTCATCACGTTTCATCTACTACATGAAGACCTTCGGCTTCCACACTATCCACGGTCGTGCGAATGCTATTGCAACAGGTATCAAGACTGCAAACCCAGACCTCTCAGTATGGGTATGTACAGGTGATGGCGACTCATTGGCTATCGGTGGTAACCACTTTATCCACGCTATCCGTCGTAACATCGACCTTAACGTAATCTTGTTCAACAACGAGATCTACGGTTTGACTAAGGGTCAGTACTCTCCTACTACCAAGCTTGGCAAGATCACTAAGACTTCGCCATTCGGTACTGTAGAGAAGCCATTTACTCCAGGTGAGTTGGTTATCGGTGCTAAGGGTACATTCTT
>JAGBUS010000030.1 GCA_017630735.1 Alistipes sp. | reverse complement strand
TTCATTTCATCCATACCTATATATATTATACTTTATTTTTCTGTTGGATTAATTACGGCTTGAAGGGGTGGCTAATAGCCGATTATATTCATATCCCACCCCAAACCCCTGCCCTTAACAAGGGAGGGGCTTCTGGCAAGGCGATGCCTTGCTCGCCTCTGGCGAGATGGGTAGATATAGGGATTATGGCTAGTTATGGGTTGTAGAGGTTGTTATCGTTATCGGTAGAAATAGATATAGATATGTTCGGAGCAGGTCATTAGATCTGCTCATTTTTGTTTTTTGACCACCAAATTCCAATTTTTATACTAAATATTTCTACATTTATGTCAGATTTGCGCACGTTTGGTGTTATATAGGTGAGTAAACAAAAGATGATGACAACTACAGAGTTTGAAATATTTGCGCGAAAAGGTCGTAGTGCAATGCTAATCACTGCTCGCTCCATACTTCGCAATGCGGAGGAGGCTGAGGATGTGGTGCAGGAGGTATTGCTAAAGCTGTTTGCTATCCGTGACAGGATTGACGGCACCTCCAACCCTATGGCGTTGGCTCAGGTGGCGGTGCGACATACGGCATTGAATGTCCTGCGTGATGCCAAGCGTCATCCATCCGTAGAGTTTAAGGCTGAAATTATGGGCGAGGAGGAGAATTCCAGCGATAGTGAAACGTATAATCGTCTCTTAAGGATTATAGATACACTGCCCTCTAAGCAACAGATGGTCTTAAGAATGAAGCACATCGAGGGGATGGAGGTCGAGGAGATAGCGGCAGTGGTGCAGATGAGTGTAGATGCGGTATATCAGAATCTTAGCAGAGCGCGACGTAGCGTACTTGAACAATTCAAAAAGGGAGTAAAAAAATGAAACAGATAGATGCAATAGAGCTACTCGTTGAGAAGTTTCTTGACGGTCGCACAACGAATGCCGAGGAGAGGGTGCTATATGCGTGGTTTCGTTCGAATGATGTCCCTGAGGAGTGGGAGTATCTGAGGGAGATGTTTGCTTGGTATGAGGAGGGAATGGCTGAAAGCACTATGCAGATAACACAGCCTGCTAAGTATGTCTCGCTTCGCAGAGTTGTACGATGGGTAGGCGGTGTTGCTGCAGCGGTTATCATAGGCATTGTGGCGTGGCTCAGCGTAGGTACGTCGAGCAGTAATAGTGTCTATTACGAGGGTTACATCGTAGAGAATGGTATACGTTACGATAATATTGAGGATATCGAAGGAGACATCGAGGCGATGATGAATAGAGCCGACCAGATTGAGGATATGGCAAACGATCTTCTCGCCTGGGCAGATATATAAGAAAAATTGAGTACTCAACATATAAATGAATCTAAAACGAAGTAAATATGAGAAAATTATTAATCGTTGCACTGCTCCTTGTGGCAGGAATTGCGGAGAGCAGTGCGCAGGGGCATATTGATGCTCTTATGCAACGTGAACTCCATTATCCTTCTAGTAAGCGTGATGTAGTGCTACGCTCAGCTGTTAAGCGCGACCCCGACACGGGAGAGATAGTCAAGCGTGTGACAGAGCTAAATGTTAGGGATGATAAAGCCTTGAGTCAGGAGTTTGTCAGTGCTTTCTTGGCGGACTGCGAGTCGGCAGATACATGGAGTTGCGACGATAAAAATGGCAAGTCTACAGACTACATCTTGGTGTGGCAGAATCCTAAGCGTATATACTCGCTAAAACGTTTTGATGATGCCATCATTGTAAACATTCAGGTGATTTACAGCCAAGATGAGAATACAAACCCTAAAACTGAATAACTATGAAAAAGATATTATTACTAAGCCTTTTGTCGCTTATCGCAGTAGTACAGGTCTCTGCACAGCGTCATAACCATCGCAAAGGTGATATTAAAATTGAGGATGTTGAGTATAAGAGTGTTGTTCTTAGCTATCCTGAGACTAAGGAGTTGTTGATGTTTATACCCGTAGATCTCACGATTGTAGATGGCGAGGAGGGGCGTATCGAGATAAGCTATCCTGTTCAAGAGGAGGAGTATATCAATTATGGTTCCCGTGATGGTCGTAAATTCATTATTGGTCGCGATGGAAACAAGAAGACCCCTAAGAACACTATTCTTTGTGATAAGATACCTGTTCGTATGACTGTATCGCTATCTAATTTGTGTCGTATTTTCTCCAACTCGAATGTCGATATTTTTATTGGACACGACAGCTTTAATAACTCATTGTATATTCAGAATGGTTTAGCCATGAGTATAAATGCGAAGTCTATCACTGCGGCTGAGTCAATCAAAATCTTAAATTCTGGAACATTTACATGTAAGGTACAGCAACTCAATACCCCAAAGTTAGAGGTAGTTACTAATGATGGCTTTACAGGTATGTGGTGTAGCACTAATGCTAAGCATGTAAGTTATAAATCTAATGGCATCGATAATATTAGTATGGGTGTGGCGTGCGAGGATTTGCAAATATTCTCGCGTAGCAAGGGAGTAATATGCTTCACAGGTACTACTGACCAGGTGAGTCTTATCACACGTCGCAAGTCAACAGCAACAATTGCTTTGCCTGAGCTTAACCAGTAAAGAAGCTGTCTAACAAGGTTGCTTTATCGTTCTTTGTTGATATAACAGCGCATCTACTGCCGCTAACAAAATATTTCGCCAATGGACAGTACGCTTTAGTACAGCCCATCGTCTCAAATTTCGCCGAGCGTTGTATCAGCACTGTTCTTTCAACAAATATGCTCGCTCTCAAAATGCTCATTTACGTTTAGTAAACTCCGCTTTTTCGAGCTTCGCAAGCCTAAAATCAGCTCTTGTTATACAACTTCTATGAACAAAGAGAGAGTGTCCGATTATTAACATATTGGACACTCTCTTTCTTCTTATGCAAAATTTATATTCTGTTTAGGGTTCACTTTTTACTTTTTTGTGCTACCTTTGTAATTGGATCTGTTTTGTATTCTTACAAAAAATAAGCACTATGGCAGCGGAAGTAAAAGATAGGCTATGGACTCGTAATTATGTCTTTGTCTGCATATCGGCATTTATGATGTCGTTCTCGTTCTTTATCCTTGTGCCTACGTTACCGCTATACCTTAAGGATACCTTCGGTATCAGCCAGGCGTTGGTGGGTGTGGTGCTGTCGTGCTATGTTGTGGCGGTGCTTAGTGTAAGACCTTTGGCAGGCTTTGTTGCCGACACGTTGCCACGCAAGAGCGTCTACATAGCAGCATACGCCGTGTTTGTAGCGTCGTTTCTCGGCTACTTCTTCATCACGCAGACCTTGGCGTTGTTTATCCTACTACGTATATTCCATGGCTTCTCGTTTGGTATGCTCACCACGGCGGGAAATACTCTTGTTATTGATGTTATGCCGTCATCGCGACGTGGCGAGGGTCTCGGTTATTATGGCGTAACGAACAACCTCGCTATGGCATTTGGTCCTATGGCGGGACTCTTTGTGATATCGTCGGGAAGCTACACGCTGCTGTTCCTCACCTCGTTGATTACTGGAACGGTGGGCTTGATACTCGCATCGTTGGTGCGCGCACCACGCAAGATATTGGAGAAGACAGAGTTTAAGCTCTCGGCAGATCGCTTCTTCCTTAAGGAGGGCATACGTGCATGCTTCGCCTTCTTCCTGTTGGCTATGCCTTATGGTATGACAACAAGCTATATGGCTCTATATGCTCGCGAGGTGGGTATCACGCACAACGCAGGTCTCTTCTTTACCGTTATGGCGGCGGGACTAATATCCTCGCGTCTCCACTCTGGCAAGCGTGTAGACAAGGGCTTTGTGACGGAGACCATACGTACAGGCATCTGCATTGCCTTCCTTGGTGCTTGTGGTGAGGCGTTGCTCTCTACGGTGGCTTCGTGGAGCATCGCTGCAGCATACGTCACCTACTTCCTCACGGCGTTCCTCTTCGGATATGGCTATGGCACAATGTTCCCAGCATACAATACTCTCTTCATTAACCTTGCCCCTAACTCGCGCAGAGCTACGGCAAATGCTACATACCTCACAGGTTGGGATGTCGGCATAGGTGGCGGTATGTTGGTGGGTGGTGCTATCTCGGAGTCGGGATATGTACATTGTTATATCTTGGGTGCAGCCTTTGTGGTTGTGGCACTACTATTCTTCGTGCGTTTTGTTACGCCACACTTCCATGCACACCGTCTCAGGTAGTCGTTTAATAGGTCATATATAAGATATAGCTCATATCTATACATCTATAGGGTCAAATGCTTTTGAGTGTTTGCCCTATGAGTTATTATAGAATATCTTTGTGAAAAGTAAAACAACAAAGATATGATTTCTAAGATAAACAGCAGTGAGCTACTTCGTGATGTGTCGTTGGAGTATATACATATTACGAACGATACGATTCTTGAGTTAACGACATCATGTTACGATATTCTCTATCTCGTAAATGGAGAGTGTCGTGTGGATGATGATAAAGGTGTCGTGCGTCTATCAAAATATTCTCCAACGATTTTGCATGCTGGCTTCCATAGTATCGTATGCCACGTAGGCGATGACGCTCTCTTTGAATTGGTGATAATACATGTCGAGCGTCGAGAACTCTTTAATTGTGCGACGGAGGTAAGTCGTGAGCAACAACGATTTGAAACAGCCGTATTGAAGGGTGTTGCATCTAATATTTCCGTAGAGGATCTTTCGTCGATGTGCTATCTTTCGGTCTCTACATTCAAGCGACGTTTCCATGACTATTATCACATACCTCCCCATCGTTGGTTCCTATGCCGTAGGTTGGAGATTGCATCTGCAATACTGCATAAAACATCGTTGCCAACATTTACGATAGCGCGACTATGTGGCTTTATCAATGTATCACATTTTATAGCAACGTTCAAGCGTCGTTATGGGACTACGCCATCGCGCCTGATGCGCAGAGAGGCTGGCTGTGTTAAACTTAGCTCATTATCTTCGCGCCTAAGTAGTCAAATAGGGTAAGCTCCAAGCCATTATATGCCTTTGACTCGCCATTATTGGTGTCGAATAGAATCTTATCGTATACGGGAGGTATAATATATTTGCCACTGCGGTTTATTATGCCCTTATGTCCTGACTTAAGGGTTACAATCGCGCGGTCTTCGGTAAAGTCCGTGGCATGACGATATATATCTTCGATAACCCAGTTGTCGTGCTCATCCTTAAAGCCTGTGCCATTTTCAGTAATCACGCGACGGCGACGCTCACGTAGCGGAAAACGCTTGCCTGGATATTCGATATTATTGTTGTGCGACAGGATATCTAATGTCGGGGCAAACCTCTCAGGAATGGAGCACTCGTGGATGCGCTCAGCAAGGAGCTTAAAGGCTTTGTAGTCCTTACGTTTACCCTTTACGGCATAGTACCAGCGTATTGGATGCCACTCATAATTGCTGTCGACAATGATATTGTCGGGAGTGAGGTTGGTGTGACATACGTTGTGACGCAGTAGGCGTTGCTTTAAATTCTTAAGACCCTGCAGGAGGTGCTCTTGTGAAAAGGTGTATATTGCCTCGCTCAGGAGTGTTCCCTGTGGTAGTGTCTCAATAATCAGACTACATGTGCTGGCAAAATGGCTGTTCAGCAGAATCTCGTTCTTTACGACCTTGAAATTTCCTAAGTCGCCATTTGTAGCAGCAAGAACCTCCATCGCATGGTTAGCATAGTGTATGGCATCGAGCGATAGGGGTGCGTATGTCATGACGCGACAATCGAATATCGTTGCTTCGCACTCAACGAAATGCTCTGTGCAAGCTACTGTTGTTTCATCAAACACAATATCATCCAGCGTGCGAAGATGTAGCTTCGGATTGCGTATGCAACTACGAAATATGTGGTATGTGCATATATCCATCATGACATGACTATCGTTTGTGGCTTTGTGTGCCAATATTGATTATTGATAGCATCGATATAGGAGACATGTTAAATGCTACGGTACGATATGGACCCTCGTTATCTGGCTCAAAGAATTGTGATACGTGCGACTCCAACTCGCGAGGAAATGAACTTGAGATATTATACATAAATTCGCGGTCGCGGTCTCCAGTAGCAAAGGTATATTCTCGTGGATATATCTCCTCCTTCATATCGCCCTCGCCTAATGTCGCAAGGTATACATTGAATAGAATAGTCTTGTCATTATGTATACCAATATCTGTTATTTCGTCTAATATAGCATTAAGGTCATGGATGTCGGCATCGCTGCAAAGACTATCGGTGATGTGAAATATTAGTGGCGGATAACTCGTGTTGTTTCGTGGATCGTTGCACCACTCTTTAAGCACCGTTTTGGCAAGTACCATAGCATCATACATTGGTGATGCCCCCGATGCTGTAGGCTCAATCCATGGATGGAGATTGAATGACACCCTTTTGATAGTGCCATCAGGATATCTATTATTAAGGTATACGGCTTTTGGTTGCGGTTGATACTCCGAAAGTCGCGTAATGTCGATGAGAATTCTGTTATTGTCGGGAAGTAGAGATGTTGCCTCACAGCCTGAATAGCCAATTACACCGATATCATAGTAGTTGCGTACGTTGCTCAGGCGTGTGGCTCGTGCTAATAGCTCGTCGATGAAGTGGTTAACAATGATTGTTGCTACCTCCATCTTGGTCATCTCGGTGTTGCTATAACGAGTGAGGTTCTTCATTGATAGCGAGCAATCCACAATAAAGAGTATAGCACACCTATTACAGTGTGTGATAACGCGACTACACATAAGTTATGGGAGTAACTTTAGATGTCTTTCTATTTTAGTATGTCGTATATACGTGATGCGTAAAGCACATCGTGAAGACCGAGACCGATGTTGTACGATAAAATACGCTCATCGTCACTTGCTCTACCTATATTCTCGCCTTTGAGTACCTCCTCAATCTGGTGGAACTCCTTAAATTGTGAGAAATATTTGAAGCCTTTAACATGGTCTGTATCGTCAGCAAATACTTTATCAAATGTGGTGTCACAATTCTGAAAACCACGAGTATGAACAGGAACAACCAATACTCCTGGCTTAAAAAGGCTCTCATCCTCTACCAAAAGTCCATTGGCATCGGTGATGCACGAAACAACAACATCTGCATCTTTAACCAAGTCGGTCGTGTTATCCACAATGGTGAATGTAGCATTTGAGTAGTTGCTATACTCGCTAACAATCTTTTCAGCTTGATCTTTATATTTAAAGAGACGGATGTTTAGATGTTCATCTTTACAACTCTCCAAAAGGCATGTAAGCGTGGCACGTGCGGTGCTTCCGAGACCTATAAAAGCATACTCTGTAGCATGGGAGTTACGTAGGGTTTTTATCGCAAGAGCGGCTACAGCACCTGTTCGCATGGCTGTTATCCAGTCACAATCTATTAGAGCGAGTAACTCTCCCGTTGTAGAGTTAAAAAGCATTAAGTCGCTCTTTAATGCAGGAACTCTACCTACAATTCGTGATACTACCTTTGCGCCAAAACGACTATAGCTTG
This sequence comes from Alistipes sp., assembly GCA_017630735.1. Lineage (GTDB taxonomy): Bacteria > Bacteroidota > Bacteroidia > Bacteroidales > Rikenellaceae > Alistipes. The sequence goes on along the minus strand of JAGBUS010000030.1, from coordinate 16,186 downwards.
CAGGAAGGAGACAAGGCATTGTGGTGAAGAAATCATTGCCCGTGGGATGTACCGACATCTTAGCAGGAAGCTGGCAATCATGTTTCATGATGAATGCCTCGCGTACCCAATCAATACATTGTATTGGAGATATGTTTAGATTAACAATATCGTTGTTAGTTATTCTCTTCATTACATATAAGTTTTTAGTGCCTCGACCAGTTTATGGTTATCCTTACGGTCACGAACTGCTAAGCGTATGTAGTTGCGACCATTGAAGGCTGCCTTCGATGAGCAATCCTTAATAAGGATATCGTAGTCGGCAAGCAGGCGTACTGCCAATTCACGTGCCGAGTATCTGCCACCGCGAATCTCACAGAGGAAGTAGTTGGCTTGTGAAGGTACAACGTGGAGGTATGATATCTCCTGCAACTCGTCGTAGAAGAGTTTGCGCTCCTCGCGAAACAATTCACACGCCTTGAGGTAGTCCTTATGATATTTCTCGTATATCTGCATATAGAACTCTCCGAAGGAGTTGATATTCCATATAGCAACCTCCTTTTTAAGGTGTGCGATAATCTCCTTATTGCCGCTGGCTAATACTCCTAAGCGGAAGCCTGGTACGCCATAAGACTTTGATATGCTCTTAACAACGCATAGGTGTGGGTTGTCGGATAGTATCTCATTCTTTAGAAGCGAGAACTCACCCTCCACATCCACAAAATCGACAAACGACTCATCAACAACAAAGGTGATGTCTTGCTCTTTTGTCCATGCGATAAGGCGCATTAGCTCTCCATAAGGTATATAGTTTCCAGATGGATTATCTGGATTGATAAGAAGCAGTGTTTTAACACTCTTATCGACAAAGAACGATATGATATCATCGGCAGTATAGTGCATATCTCCATTCTCTGGGGTATACACAACAAGCTCCTCTTTAGCCGAGCGGTTAGGGTACTCCTCAAATGTTGGATAGATAACACCCATTTTGCCAGCATACCTCTCAACAAATGCCTTGATAAGCTCTGCAGCACCATTGCCCACAACGATATAATCTTGTGATATGCCAAAGTATTTTGCTGCAAGGAGGCTATTTACGCGCATGCCCGATGGATACTCGCGCATAAGAGTGTCGAAGCTCGCCTTAATCTCATCAACCATCTGTCGTGGTGGGAAATAAGGATTTACGAGGTAGCAAAAATCTAAGAGGTGTGGGTATCTCCAGTAGCCACCGAAGCGTGACGATATAGCGCGGAAACGCTCCTCGTCGCTTGTGGCAAATATGCTTGATGCAATATCAAGATCCTGAACATCATCTATCTCATACCACTTTTCGCCATTGAGCGGTAGTGCCTTTAGTGGCGAGTCATCGAGGAGGGTTATAACCTTTAGTACCTGCTCGTAGTACTCGTTATTGCCAAGAGCATGGCAATACGCCTCAAGGAATGGAACGTAATGTGTGGCAGAGAACTCCTTGCTGAACTTGTAGATATTAACAGTCTTATAGTAGCTGTCTATGTCTGAGTATCGGAACTTATCTTTGGTGAAGAACTCCTTAATCTTGCTATCGTCATCGAGGGTAACAACCGTACCATCCATCCAGCTCTCATACTTGTCTACAAGGGCGATATTAGGGTAGCTATCGTTGATAATCTTGTGTAGTACCTTGTTCTCAAATATAAGGTCAGACTCAAGAAGCAGAGTGTCGTCCTTGAGGAGGTATTCGCGTGCAAGGAATAATGAGTAGATGTTGTTGGTTTTGTCGTATACGCTATTCTCAACGTATGATATTGTCATCCCTTTATATGTCGCACCAACATGGTCGATAACGTGCTGAGCCTTGTATCCAACAACGAGAATTACATGCTTGATACCCAATTCAGCGAGAGTGTCGAGGGTTCTATTAATTAGGCGCACACCATTAACCTCAAGCATACACTTGGTGTTATTATCGGTCAACTCGCCTAAGCGACGACCCATACCGGCTGCTAATATTATTGCTTGCATATAGCTTGTAAGTAGTTTTTCGGAACTAAAACTTTTTTCCAAAAACAATGGAACAGAAGGTGTTGAAGAGAATCTTCATGTCAAACCACCATGAACGATTACTTAGGTAGTAGAGATCGAGCTCCAAGCGGCGTAGCATCTTCTCCATTGTGTCTGTATAGCCGTTGTAGAGCGTAGCATAGCTTGTTACGCCAGGGCGTATCTGGTAAAGATACTCGTATCGTTTGTCAAGCTCCATAATCTGGTCGATATAGAACTGACGTTCTGGACGTGGACCTATAAATGCCATATCACCGCGCAGAACATTCCATAGCTGTGGTAGCTCATCAAGGTGGTGTGCACGTATGAATCGACCAATCTTCGTGAGACGACGGTCATACTTGCCACTGCTGTGGCTCAGCTGTGGACCATTCTTCTCGGCATCGAGACGCATCGAGCGGAACTTATAGATGTAGAATGGTCGTCCATAGCGTCCTATGCGCTCCTGCTTAAATATTGCAGGACCTCCATCCTCCATACGTACAAGTATGTAGGTGATTAAGAAGAGTGGAGAGAAGATTATCAATGCTGTGAGGGAGATAATAAGGTCTACAGCACGTTTTGTGTTGCGTGCAAATGCCGACATTCCATCTTTGATGTACTCTCCATGTGCAATCTCGTCGCTAATGATGGTGTATACCCAACGGTTATTTTTCTTAGCACTGGCATCGCGCACCTCGTTGACCCAAGATGTGTATGCCTTGTTGCTAAACTCCGATGTGTAGTTTATACATAGGTAATTATCCTCGCCTGTGGTGTTGGTGTTGGGACACATGCGATTAAGGGTCTTGGTACCTATCATTACGCACGCCATATCCACGTCGGTAGAGTATCTATCTATCGTGGGAAGACCTGCGTTATTTGCCATGTGTTGCAGAGCATACGCAGATTTGCCGTATGCTACCCATGTGCCTGACTCGCTAAGGTAATGGCAGTGGATCGTTTGACCACAGTTGTTTTGCTCTATTTGAACTATATTATTCACGATACAATCTCATTAATGATTTATCTACAAAGATACGTAAAACTTTGGTTCTATCAAAGTAAGGGGGACGTTTTTCAACCAATCTTATAACTTTATTATTTAAACGATGCTAATATCGTGCCATTATAATATTCTACGTGTTGTGCTTTCGGGGGTAAGGCGGAGATTATGAAGGTCTGTGCCATCAATAATAACCAATCCAGGTGCCTTGCCTACCTCGATGCTTCCCTTTGTTCCCTCAATGCCTAATGCTTGTGCTCCATTGTATGTTGCCCATATTAGAAGCTCTGTGAGAGGCACCTCGCAGATGTCACCAAGCTGACGTAGGTTGTCAATCATCGAGAGGCTACGAGCAGACGCCAGAGAGTCTGTGCCGATAGCAATCTTTGCACCTATGCGTCTGAACATCGCAACATCTGGCTTAAGGTTGGAGATATAGCGATTCGACTCTGGGCACAATACCCATGTTGCCTGTGTCGTATGTTCCTCAATCATGGTAGCATCCATCTCTGTTGCGCGTGTTGCGTGTACCAGAAGAATAGACGAGTTTTGGGGTATGCTCTCCACGATACGCCTTGCGGGTGATCCGTAGTGCAGGAAATCGCACTCCCATCCCATACGCTCATACCACTCCCATAGTGAGCCATGGTGCTGGTATAGTTGGCTCTCGTCGTCGCTCTCAAGAAGGTGTACCGAGATTAAAGGGTTTTTCAGTGCCACTATCTCCTTAAATGGAGCATCCTGCACGGAGTATGTAGAGTGTGGCGTGACGTAGGCGTTGTTATAGAGCGAAGCAACCTGTTGCAGTTGTTTGGTAGACCTATTATTAAGTCCAAAATGCTCAAAAAGAGTGTAATACTCAATCTTTGAGCAATCTTTAACATCCATTATAAGCTCGTCGTTGGCTATATCTGCCACTGCCTCTACGCCCTCATCCCACATCTTGGCATCAGCAACCCTTGAAGCGCGTACACGCTCCTCGTCACTAAAGTTATTGCGTACCATTCCTATAGCGCGCGCAAAGCCAGCAAAGCCTGTACCCTCCTCAATCTGCTTATGCAGATAGGATAGTTCGAGGTGACAATGGGCATTTATCATGCCTGGAATAAGTATTCCTGGGTAGAACTCTACACCAGCCATAGCGTCGAGTGCTGAGGTACGGATGATATTGGTGATAACACGATTATCATCTACTTCAACCACGATATTACGCTCAAGAGTGCCGTTAATTAGCGCGTAGTGTGAGGCTATCTTTCTTGCCATATAGCAACGTGGTGTCTGAGGCTATTGTATCTGTAGGTATCACAACATCGACAACATCAACCGTATCTGCAGTAAATGATGTCATCAGTGCGTGGTTTATAATGCGTAAATTTAGCTGTTCGTGATATAGGCTATCTACGCTTTGCTCGGTGTCGAGTACACGAACTACTTTGAAGTTCTTAATGGTTATATCTGGGAGCTTCGACTCCTCGGTCTCAGGGTGATAGAACATATCAATGTATAGCTCGCGGTGTACAGTGTCGGCTTTGAATTTACGTGAGTATGAAGCCTCGCGGTAGCGACTAAGCATCATCGTGTGGCGTAATGTTTGCACCGTATCGTAAGTAAGCAGGTATGCCTCAATACGCGAGTTGCGATTCTCGTCCAATGAATCTATGAGGTAGTCAAACGATACGCTATACTCTGCAGGGATTAGGTCGCTGATGGTTATACGTAGCTTCGTAGTATCGCGCATGTGTTTTACACGTATTAGCGTGTCGCTATATATGGTGCGAGTATAGGCGCGTTTTGCGATATTATCTATGGTGTCGAGGATAATCATTTTACGATTCTCGACCTTCGATTCAGCATCAATACGACTATTTACTTCATGCATCAAGTCGCTGAGCATCGCACTCTTACGCTCGGTAAATGTCATGATAGTATGCTGTAAATCATCCATCGTGTAGCCATATCGCTCGAAGATAGGCTCATAGATATATAACGAGTCGCTATTTATATTGCACTCATCAATATATGCGTTGGCGATATAAGCATCGTGGAATATATCTATAAGTATATTATCTGGAATTACACGTGGTCCTGAGCATGCCACACTGCCTAAGAGTGTAGCTATAGCAACCACTGTTGATGCCACGTAGCTTGATAATTTTCTAAACATAATCTATACTCTATCTTTGGCTCATTAGTCGTGCACGTACCGTGGTCCACGATACTATTGAGCCTGTGATTATCACTATAAACATAATCATGACAACATCTCCAAAGTTGAGGCTTACGGGGTAGCTTTGCAGGAAGGTGTCGCCAGGAATTTTAACAATGCCAAGGTGTTGTTGCAGCAACGATATTCCACAGCCAATGAGTGTGCCGAGTAGGCATCCTGCTGTGGTGAGTAATACTCCCTCGCCCACGAAGATGTTGTGTATAAGGCGGTTGTTAGCACCCAAGGCGTGAAGTATTGCGATGTCGCGCTGTTTCTCTGTAATAAGCATTATCACCGTACCCACAATCGAGAAGGATGCTATGAGTATTATCAGCGCACCGATAAGCACAATGGCATACTTCTCCATCTTGAGTATGGCATTTATCGAAGCATTCTTCTCTTGGCGAGTAATAACCTTGTACTCATCACCGACGATACTCTCTGTGGCTTCTACAACATCCTCAATCTTTGCATCCTTAGCAACGCGCATTGTTATTGCAGATACGCGATCTTTGTAGTTCAGTAGTTGCTGAACGCGCTCCAATTCTGCTATGGCAAGCGACGAGCTAATCTCATTATTACCGTTAATAGCACCTCCGAGGTGAGTTGTCATGTGAGATATGCCACTGAGCGGAAGAAGCGAGGATATAGGCTTTCTATTCAGGGCATATAGCTCAATCTCTGTGCCTATGCCGTATGCTCCTAACTGTGAGCATAGTGACGTGCCCAGAACGATGTCTCCAGCGAATATCGACTCTAAGCTACCTGCCTCGATAAGGTCGTTGAGCGACATAACATCGTAGTAGCTACGGTCCACACCTCGAAGCACAACCGTGGTACGTCGCCCTGCTGCTGATGCCATTATGCTCTGCTCAATATATGGGGCTACCGCTTCCACACCCTCGATACTCGCTATTTGGTTGATATCAAGGTCGTTGTATTGGATAGTTTGACCACGTCGGGCGACAATCTCAATGTCGCCGTCAATAGCACTCTCCAATTTAGCGACGGTCTCCGTTAAGCCATCGAAGACAGCCATCAGTATTATCATCGCAGCGGTAGGCACAGCTACGGCTATGAGACTTACCCACGCAATAGTATTTATCACCGAGTGTGATTTCGGTGAAAACATATAACGACGGGCAAATATCCCCCAGAGCATAATAGTTGCGTGATTTAGGTGTTACTCCTTAAGGAGATTGTCGATGTTCTCGATATACTCCAACGAGTCGTCGATGAACCACTCCAACTCTGGCACAATCTTGAGCTGGTTGCGAATACGAGCACCAAGGAGCTTGCGAATATACCAGCTCTTCTCCTTTATCGCCTCAAGCATCGCTGTGCTACGCTCAAATGGGAAGATGCTGATGTAGAGCTTGGCGTATGCCAAGTCGGGAGATACGCGCACTGTGGTCACGGTTACGAGTGAGCCACGAATGGTATCTGCCATATCTTTCTGCAAAATCTCTGCGATATCGCGCTGAATCTGTCGTGCAATCTTCTGCTGTCTTGTTGAATCCATAATATTTTTCGTTTAGTTTATTTATATCAAAGTTGTTATTAATGTCTTGCTCCCATACTATTCTGGTTGCTTGAGCCTCCCTTGTTTGCTCCTGTCTGCTCCGAGAAGTTGAAGGTCTTTAGTGGCTTCTCCTTCTTTGGACGCACCACAAACCACTCGTTGAAGCCTCGCTTATTAAATCGCCAACCCACCGTCAGTGAGAAGTTGAGGTTATCCATTGGCGAGCGTAGAGGAGAGTAGTAAAATGGGTTTTCGTCACCATCCGTGCTATTTGAATAGTACTTATTTCGATTTTTCAGGATGTCGGAGTAGCCGAAGTGGTATCTTGCCTTGAAACCCACCTCCACCTGACCAAAGAGGAGCGCGAAGCCTGCGCCACCAGCCAAGCCGTATCCGAAACGGTTGTCGCGCGGAACCTTCCACTCATACGTACCTCCTGGCTTTTTACCATCCTCATACTCATATTGCGATGATAGGTTGTAGGATAGCACCAGTGCTGCCTCAATGAAGACACGCAGGCGATTCTTAACGAGATAGAAGTGTGGCTGCCATACAAGTGGCAACATAATAGAGTTAATCTTACGTTTGTAGAACTCGTAGCGACGTGTCTCTTTCAGCTCGTCTCCAACAGTCTCCCACGATGATGTATATCTATATCCGAAGCGGTAGCCACGCTCCAAAAACTCAAGGTCAATACCTACAGCACCCACAAAACGAGGTTTTTCGCTGTAGTAACGCCACGATAGACCATAATTCTCGCACTGCCACATCCATTTAGTTATCTCGGCAGGGTAGAAGCGCACGTATGAAGCTCCTGTACCACCTGTCAGTGTTAGGGTGTGCTGTGCTGTAGCATGCTGACTACATAGTGTTACAATCATCGTGAGTAACACCGCACAGAGTAGTTGTATGTTTGTTCTTTTCCTCATCTCTTTCTAATATCTTAACGTCTCATGTTTCCGCCCATGCCGCCCATACCACCACTCATAGAGCTAGAGCCAGTGTCGTTGCGTAGACCGCCACCACCAAGACCACCACCAAGACCGCCCATTGAGCCGCCTCCCAAGCCACCAAAGCCCATACCAGAGTTCTGGTTGTTGTTCTTATTCTTGTTCGCCTCCTGACGCTTCTTAGCCTCCTCCTCGGCAAGCTTCTTAAGGCGTTCATCCTCACGGTCATTGAGCATCTTAATGACAGACTCCATGGTTATAGGTGCAAATAGCTTATCCATATCCACCTCCAAGTCGAACTCCCAGTTCTCCTTAGTGGTGATAATCTCCTTGCCATCCTCGTTCTTATATATCTCGGTACGCTCAGGCTGACGCATAAGCACCATATCACCCGTGTCCCACTTGCCGTTACCGTTCATGTCCTCCACCACGCGGAGCATAACATCGCCAGCTGTGACATAATCCAGCACATACTTGCCTGGTTTAACATTGCGTATCTCGCGCTGTGTCTTGCCCTGGGCATTTGTAAGCTGAAGGATGTAGCGAGCCTTAGGATGGGTACTCTTGACATCAATATTAACGATGGCAAATCGCTCAGGGTCGGCACCTGTATATGAGTACTTTATGGTGTCGTTGCTCTCACGTGCCACATTCTCGAATACGCCAGCAGGCATCACAAGCTCATATTTTGCCTTAGGCTGCCAGTCAACACGCAACTGATACTTACGACGATTTAGCGTATCCTGCACAAAGTGGAACTTCACATCCTGTGGCTCGGTGTTATCGTCCGTAGTCATCTTAAGTGTCACAAGCGTAGAGTCGAATTTCGTAAGCGGGAAGTCAAACTCCATATCCAATGACTTATGCTTGTGGAACTCTCCTGATGACGCCATAGTGAGTTTGAATGGATTCTCCTTCTCTGGCTCTACCCACTCTTCGCCTGCCTTCTCAGCTCTTTCGCGCTCCTTCTCCAACTCCTCACGCTCCTTGCGCTCCTCCTTTGTCTCAACCTTCACCCATGCAAGACGTAGCTTGTCTGTAGACTCCACAAGTTGGTTAATAGAGTCGTGTTTGAAGTATGTAATAACTCCCTTTATGGTATCAGGAAGCTCCTCAGGTGCGAGGTCAAACCATAGAGCCACGGTGTCGCGGTTATAGTTCTGGGGGTCATAAATAACCTTATCCTCAGGAATAGAGTCGAATGTTATGGATGTAACCTCTGGGTTAGGTGCTCCGAAGTATAGCATTGCCTTGTGGCGATTCAGACGCTCCTGACCATTGAGGGTGTGGCGTGCGAAACGACGATCCATGAACATGCGGAAGTATAGCTGTGGATCGGCAGATGGATAGTGACGTAGCGAGTCGAACCAAATAGTAAATCCAGGCATTGTCGATGGGTTGTAAGTGCCTTCGAGGAATCCAATTTGGTCTACTGAAGGCTCATACTCCATATTGCCGTTGGTATCCTCAAAGGCATAGATGCGGTAGTCTACTGGCTTGAGGTTTTGTGCGATGAATATACCGTTCTTCTCGGCACGCGCAATAACCTGAGGCTTGTATTTGAACATCGTAGAGTCCCAATCCTTGGTCTGCTCCAAGGAGTCGGCAATGAAGAAATAGATGAACGACTTGCTTACAGAGTCTGCCTTATATGAGTCGGCGGTATATCCCGACATATACATCGAGTCCACGGTGTCGCCTGTAGAGAAGACATAGCGCATAGAGTGGAGTGGATTACCCTCATTATTATCGGCTATGGCAGCACCAAAGTTAATGGCGTATGTGGTGTTTGGACGAAGGGTATCCTTCATCGTCACGACAATACCGCGACCACGGCGTACCACCGTAGGCTTCTTCTTCATTGCTGGCGAGGTATATAGCTCCTTCTGCAAATCCTTGATCTGCACATACTCGTCGAACTCAACGTATATCTTTGGATAGCGTAAAGTGTCGATATTTGTGGTGAAATTATCTGGCTGCATGAATACAATGACAGGAGGGATAGTATCTTTAGGACCTCCCGTAGGTGTCATTGTTGAGGCGCACTTCGTGAGGAGTGCTGCGCCAAACAATAGCACTATAGCAACAGATATAAATCTTGTTATGCACTGTGTGATATCTCTTTTTCTGCTCATTACCATATCATTTTCTCATTACGCTTGAGGAGATTTTGTCTCTTCTTCTTTTTCGTTTTCTTCAGTCTCTGTTGGCACCAATGGCTCGCGTGCCTCATCTGGAAATGGATTTACAAATGTCCAGCCGTTTGCTGAGCCCGATTTCTTATGTGCATACAGGTGTAACTGCGTATAGACTGTAGGAAGATTCATCGGTGTGTCATATTGACGCGTAGCATAAATCTTGTTTGTCCTGTCTACAACGACCAAAAATGTGTGGGTTGACCATAGCTCGAAGCTTAGCTGATACTCCGCCTCGGTGTCGTAGTTGGCATAGGTATATACCATATCTTCGCTCTGTTGCTCCCCAGTCTCGGTGTTTGTTATGCGGTGGTTGAGGGCATCCTCCCATGATGATACCTCCCACTTAGAGCCCTTCTTAACCTCAAAGGCATAGCCCTCGATGTCCGAAGATGTCTTCATGATGGGGTCATTGGTAACATTCTGTGAATATAGCGAAATAAGCATGCGTGTGCCCTGCTTCTCCTCCTTGAAGCATCCCGTCAGGCTTAGTAAAGCCACACACATCGCCAATAACATGGTTATATATCTCATATACGTCTAATTTTTCGTTAGTCTGTTAAGCATCTCGCGTGGTGTATACTTGAGTGCTGGGTGTTGACGCTCTGGTGCTATCTCCACCACTGGGCGCAACGCATACTCCCTCTCGTCCAAGAAGTGGTATGGTATTGTAAGTCTCTCATCAGAGAACGTCTCATTGCCATAGAAAATTATATCTATGTCGATAGGTCGTGAGGCATAAGCCTCGCCCTTAGCGCACTTAACCTTCGTCTCTTCATCTCTGTCGCGTCCTAAAAGGGCTTCGATAAGGTTTATGCGTCGTAACACTTCGTAGGCATCGGCAGTAGTAGTTACCTCCACAGCACGATTTATAAACTCCCTGTCCGAGGTGAAGCCATACGCCTTTGAGCGGTACTCCGCTGATAGCTTCACAACATCGCCTACGGAGTTTGCGATGATGTTGATGGCGCGCTGTACAATATCTGCCGCCTGCGCATCATTCGACCCTAACAACAATATAACACTTGTAGCACCCATTATTGTAGTCGATTTATCTGCTTCGACACGGCAAGTGCGAAGTGTGTGAAAACTATGCGTGGTGAGCCGTTCTGACTTATCTGAAGCATGGCGCGCTCTATCTCCTCCACCAAAATCTCAATATTCTGGTTACCGATAAATGGCGCAAACTTCTTACAAAAGGCTTGCTCCTCACCCCAAAGGTAGCTGATAGAGCCGAGTCCTGCATGAAGCATGTAGCTCTCTCGTAGCAGACGTACCGCATGCAGGAAGAACTGTCGCTGTCCCTCGCGTGTGAGAGCAGCAATATCATCTGCCCACTCGAATAGCTCAAGGTGTTTGTCGTTGTAGCTAAGGCGCATAAGGCGAGTGAAAAGCTCGAACGACTGTGCGCGGCTCTCGTCCGTCTCGCCACGAAGCAACTCTCTAAGCTCCAATATTGAGCCACCAGCGAGGCGTGCTATGTTGTGTGCCTCCTCACGACTTTTGCCCTCACGCTTGGCAACGCTCTGAAGTGTAGCAACATCTATGCGACCTACCGATACCTCCTGAGTACGCGACGTGATAGTCTGGAGTAGTAGCTCTGGGTGTTCCGACACAAGGATGAAGAGTGTCTTATCCCATGGCTCCTCAAGAATCTTGAGAATCTTATTGGCTGCCTCCTGATTCATAGCCTCTGGAAGCCAGATAATCATCGCCTTATACTCCGATGAGTAGCTCTTGAATTGCAGTTTGCGTATTATCTCCTCCGACTCCTTAGTGGTGATAAGTCCCTTCATTGTCTTTCCGAGGTCGAGGTCGGCATACCACTCGTCAGCTGAGAATACACCATCATTGCGCTGCCAAATCTCGCGCCACTTATCAATAAACAAATCACTGATGACAGCCTCATTTGGCTTCTTCTCGCGCTTATTTACTGGAAAGACCATGTGTAGGTCGGGGTGTGCTAATGCCTCGATTTGTTTACATGAAGGGCACTCTCCACACGAATCTCCATCGTGGTGATTAGAACAGAAGAGATACTGCACGTATGCCAATGCCAAAGGTAGCGTGCCGTAGCCAGCATCGCCCGTGAAGAGCTGTGCGTGGCTCACGCGTCCAGCATCTATCTGTGCCTTAAGTCTTGCCTTGAGTGCGTCGTGTCCTATGATGTCTGCAAATCTCATTATCTTGCTCTACCTAAAAATTTACCTATAACACTTCTAAGAAGTGCCTTAACGTTAATCTTCTCGCGCCAGATAGCGTATGCTATAGCCGAGAGGAATAGTAGGATATTTCCTGCAAAATGAATGTCCTCGTTGAGGTTTCGGAACGAATATTCAGATGCTATGTATACAACCACCGCTACGGCAAAGTACTCTCCAATACGCTTGAGGTCGTATGGAATAGGGAAGTGTTTCATGCATAGTGTATAGCTCCACACTACCATCGCTGCCTCGGCAACCAGGCGCACCCACGCGGCACCACGGTAACCCATCTTTGGCACAAGGATAAAGCTTAGTGCAATGGTTATAACAAGACCCAACGAGGTGATGTATGCAGCATATTTTGTCTTCTCCTCTCTCTTATACCAGAATGAGAGGTTGAACCATATACCTGCCAAAACATTTGATGCAAGGACGATAGGTAGGATGTCGATACCCTCGCGGAAGTTACGACCAACGATAAGCGCAAAGAGGTCGCGGAAGAGGACAATGCCGAGGAATATCACCATTGACGCCATAACAAAATACTTCATCGAAGCGGCATTTGCCTCCTTGAACTCCTCTTTCTTGAAGCCTGAGAGGAAGAATGGCTCGGCGGCGAGTCGGTACATTTGTGTGAAGAGGGTCATCACTACGGCAATCTTCACTATTGCACCATATACGCCTAACTCTGCCATCGCCTGCGCCTCGTCACCAGGTGTGAGGTACTTAATCATCTGCCTATCGATAAACTCATTTGCAGTGCCTGCAATGCCTCCGATAAGTAGCGGCAGTGAGTAGATGAATATTTGGCGCATCAACGTCCAGTCGATACGAGGCATAGTTCTCTCAGTGGTAGGAAGCAGAGCAATGAGTGTTACGATGCTGGCGATAAGATTAGCAATAAGCACCCAGCCAACACCAAAGTGTGTGGCATAGAGACCACAAAAACCGAAGCCTATAGCTAAACCAACGTTTAGGAGTACGCTCAGAGCCTTGAGGAGAACGAAGTGCATAGCGCGACCCTGCTCGCGAAGGCGTGAGAAAGGTATGATTGACCATACATCGACCATGACGATGGCAGCAACAATCATTACATACTCTGGATGTGCAACGTATGCAGCACCCATAGCCTTAGATATCGGAGCGTTGAATAGTGCTACGAGGGCAAAGAAGATAACCGCATTTAGTGATGTCATGCCCCATGTTGAGGCAAATACACGGCGTTTGCCCTCCTTAACATCGCCTCCCATCTCCTCGGCACGTGTGGTGAAGCGGAAGAAGCTCGACTCCATGCCCATAGAGAGAACAACGAGGGCAAAGGGAATAAGAGCATATATGTCGGTGACAATACCATACTCACCCTGCTCGAAGATGCGGGTGTAGTAGGGGGTGAGCAGATAGTTTAAAAAGCGAACAACTATCGTGCTGATGCCATATATTGCGGTCTGTTTAGCTAATTTCTCTAACATTCTCTTCGTGTCGTTAAGCGTACGCACGTAGCGTATGCGTGCGCATAATCGCACAAAGATACTCTTTTTTTTTGTATTACAAAAAAGAAAAGTGATTATAGATAATCAGAGAGTGACTATTTAGAATTCAACAGTCAGTTTTCCGCTCTGCTCGGCACGGCGCAATATGCCCTCATAATCACGTACTGAGGACATCGTCCAACGTGTTAAAAGACGTAGTTTTTCGGCATCTGTAAGTTGCCAATTATCTACCGTTTCGCGTATGCGCTGTGAAAGCATGTATATTAGAATAGCGGCTGAAGCTGAGACATTTAGGCTCTCTACCATGCCACACATTGGAATCATCAAGAATTCGTCGGCAGCCTCGATAACCTCCTCCGAAATGCCAGCATGCTCGGTGCCAAAAACCAAGGCAAATTTACCCTTTGTAACATCAAAAGTTTCGGGTGTTGAGCTGCACCGATGAGGTGTTGTTGCAACAATGCGATAACCCTCGGCTTTGAGTGCTGCGAGAGCCTCTGCCGTAGTGTCGTGATGCTCTACATCTACCCATTTTTGAGTTCCGCGTACTATATTTACCGATGGGTCAAACTTACAACGATCCTCTACCGTGTGTATCTGCTGAATACCAAAAGCCTCGCAATGGCGCATAATGGCACTGGCATTTTGCGGATGGAACATATTTTCGGTCATAATACGCATATAGTGCGTACGCTGATTAAGGGTACGGCTAAGTACCTCCTTGCGCTCCTCGGTGAGGAACTCGGTCATATATTCGAGACGCTCACGCATCCACTCCTCGGAGTGTTGCTCGGTGCGTAGTCTACTTGCGATATTTGTCATCTTCGTCTAATATTTTTAGGTAGCTTTCATATCGTGACCACGCCACAGTGCCCTCCTTAACTGCTTCAGAAACAGCGCATCCTGGCTCATGTGTGTGCGTGCAGTTGTAGAAACGGCACTCTGGAGCAAGACGCATCATTTCAGGGAAGTAGCGGCATAATTCGCGTGATTCAATATCTATAAGTCCGAAGCCCTTGATACCTGGGGTGTCAATGATATATCCTCCCTCGATGGGGTACATCGTAGAGAATGTTGTTGTATGTTTGCCCTTATGGTGGCTCTCGGAGATCTCGCCTGTGCGAATATCAAGTGTCGGGTCGATGGCTCGTACAAGGGTTGACTTGCCAACACCCGAATTTCCCGCAACAAGAGTTGTGCGACCATGGAGCAGTGCTCGAATATCCTCTACACCCTCGCCTGTTGACGAGCTAAGGCGCAGCACATCGTAGCCAGCATCGGTATATATTGCTTCAAACTCATCAGCCTCCTCGGCGTGCTCGTTGATTAGTGTGTCTGCCTTGCCTAACACAATGGTTACAGGGACTTTATAAGCCTCGCATGTAACTAAGAAACGGTCTACAAACTCACGAGGTGTTGAGGGTGAGTGGAGGGTGACAATAAGGAGTGCACGGTCGATATTCGCCGCGATGATGTGTGACTCCTTAGATAGGTTTGAGGCACGACGTATCACATAGTTGCGACGAGGTATAATCTCTACAATGGCGTTGCTCTGCTCGTCGGACTCCACCATGACGTGGTCGCCCACCACAACAGGGTTTGTAGAGCGTATGCCCTTGAGTCGTAATTTGCCACGTATACGGCAATCGAGGACCCCATGTGGTGTAGAGACCTCATACCAACTGCCTGTTGAGCTGATAACAACTCCTTCTACTCTTGTCTCGATATTGTTAGAAGACTGATTCATAATTGGATTTAACGCTAATTGCCCACTCTAAGACACTATCTTTGACCTCCTTAAGCTCTGGACATATAACCTCGCCAAAGGCTGCTAACTCATTGAAGAGTATAGACTCGTCAAGAACGTCGTAGTCGATATATTTGGGTTCGAAATATTCACGTACACGGGAATCTTTGTTCTCAAACATCTCAGCATAGTTTTCAATCGTGTCGGGCGTTAGGCTTCCCGTTGAGCCTAACTCAAGAACCTTCTCTGCGCGCATCTCGCCAATATTTGCGGTGATAAAGAGGGAGCAAAGCACAGAGACTATTATTGCGGATGCCACGAATGCAAGAGCCATACCGAGTACTGAGTCAAGTCGCTTGAGTGTCTCGAAGAAGAGGAGTTTTCGGAATAGAGGGGCAATAATCCACACAAAGAGCCATACACCAATGATTATAATGCCAAAGCCAATGATATATGCTAAGCCTGGATCCTTGGTGAAATGCTCGCCGATGCTATTGGCAAAGTCTGGAGCAAATAGGATAGCAATATATAGACCCGCGAGTTGGAGAAGCTGGACAATGAAGCCCTTTCTCCATCCTACGACTATTGCTATGATAGCTATCATTGCTATGATAATATCTATAATCATAATATAGAAAGTGCGCTAAGTAAATATATTATAACCCTTTTTTATACTTTATTTTGCACGAAGGTAAGAAATATTTTTCTTTATTTGTATATTTGATGTAGTTTGATTAAGATTCTTTGAGTATCAAACCATTAAGAAGAACTTGCATGAGAATGGGCAATGGATAAGAAATTGCTAACTTGTTTTATTACACTATATTCCTCATGCTTTTCAAATAACTCTTTTCTAAGT